>CAYYGL010000190.1:0-9327 GCA_964471235.1 uncultured Calditrichaceae bacterium
TAAAAATGCCCAGGAGATGCTCCAATACGGCGATCGTGTCTCCGAGTTTGCAGTGATCAGCACCACCCCGGACAAAAACCGCACCATCAAAAGGGACCTCTCGAATACCCTTGGTACAGATTACGAGGTATTGACTTATCAGGAACTGCTCCCATTGCTGGTACTACAGATTGATGTTTACAAAGAGTCTATCTTCATTTTTTATGCGATTATTGCCATTGCCATGATTTTCGGGATTATCAACACCATGCTAATGTCGGTTTTTGAACGGATTCAGGAGTTCGGGGTATTAATGGCGATCGGGATGAAAAACAGCCGGGTGTTTGCGATGGTACTGATTGAAGCGTTCATTCTGGGCGCCTTCGGAACCATCATCGGTTTTATCGTTGGTTACCTGCTCTACCTGCCCCTCTCCCATTCCGGAGTGGACCTGGCGATGTTTTCCGCCGGATTGGAAGCCTTTGGGGCGGGTACAGTGATCTACCCGGTGCTCACTCTTGAAAGCATTCTCAGCGCCCTGCTGGTGATACCGTTTATATCGGTCATCGGGGCTGTCTACCCGGCTGTCAAAGCAATACGGCTGGAACCAGTGGAAGCCATCCGCTATGTATAAAACGGAACGTTGAAACTTGTTTGAAAAAGATAAAAATTGAAGGAATCAAAATTTAAGGAGTTCCGACATTCTTTTCGGACAAATATAATTTAAGGTGAGTGGTTATGGAAATCATCCGAACCGAGAATCTGGAGAAAACTTACCGGGACAATGGGGTGCCGGTTCATGCCTTGAAAGGTGTTTCTCTCAAAATCGTCAAGGGAGAATTCACGGTAATCGCAGGACCATCCGGCTCTGGCAAGACCACCCTGTTGAATCTTATCGGGGCGCTGGACAAGCCGACCGGGGGGAAGGTGTTTCTGGAAGGTGAGGACATCAGTCAAAAAAAACGGAATGAGCTGGGTGAACTGCGCCTGCATAAAATCGGCTTTGTGTTTCAGGCATACAACCTGATTCCGGTGCTCTCTGCCCTGGAGAACATTGAATTTACCATGATGTTGTTGGGAATTCCGGAAAAAGAACGCCGGGAAAAAGCGATGAAAGTGCTGGAAGAATTGGGCATTGCTGAATTAGCCCGTAAGCGCCCCAACGAGATGAGCGGCGGGCAGCAGCAGCGGGTGGCTGTGGCACGGGCTATTGTGACCAATCCGTCCCTGGTTTTGGCAGACGAACCCACCGCAAATCTGGATTCCAAAACCGGCTCGGATTTATTAGACCTGATGGAAGAGATGAACCGACAACGAAACATTACCTTTGTCTTCTCCTCACACGACCCACAGGTTATTGACCGTGCCCGACGGCTGCTCTGGCTGCATGATGGGGTAATCGTGGAAGATAAAACGGTTAAATGAGCAGAAACGCCCTCGATTTTGCAGGGGATTATCGCATGGCTCTGATAACAACCAAGACAACTTATATACAACATGAGAATATACCGTAATGCCATAGTAATTCAATGGATTCTCCTTTGGAGCATCGGTTGGGTAGGATTTTTCTCTTTACCCGGAGCTTCCCAAACCACTGCCGGGTTCTCCGGGTATGTGATTGACCTGCCGACTTACCAGCAGGTTGCCGGCAGTTTCTGGGGAATTGGAGACCATCTATACTCCAATTTAACCCGCTTACGCTTACGACCGGTTATTCATTTTGGAGAATTTTCCCGGCTTTCCCTTGCCTATGAGATTGATGCTTTATACCAGAACACCCCCTTCACTTTCGGGGAACTTCCCGACAAAACCAATCGACAAACCCTTTCCCTGCGCTGGCAGCCGATTACCGAAACCCATCTAACTGTGGTGCATTTCATCGATCGGCTTTATTTTCAACAGGAATTTGATTTCGGGAAAATTGTGGTGGGCAGACAGCGAGTTACCTGGGGCACCGGCAGAGTCTGGAATCCCACCGACCTGTTCAACCCCATCAATCCCGCCTCTTTTGAAAAAATAGAGAAAGATGGAGCAGACCTGGTAACCGTTCAATTTTATCTCGGAAATTTTAGCGACCTGACAGTGGTGGTCAATCCTCAATCCCGCTTCCGAAAGACCAATGGGGGCATTCGTCTTCGCAGCAATTACCGGGGATATGATGTCTCTCTGGTGAGCGGCTACTTTGATGAGCAAATTCTCTTTGGTGGCGATTTTGCGGGAAATTTATGGAAAGCCGGGGTGCGCGGCGAGGGAATTATGGTTCTGGATCGCACCAGCTTTCATAAAAACTATACCCGTTATATTTTCGGTATCGATTACCAGTTTACCGGGGAAATTTACGGACTGCTCGAATACCAGCACAACGGGCAGGGCAGCCGTCAGAAATTTGAATATGATTTACCAGCACTCTTTCGGGGGGAGATTATTAATTTGAACCAGGAATATCTTTTTGCCCAACTCACCTGGCAGCCCTATGCGTTGTTGAACACCGGCGTGGGCTATAATGCCAACCTGGTGGATGGCAGCGGTTTCTTTCTGTTAACCGCCACTTTTTCGGCATTGGAAGACCTGGAAGTAGGCGTGGGGGCTTTACTAACTTACGGCGACCCGTTTAGCGAATATTGGTATTATGCCGATGCCGTGTTCCTTAAAGCCGAATTTTATTTTTAGCCATATAGGGTAACCCCCACATGCTTGCGCCGTTGGTGCTTGCGCCGTTGGTGCTCCTAAAGAGTAATGTCACGGAATTTTCAAAAAAGGGGATTCTCCCCGAAAATCCCTGTTCGTTCCCCATTTCCACCGGCATCCGATTTCCCGCTTAAGCCAAAAAGCCGTCAATCCTTACGAACCGACGGCTTTTTGGAGGAGGTATGTTTAGGAGACTCTTTTAAAGTTACGGCTGTTTCTTTTTCAATGTTGCGTTTAAAATGAAGAGCATCCGTTTCAGCGGAATCTCTCAATTGCCGTCTGAGACTTTCAAAAAGCGCCCCATTTCTTGCCATCATTGACAAACAGGTTCAGGAAAGAACAAAAAGAGGGAGCCATTCGGCTCCTGATCGGTGGGATAATCAACAAAAGATTGCCCAAACACCCCAGCTTTAAGCGTTCGGAACAACCGGAATGGATACAATCGGAAAGATAAATTCGGAATGGATGAAGTCTGCAAAAAATTTGCAGGCAAAGCTGAATAGTTACAAAACTTCAATCCTTCCCTTTCCGGGCCCGGCTCAGGCGATTATTCAGCGCCCGGCGACTGATACCCAGCAGTTGGGCAGCAATGGTTTGGTTTCCCCCGGCTCTGCGGAGCGCTTCTTCTATCACCAGTTGTTCGGTCTCCTTCAAAGTGGGAAGGCGCTCCGGAAAAATAATCTGCTCCTCCTCATCACGAGAAGGCTCATCTTCCGCAAACATCTGCGGGGTGGACGGTCCTTCGGTATGACCGATTTTTTCCCGGATGGCTTCCAGGGAGAGCACCCCGAACTTATGACGACTCACTGCATCAAAAATCATTCCCTCTAATTCCCGAATATTCCCGGGGAAATGATAGGTACTCAGCAGGGTAAACAATTCCCGGGGCGGAGTGGGTTCCTTCTTATTCAATGTTTGAGCGGCTTTACGCAAGAAATGCTTTACCAACAGCGGAATATCTTCTTTTCGTTCCCGCAGGGGCGGCAGGTAAATCAAATGGGTTTGCAGACGATAGTAGAGGTCCTTCCGGAACGTTCCGTTTTTTTGTAATTGCCCCAGGTCTTTGTTGGTGGCAACCACCACCCGGGCGGTGCTGATATGGGCTTCATCGGAGCCAATCGGATAGTATTTGCCTTCCTGGAGCAGCCGTAACAATTTTACCTGAGATTCCATCCCCAGGTCGCCGATTTCATCCAGGAACAAGGTGCCGCCGCTTGCCTGTTCAATTAACCCTTTTCGATCCCGATCTGCCCCGGTAAAGGAACCTTTTTTATGCCCGAAAAGCGTATCGGAAAACAACTGGTCATCCACCCCGGCAACATTCACCGGCACAAACTCACCTTCCCGCTCACTCAGTTGATGAATTGCCCGGGCGATTAACTCCTTTCCCACACCGGTCTCACCGGTGATCAGTACCGGCAAAGGACTATGAGCAATGGCTTCTACATATTGAAAAATAGAGCGCATGGCGGCATTTCGGGTAATAATTTCAGAAAATGCTTCCGGATGCTCCAGTTCGTCACTCAGCAAATACTTCTTCAACATCCGGTTTTCATAGCGTACTCCCCGAAAATCCAGCGCCCGTTTTACTGCGGATATCAGCCGTTCTTCATCAACCGGTTTTACCAGGTAATCAAACGCCCCCTGTTTCATGCTTTTCACGGCGGTTTCCACTTCATTCAGAGCCGTGAGCACCACCACCGGAATATCGGGGTATTCCTCGGTAATTTTGGGCAACAGCTTCCAGCCGGGCAGATTGGGCATGATCATATCCAACAAAATCATAGATACCGTTTGTTCCGCTAAAATCGAGAGCACCTTCCGGCTGTCTGAGCAAGCGATGATATTGTTGATCCCCCGGGAAGTCAGGGTCATTTCCGCACTGAGTAAAAACTGTTCCTCGTCATCAATTAACAGTAAGGGATGGATGGGAAATTTATGTTGACGCATCATTGTACCTTTTTCATTGAATCGCATTCCCACTTTTAATGCGAGTTACGAGTTGAAAAATATCGCTGTGATTTTAACCTGGAGCCCCCTGCATCCGGAGCAAAGCCTCCCTTCGGAGCAGGAATCTTCTTCCAAAATGCACTGAATTTGGTCATTTAAGCTCAACCCGTAATTGGCATTTTTATATTATCAGAATATATAATATAGAGATTTTCCAGGGAGTTTTCAATCGGTGGGTGATATTCACGCCACTTCATCGCTTTTTTGGTTTCTTAAGGCGGGGAGGGTTAACACGGCAGTCGTGCCTTCCCCCAGTTGAGATTGCAGCCTCAAATTACCCTGGTGTGCCCGGGCGATGTTATAGGATATCGATAACCCCAGCCCGGTTCCCCCGCTGTCCCGTTTGGTGGTAAAAAACGGATCCATGATATGCTTCATGTTTTCCGGAGAAATTCCGCTGCCCTCGTCTTTTACCGTAATGAAAATCCGTTGGCTCGATGCTTCAAATTCGGTTCGAATACTCAATCCCCCTCCGCTGCCGGAAAGTGCCTGACAGGCGTTGGTTAGCAAATTGATTACCACCTGCTCCAATTGCTGAAAATTCCCTTTTACCGGCGGAATATTCTCGCCATATTCTACCGTAAAATGCTCCGTTGATTTCTTGATTAAATTCTGCACGATGATGATAGCAGACTCCACCACCTTATTCACATCTACCAATTGATTCAAGTCTCCCCGGTCCTGTCTGGCAAAATCCTTTAAGCTCTGCACAATCTTCTGGATGCGTTCGGCACCTTCCGTGATACCATGGATCAATTGAGCAATTTTCTTGTGAGCTTTGCTGTAAGGCATTCCCGCCATCAAAAAATCGCCACTCTCCTGGTAATGCTCCCGGAGGATGGATTGGATATCCTTCCACACCCGGGCAAGTATTTTGCCGTTCAGCAGGATGTAATTGTTGGGATTATTAATCTCATGGGCAACACCGGAGACCAATACACCCAGGGTTGCCATCTTATCTGCTTGCAACAACTGCTGTTCCTGCTGTTTCGCCAGGTTTTCCGCCTGCTTGTGCTCGGTAATGTCGGTAATAAACCCTTCTATGGCAACAATGTTGCCGTTATCATCCCGTATTCCCTGCCCCTGTTCCCACACCCATTTTTCTTCTCCGGCAGCATCTTTAATTCGATATTCCAATTGAAATGCCGTGCCTTTTCGTAAAGCTTTCCGGATTTCTTTCCAGACTCTTTCCCGGTCTTCCGGGTAAATCAGTTCATCATAGGTTATGGCGCCGTTTTTCAGAAAAGTTTCCGGCTGGTAACCGGTTAATGCCAAACTGCCTTCACTGACAAACTCCATGGGACACTTTTTGCGGTTTTTACAGCGATACACCATGCCGGGCAAATTGCTCATCAACGTTGCCAGTCGGCGCTGGCTTTCCCGAAGTTGTCGTTCACTCTCTTTACGAAACGTAATATCCACAATGAAACAAAAAATCAAAATCCCCTGGTCCGTCTGAATGGCACTCAGACTCACCTCTACCGGAAACTCGCTCCCGTCTTTCCGCCGGGCGTTTATATCTCTCCCTTGCCCCATTGCCCGGCGTTTCAAATCCATTAAGTAATTTTGGCGATGTTGCGTATGCACGCCCCGCAATCCCTCCGGAAGCAATAAATCAATACTTTTCCCCAGCAATTCTTCCCGGCTGTATCCAAAAATCTCCTCGGTACGAGCATTCACAATCTCAATAATACCGGATTCGTTTACCACAATAATACCTTCCGAGGCAGATTCCAACAAGGTTCGATACTTTCGTTCGCTCTCTTTTATCGCCTGTTGAGATTCCTTAAATACCCGAATTTCATGCTTCACCAGAAGATATACCAGCAAGGCGGTTATAACGACCGGGAACCACACCCGAATGATTTTAATTAAGCCCGAGAGGGAAGTATGCCCGATCACCTCACTCAAGATGCTTTCGGCAAACAAAATCCAGACCGCAGCGATCAGCAGATACAACCCTACCATCACCAGAGGGGTCGGGAATCCCCATATTCGGGAAGCCGGATGAGAAATATTCTTTTGGTTTTCTTTTTTCTTTTCCATATTTTAAGCACCGAATCGATCAGGTGTTCACCGAAATACCGGTAGTTTATCGGTTAGTGAGTGTAAGAATGGTTTTTTCAGCATGGGGTATGTCTCCAATTTACTAGTCGGGGCTCATATCCCTGTTCACCGGTGATGAAGCCCCATGCCAATACCGGGGTTTCCCAAAGACATAAATGTAAAAGACTGCCATTTAATTGACAAGGATTTCCTTGCAAGAACAGATTCGACGAAGGCAACAAATTTTGTAAAACATGAGTATACGTCAAAAGTATCAATCACGCTAATTTAATTCTTTGGGGCTGTTTAAAGAAAGGATATTAATAATGAGTTCAATTATGCCCACCGGGGAATCGGTTCGAAAAGCCATTAAATGGGTTTCCCAAGAAATAGAAGCCAATCCGGAGGCTTCCCTATCGTCATTGGTAAACGAAGCGAGCCTCCGATTCGATTTGACCCCGCCGGAACAGAATTTTCTACTCAACTTTTTTCTGGAAAGTCGTCAGAAAGAAACAGATGAATAGCATTGCAGCGGTCATATTTGATATGGACGGCTTAATGCTGGAAACCGAGGCGATTGCCCGGCAAGCCTGGCTGCAAGCCGGTAAGGAATGGGGATACGATATCCCGGAGGAGATATACGTCCAGGTTTTGGGAAGAACGGTGCCGGATTCGGAACGTATTTTTCGGAATGCCCTTGGTGAACACTTTCCATTCAGGGAGATTCGCCAACGGCGGCTGGAAATCGCCCGGGAATTTCATCAACAGCATGGGTACCCTGTGAAGCCGGGTTTGCCGGAGTTGCTGGATACCCTGGAGGCTCTCTCAGTTCCGTTGGCAGTGGCGACCTCCACGGTTCAGGAAGCCGCCCGGCAGCGTCTAACAGCCAACCGGCTTTGGGAACGATTTCGGGTTGTTGTTACCGGGGACCAGGTTGCCCATGGAAAACCGGCGCCGGATATCTTTTTACTTGCCGCAGAAAAGCTGCAAACCCCTCCGCAAAATTGCCTGGTGTTAGAAGACTCCGACGCAGGGATCCTGGCTGCCCATCGGGCGGGAATGCCTGCAATCATGATTCCGGACATCAAACCTCCGGAAGATGATATCCGTAAACTGGCTTACCGGGTGATGGATTCCCTCGAAGAAGTAAATCAATGGATAAAGCGTTACCCATTATTAGACCTTATTCATGGTTAAGTGGGCGTTTTAACCTCACCCAACCCCTCCCGCCCCAAAAAACGGGTCCCCAACCCTACAATTTTTCCCTTGACATCTCCCCTGAAAACGATTTAATTATAAATCCGATATTTTTAGTCGGGTTTTGTGGGACATCTCATAATGGAATCCCAATAAGGTGAGTAAGTTAAAAAGTAACTAAAACAGCAAACAATTAAACGGAGAACAGCAATGGTCAATACCGAATTAAATATCACCGTAACGGAAAAAGCGATTAAACAGCTCCGGAAACTGATGCAGGTAGAAGGCAAAGAGGGGCATGGCTTGCGGATTGGGGTAAAATCCGGTGGGTGTTCCGGGTTAAGTTATTACATGGAATTTAGCGAACAGCCCCTGCCCAATGACAATATTTTGGAATTCGGGGATGTGAAACTCTTCATCGATGTTTTCAGCGGCATGTATTTAAACGGGAGTGAACTGGATTTTACCGATGGATTAAATGGGTCCGGCTTCGTCTGGAATAACCCCAATGCCCAGCGCACCTGTGGTTGCGGTCAATCCTTCTCAGCCTAAGGAGAATTGAGGATGGCAGAAGTGAAAACTCCCAAGACGAAAACCATTGATATCATGGATTTTCTGGATAATGGCATTCTGAAGGAGCAGAGTTTCCGGGAAAAAATTTCATCAATCAACTGGGCGGAAGAATTTAAAGACGCCAAGGTGGTCATCCAGGGATGCGATCGGGTGCCCATTCCGGTGTGGGCATATCTGGTGCTGGTTGCCCATATTGCTCCTCATGCCAAACGAATTTTCTGGGGAGAGCCATGCAGTGCCGTGCCGGTTTATGTTCGCCCTTCCTGAAGAACGTCTTCCATACACTTCCTTCAATGAACTCAGAAAAACGGCTTTCGCCTTTCTGCATTTTTGTCCCACCCAATCTACCCGGTATCCGCACATCGGGATGGAAGCCATTGCCCGCCAGCCGGCTTCACTTTTCTTCTGCCCTTTTACCGGGCTCCCTGCTCTATCATTTCTTACCTTCCGGACCATTCAATCACTGCTCACGGTCAACTCCCTCACTTTTCCTCTCCTTTCTCCACTTCTTAAATCCGCGCTTCGTAATTATTCAGGTAAATAACTCCACAGACCGGGACGAATCCCACCCAAACGCTGCCCTTCGTAAGCAGGGCTGTTGTATTCTGTTAGAAAGAGAAGCAGGGGCAATAAGGAACTCATCCCCCGGGAGCCCTTCTTTTTGTAAGAGAAGGGGGTTGCCCCAAAGGGGTGGCTATACCAGGGGATGAGTTCAAAAAGATGCAACAGTCCTGCCTTTGGAAGGGGAGGGCTGGGGAGCAGTTACAGGGATTTATTCCGGGCGCATGACACATTGCACAAATCAAAAAAGATTAGGGGATTCCTGCCCCAATG
>CAYYGL010000191.1:0-9064 GCA_964471235.1 uncultured Calditrichaceae bacterium
CGGTGCTGTTTGCGGCAAGCTGGTAGCTGATTGTTGTCACCGGGTTAAACGGATTTGGGTAGTTTTGTTCCATGGCAAAGTGATCGGGAATACCATCGGTGCTCGTGCCGGGTATACCGGTGAGTTGCTCCTGCAGATATGCCGACGATTGCAGGGAGATGGAATCTCCGAAATTGTGAAAGAGGTTTAGTTTCAAAAGATAGGCGCCGGGAGACAAGCTGTCGGTGTTCCACAGCGTTAGAGTGTCATCTATAACTGTGTTGGGGTGGAAACCGTCCGTCGGCTGCCAGATCGGATGCTGCGGATCGGCATATTCCACGCTATACCCGGTGAGCTGTAAAGGGCTGCCCGGTCCGGCAATAATTTGCGCGGTACCGATGATGGGAACCGTGCTGTTGGTATACCCTTCCACCGGGGGCATCAATCCTTCAAAGATTGCCGCACCATCCGTTGCCAGGGGGTCTACAAACCGTAGCGTATTCAACAACAACATGATTGAGAAATCGGATGAAACGATTTCCGATCCCGAGAAAGCGGAGTACAAACCGATCATTAACCCGTTCTCGATGGCAATCACCTGGGAGTTGATTAAGGATTGGAAGACGAGCACCTCCGCTTTACTCTGCACCCCCAGATAGCCGCCACTGCCATCACACAGGGAATTAAAAATCTGAACCTGTGAACTATCGAGCCCTAACAATTCCCCGAAGACACAATTTTGCACGGTAATATTAGAGCTGGCGGAAGGGTAAAAATTCCAGGTTTCCACATCGGTGTTCACCAGGTGTAAATTCCGATCCGGCACGGCAACAATGTCGTCCACATGATGGGAGCCGTTGGTAATGTTTTCGACAGTGATGGAATCCGGCTGGTTGAACATCAAGCCAATCACCCGAAATTTTGTATTGTGGAAGGTGCCATCCGAGCCGGATTGAGATATCAATCCCCAGTTGACATTGGTACAGCTATCAATGCTTACCGAATAGGGGATACCGGATGCGGTGGGTAAACTATCATTCAGCACCCAGCCGGTGAGCAGGGAATCCTCCGGCAGGGAAATATCGATAGTGCTGGAATCAAACAACACGGTCCAGAATAACAGCCAGTCGTCATTGCGAAATTGCAGGTCATTATTGCCAAAACAGAGAAATTCCCCCGGCAATTGGGTGTTTTCGATTTGTGCGGTGGCTTGACCAAAGTAGCTATGAGTGATGAACCCGTTAGAGACCTGTGAATTGCGCAGGATCAGCCGGGCGCTATCGATAGCTGCAAATCCCCAACTCTGCCCGCTGGATTGAAAATCCACTCCATCGAGTTGCAGAGAACCGTTTTCCAGCACTAATGCCTGATGTTCATAGGCGTAATCCATCATGACGGTGAATGTTCCCCCGATGATGTTCATGGTGCCGGTTCCCATAATGAAAATATCGCCGTTTAGTTGAAAATCGGCACTATTGAGGTTCAGAGTGCCGTTATTGACGATGAAGATGTTGCCGTCCTGGTAGAAATTGCCGGTAATGGTAACCACTTCGTTGGGATCGGTTTGCCCGACCACCAGGTCTCCGGGAACAGGAGTGGGATGTTTCGGAGAGTTTTGAACCGGCTGAATCCGCTTAAGCTGCGTGCCAAGATTTTGATAGAAAACCAGGGCGTTCGGCGGGGCTTCCGGCAGATCCGTGAGTGAAATTTGCCCGAAAAGAGAAATGGTAAAGCCGGAAATAAACCCGATAGTCGTGAAAATTTTTTTCATCTTTTTCTCCTCCACTCGAAATAAAACTGTTTATTGAATAAGCAGCATTTTACGTGTTTCAGCCTGGTCCCGGTTTAAACGCAATCGATAAAAATATACCCCACTCGCTGCCATCCGCCCGGTATCGGTTCGACCGTCCCACTTCAACTGATGCCACCCGGCTTTTTGTGAGCCGTCAAACAGGGTACGGACC
Organism: uncultured Calditrichaceae bacterium; assembly: GCA_964471235.1. Taxonomy (GTDB): domain Bacteria; phylum Calditrichota; class Calditrichia; order RBG-13-44-9; family J075; genus CAYYGL01. The sequence continues at coordinate 1,944 of CAYYGL010000191.1, forward strand.
CGTTGACCGAGGATGTTATAAATGTTCAGGGTAACCCGACCTGCCTGCGGAAGTTGATAGCGCAGGGTGGTCTCCCCATTGAACGGGTTAGGATAATTCTGCTGTAATTCAAAGGAAAAGGGGGGATACGGTTCGTTCCCGGTCAGGGTGTCGCCCACCAGGTAGGTATGAAAGGGTTCCGTGGTCAGTGCCCCATTGACGGTAAAAATTTCCCCGGTAGTAATGTCCTGTACCACGGTACCCACCCCGGTGGGATAAGTAAAAGCATCAAAGGCAAACAGTACCACGGCGCTTCCATTGTCGTTGCGCCATTCCACGCCCTGCCATGTATTGTCGGAAGCGATGAGCTTACGATGCGCCATCCGGTCCATAACCCGGAGGTAATCCTGATTTGCCTGCACAATGAGCGCAATGGAGTCTGCCGGTAAATTCCGAAGCTCTTCCAGGCTTGCCACGCCGATAACGCCACCGGAGGCAAGGGCACGATAATACGCTGCGGGTTCAGGGTACACATCCGCGATATATCGATACAATCCGTACTCCTTATTTCGGATCGGGTCGAGATCAGAGGGAATGGGCGGTTCATGCCCGAATCCACCGGTAGAGAGCCCGAAGGGACCACAGCCTTCCACATAAATTTCCGTCATACCCATACGCCAGAATTCCTGCTGCATGGCAAGGGTGCGTTCCAGCGGGGGAACCGGCTGTCGTTCGCGATAATCCGGCAGAACCCCGAAGGTGAGATAAGAGTCCTGCCAGATGCCATCGTAACCCAACTCGGAGAAGGTACGGTTGTATTCCTGGATGGCATAATCGAAGTAGCCGCTGTGCTGGCTGGTGCCGGTCACATCGCCGTAGTCGAAGTCTTCCGGCACGCCGGTATAGCGCCATTTAATCCATTCCGGATGTTGTACCAGTAAAGGCGAAGAATTGGAGAGATGCCCCGGGGAAGACCACAATACAATTTTTACATCCCGATTGTGGGCATGGGTGATCAGCATTTGCATGGCGGACTCCCCGCCGATGGCAGGGCTGGTGGCAAAACTCCAGGGTGCATTTCCCGATCCCCAACACCCGCTCCCCGGCAGGTAATCGGTTTGGGGATGATCGGCATCGCTTTCCCAGGGGGTATGGAAAAAGATCACCCGAAATCCCGAGTCTGCCAGCACCGGCAACTCATTTTCCCGAAAGGCATCCAGCCAGAAGGTGTCGATTTCACCGTTATGATACTGCGAAAAATAATCATCGTCGGGCGCCCCCCAAAAAATCGTCGGTTTGGGAATGGTCGTGCCCAGCCCCAGCCGGTTATTGTATGCCGTAGCCAGGGTGTTATATACATGGGTCCATTCATCCACGGCTGCCCATTTGCCGGAGGTTCCCTGCGGATTGACCACCCACATCTTCAGGGGTGTTTCGCGCACCTGCCCGGTTCCCAAGGGGATATACCATATCAAAAATTGCCGCCCGGATTCTTCCTGGGCTTCGGTTAAAGCCGGGATGATGTCTTCAAAACAGCCTACCGTTACTTCCTGCCCGCCACCGGCAAAATAAAATGGCTGCATGTCGGAAAAATATCCCTGTAAGGGCATATTAAACGGTTCCCCGGACCCCACCTGGCTCTCAAACCATTTGCCCCACCTTTGGGCAAAAACCCAGTTGCCCTGGCCGGGGTTCACCGGTTCAACGATATGAAACCAGGTAGCCAGTTGAATGCCCTGCAGGCGGATTTTCCAACCAATTCCGCTGTAGGACTGCAAGCCCAGACCGGCTGCCACCGGCACAAAAAGCCATTGTAAATTTCCCACGGAATCGCCAACCATCACCCGGGTATCGATGCTCACGGTATCGCCATCAATGTGATAACCCAGGTATGCCGAGGTGTCTAAGGCGTGCAGCCACATGTTCCGTCCTCCCACCGGGGGCCACTGGTAGTTGTTGGCTTCCCGTTGGAGTAAGTAATCCGTCCAATCGGTAATGCCGCCGACGGGGTCCTCACTGAGCATCACCAGGGCAGGGGGTAACTCATACCCCGGGGGCATGGAGAGCACCTCCCGGCTGCCCACCCACAACCGGGCGATCTGGGTCATGAACATCCCCGGGTGACGATCCAGCACAATGCCGACCTGCTGCGGAAAAAGAACCACCAGGCTGTCCGGATATTCGATTACCTGCGGCTCCGATACCGGGTAGGTGGGTACCCGGGCGGTGATGATAAATGTCAACATTAACCAAAACCAGAACATGAGGAAAAATATGTTTCTTTGCATCCTGTTTGCTCCTATTTCCATTGCAATGTGCTTTCCATTAACAGAACCGTGTAGGGCTGCCAGGGTGAGAGCAACCAGTACAATTTAATGATTCCTTCCCGGGTAATGCGGGTGAACGGCTCGATGACATACGGCCCGTACAATTCCCCCTGACCGCCTAAATGGGGCGTTTGGTCGTCTCCAATGTAACGCCCGTAAGCGGGTCCGTTGCCATAATCCGCCGCGGGATCAAAGATAACGATGGATTGCGTCCACGGTCCCCAGGGATGTTCGGCGGTGCGTAAGCGAATGGTACGGCGCGCCGAATTGTAGGTTGCCACCCACAATTGCAGGGTGTTATTATAATGCGCTAAGGGCTCTCCGAATCCCCACCCATGGGGAATATCAGACATGATGCCGGGACCATCGCCGTGCTCAATCAGGAAAATGGGAACTGCATCTTCCTCCCGGTTGGACCAGGATAGCCGGGTGGTGCTCTCAAAGCCGGACATGAACCGTACAGCGGAACGGTCACCATCCCGCAGGCTTTGCAGGGGCGCCGCAGCAAGATAGACATGATGGTGCTCGTTGTCTCCGCTGCCGAAGATGAGCACCCACTGGTCGTTTGTTAACGCAGGTAAACCGGGAATGGAATCCGGGTACAGGCTTGCGGCAATATCGATGAAATGTGTCTCTCCGAAATCATAGACTTTTGTATAAGTGCGCCCGTCATCATCGGAGCGCGCCAGCAGGGAGCGCTCCGCACCACCGGTGGTGAACCAGATGAACATGGTGTTTCCATCGCTCACACCGGCAAGGGGAACATTCAGTGCTCCCAGGTCCACGCAATCACTTCCTCCTTGATCCGGGCAGATGATGTGGGGGTTCAGGTAACCCCGCCCGCTGTTGGGATCGGTGAGAAAAGTGAGCAGAAATTGATCCACACTGGTGGCGGTGGTAAAAGCGATGGCGTCATCGTGTAAGGGGTCCCAGCCGGGTGCTTCCGGATCAGAGTCGCCAAACAGAAACCACAGTTTGCCTTTGTGTTGAAAAGAGGAACCCAGATCGGTATGAGCAAGCCCGAAACGGGTTTCGGTCAGTTGATGAGTAGGCTGGAACGTCTCAAAATCGGTATCACCGATAACCTGCTCTACCTTGCGTGCCGAAAGAAGGGTGAAGGGATTGGCACCGCCGTCCGGGGGCTGGTATTCCTCCGCAACAGGAGCTTTAATCTCTTTTTTGCTACAGGCAGCAACTAAGAAAATCAACAAAAATATTTTACCGTACCTACACATTGTTCATCCCCTGTAATTTTTACTTTAATAGAATCAGTTTCCGTGTGGCAACAAACTCCCAATTTGCCGCAACTGCCGTCATGCGATAAAAATAGACCCCGCCGGGCAATTGATCACCCTGCACCTGCAAGTGATGTAAACCGGGATTCAGTGAAACTTCCTTTAAAAGCGTTTCCACTTCCTGTCCTAAAACATCGTATAGCTTGATGGTTACCGCTGCCGGAACCGGCAATGACCATGTGATAGTTGTTACCGGGTTAAACGGGTTGGGATAATTCTGACCCAGCCGGAATGCCGAAAGCGGTTCCGCCGGGGGCAGGGAGGTGATATCCGGGCGAAATACCCGGCTGGAAAAGGATGCCTGGTTACCCGCAGAATCATAGGCAACCGCGGTAAGAATGTGCTCTCCCGGTGAAAGAGTTCCCATATCAAACCAAAAGTGATAAGGAGGGGAAAAAACGACATCTTCAACATTGTTATCCACCCAAAACTCCACCTTTGCTACCTGGTGATCATCGCTGGCGACGGCGGCAATCAAGGTCATTGTGTCGATCACGGCATTTTCCAGAGGCCAGACCAGCACCACCTGGGGCGGTGTCAAATCGGGAATCGGTGGTTCGGGAACAATATTTCCCAACTGCCGGTTGGTATCCTTGATCTTCTCGATAAAAAAATCAGAATATCCCGGTTCGATGTTATGAATGGTAAACAAATGAGGCTGGAATTGATAAAACTCCCATATCCAAGGGGCGCTGAAAGGGATGTTCAGATTGACGATTTTATCCAAAACCGCCTGTGAAAACAGTACCTGCTCATCCTGGGTAATAAAAGGGTCTTGATCGGCAAATTCGCCAATGAACAGCAGCTTTCCCAGGGAATCGGCAGCAAATTTGACTTCATCCAAAACTTCCACATTGGTTCTGCCGGTCAGTCCCCATCGTAAATTGCTGCGAAGGGTATCCATTCCAATGATGGTATCAATGCCGTTGTAAAAATGAATGCTGATGATATCCACATATTGATGGATATCTCCCAGATGCGCCCGGAATTGCGCCCGGGAGTCGGGGGTCCAATCACCGGAATCCGAGGTGTCCGGGGTTAAGCGCAGGTGTGCTGCGGCTCGGCGCGGTAAATTGAACCCCGAAGAGATAAAATGGTCGGGATCGAGGTTACGAATAAAATTTGCCAGCCGGCGGGTGAAGGCGATTAAATCATCCGTGACAAAATTCCCTGCCACGCAGTTCTGGGTATGCGAACATGAATAACCGACAAAGTTGATATCGGCATGATCGTTTAATTCATTGCTTAACTCATAAAAATAGAGCATGGGATGATCATGATAGCGATTAATGAAATCGGTGATGTATTGGGTGAGGGTCTGGTATGACCATGAGGTGGAATCGGTAATCAAGTCCGTAACGGTTTCGGTGCCGCTCATGGCGGGAAACTGTAACACGTTCCAAACAAACACCGGGATAATTCGGATACCGCTACCTTCAAGGTCTGCCATCATTTCGTCAAACAATGCCCAATATTCATCAGGATTTGACAGCCATAAATCCAGGTCGCCTGCCTCTCCGTATTGCGTGGGTGCATAGCCGGTGGCTGAAATCCGGAAATAGGTGATACCTCTCTGGGCTGCGTCGATAATGGCTTTTTTTGCCATGGCTTTGGAAACCCGCTGGTAGGCTTCGCCACCCGCTCCACCGCCATTGCGACCGAGGTATTGCAAAAAGAGATCAAATTTGTTGATTCCCACTGCCGGTTGGATGGTGGATGGCGCTGATTTTTGTGACAGAACAGGGATGGAAAACAAGCCAATCAACAGCAGTATCCACATCCTGCTCAGCCGGGAATACTGTTGAAGATAAAACACGTACATCAGTAAATCTCCTTAAGTTTGCGTTACAACGTGTACGGATGACTTATTCAATTTCCATCTGTATTTTAGCAATAATCAGTTGATAGCTGTCTCCCACCCCGGCACCCCCGGCAGCGGTAAAGTAAAAAGAGTTGGGCCCGGTATCTTTGCTGATGATGCCGGGGATGTAGATTTCGCCGTCAAATTTTTGGGCAATGCGCCAGGGTCCCCAGGGAGCATCGGCATAGAACAGCGTCAGGGCGGGGTCGCCATTTTCCTCCGGCACTGCTAAGAAGAGGTATTTTTTTGCCCCGGGATGATACATGGCTGCGCCGAGGGCAATCGTGCTCAGGGTGGGCAGCGGGGCAGCGCTGAACTGATCGGCAGACCATCGGGGATCGCCGTTAGTATCAACGCCGGTGAAATAGCGGTAGGCGGTGTAAACCGCGATGGAGTCTTTCGGCACCCGCGCCAGGTACACCTGTTGATTGGCAGGCGGCCAGCTAAGCTCCCCGTGAATGCCCAGGCCATATACATAACCGTCGGTATTCAGCTCGTAATTTTTTCCCATATTTATCAGCATCAACACCCGGAAATTACTGTCTCCGGTCCAGGGGGAATTGGGCACTTCGGTCCAGGTGTTGCCCATATCGGTGGAATAGGCGATATACCCGTACTGGGGCGGCACCATAAACTGATGACCGTGCCAGTAGAGAGTGCCGTTATAAAAGAGGAGCGCAGATGGTTTATCTCCCCGCCGGGTGGTAGGGTCTACACCGTATTCAAATTGGGGAATGCCGGTCGGAATATGAATGCTGCGGATACAATCCTCCCGTTCGCAGCCGGTAAAATCCGCTACCGGACCTTCCAGCCGGAACACGCCCGCCTGGGTCAGCACACAGGGCGAATAGGGCGTTACACCGTCACAGGGGAAAACGCCGCAGAAGTCTTCGCAAAACACCACCGGCTCCGGATTGCAACCGCTGATGGTCAGGGCGCTGTCCGGATTGGGGGTATTTGCCGGAATGGGATAGCAAGTTCCCATTCCGGTGCCATCTCCCCATGACATATAAAGGTTGTCATCGGATGCCCAGGTGCTCAGCCACAGGTCGCCCATCCCGGGTATCTTTTTAATAGGTCCCACAATTTTTGCCGAAACGATGCGGGTGGTATGGTTGCCGTTGCCATTGTTGTTACTATCGGTGGGCGTTTTTTGGGAGCAGGAATACAGCAACATTCCGCAGACCGACATGGTTGTGGTGAGTATGTTGATTAACCGATGCATTTGCAATTCCTTTCTCAGCAAGAAGATGTTAAAGTGGGATGGTTACCCGATTAAAACCGGAGCGCCAGCCCCATCCCGACGGATTTCCGGTTCGGCTCAATTTGTGGGGTCAATCCAAGGTGTAACTGCCGACCGTATTTGTAGCGGACCCGGTCACGCTTTTCCTCGATTTTGCGAATGCCGTGGATAAAATCATAGGCAATATCAATCAACAGGATAGTGGCGCCGGCGGCAATCAGGGCAATTCCCGCATCGCTCGGTTGACGGTGAAGTTCCCGAAACCGGTAGGTGGTGACGCCGTTTTCTGTCTCAAACGGGATTTGTTCAAACCGTCTTTCTTTATCGTTATCTCCGGGATTGAGAATCAGCACGTTAAAGTCCGATTCCGGGAAATCTCCCTGATCGATGGTGGCAATACCGCTAATCAAACTGGT
>CAYYGL010000192.1:0-9064 GCA_964471235.1 uncultured Calditrichaceae bacterium
TAGAAACAGGTGCTCATAAATCTTTCAAGAATTTATGAAATGTTTTCCTTCGTCAGTTTGAACAGCAACTTCACCGTTTCGAAGTGAGAAATGTTAGTATTTTACTTTATCTGACGATGGTACGCGAAGACAGAAACTCGAACGTCATGACACATACAACAGGATTGAACCATGTCAAAAGCAAAACTAAATGTGGCGTTTCTGTGGCATCAACATCAACCTTATTATAAAAATAACCGGGGATATTACCACATGCCCTGGGTGCGGTTTCATGGCACCAAGGATTACCTGGATATGCTGTTGATCCTCAAGGAATTCCCGGAAATCAAGCAAAACATTAACCTGGTGCCCTCGCTGTTGTTGCAGTTAGAGGATTATGCGCATCACGACGCCCGGGATAATATCTGGATTCTCACTGAGAAATCGGCGGATCAATTAACGGCGGAAGACAAAATCGCCATTCTGGAAAATTTTTTCCTGGCAAATGTGCCGCACATGATCAAACCCTATCCCCGGTACTATGAGTTGTATATGAAAAACAAGTATGATGCCCGCTATCTTTTCGAAGCGGAGCGGGCGGATAGCTTTTCTGCCCGGGATTACCGGGATTTGCAGGTGTGGTATAACCTCACCTGGATTGGTCAGGTAAGTCGTCAGCGCCCGGCAATTCAGGCACTCTTCAAAAAAGGACATGATTTTAGTGAAGAAGACAAAACGGTGCTCCTCAGCGAAACGCGCAACATTCTCAAAGACATCATCCCCATGCACAAAACGATGTGGGAGAGTGGTCAGATCGAACTTTCCACCACGCCGTTTTATCATCCCATTTTGCCCTTGCTAATCGATAGCAATATCGCCCGGGAGAGTACCCCGGATATCACCCTGCCGTCGCAGCCGTTTACACATCCGGAAGATGCCGAGGAGCAAATCCGGCGAGGGTTGGAATATTTCGAAACATTATTCGGCAGAAAACCGGAAGGGATGTGGCCCTCGGAGGGGAGCGTTTCCGAAGCCGCTGCCCGGATGATTGCCAATCATCATATCCGCTGGATTGCCACCGATGAAGCCATTTTAGCCCGCTCTATGGGGAAAAAGATCCCCACCCACCGCATTTACCAGCCCCATTGTTTTTCAGGCACCGGGCGAAATATTCATATCTTTTTCCGGGATCATTACCTGTCCGATACCATCGGGTTTGTGTATAGCAACTGGCAGGAAGACCGGGCGGTGGAAGATTTTCTCTCCCGACTTCATAATTTGCGAAAGCGAATCGTCGATGAAGTCGGGGAGGAAAAACTTCATCAGTATGTGGCATCGGTTATTCTGGATGGTGAGAACTGCTGGGAGCATTATCCCGATGATGGCAGACCCTTCCTGCGCAAACTCTACCAGGGGATTTCCGAAGACCCACTGTTAAATTCCTGTACTTTCGGGGAGTTTCTCGATCAATCATCTCAGAATCCCAAATTGTATCATCTCTTCCCGGGGAGCTGGATTAATGCCAATTTTAATATCTGGATTGGTGCGGAAGAGGATAACCGTGCCTGGGATTTGCTAAAGCAAACCCGCGATTTTTTGGTCGCTAAAGAGCAGGAAGGGGTGCTCCCTCCGGATAAACTTTCCCAGGCCTGGGAGCATATTTACATCGCAGAGGGCTCCGACTGGTGCTGGTGGTACGGCGATGAGCATTCCTCCAAACACGACCTGGAATTCGACCAGCTATTCCGGGAGCACCTGATGAGTGTCTATGAGATTGCCGGGGGAGAAATCCCCGCGGAATTGTACCAGACCATTAAAAAGACCCACTTCGACCGGTTTTCCTCCATTCGCCCGCTGAATTTCATCCACCCGGTTATTGACGGCAAGGTATCGCATTATTATGAATGGGTCGGTGCAGCGCTGTATGAAGGCCGTAAAATGGAACAGGCAGCCATGCACCAGGTTTCCCGGATAATCGATAAATTTTACGTGGGCTTTGATTTGGAGCATCTCTACCTGCGGATTGATTTTGCCCAGCCACCGGAACTGCTGTATGAATACGTGATTTCGGCGAAAACTCCCCGGCAAATCACCGTGGTGTTCTCTCCCCTCCAGGGCATCATTGAAAAATACGAAACCCATGGAGAAAGCATTGAGAAGACCGTCCTGGAGCCCCGGTTTAAGATCGATTCGATTCTGGAAGCCGCACTGGCGTTTAAGGATTTAGACCTGGAACCGGGAGTCCTGTTCGGTTTTCAATTGCACATTAAAATGAATGGGCAGCAGGTGGAAACGTTTCCCCATACCAAAATCATTGAAGTGGAAGTACCGGATGAGACATACGAATACCGCGAGTGGTCGGTGTGAGGGGGATAAAGATGTTAAGATGAAAGATTAAAGATGAAAAATGAAAGATGAAAGGGGGGAGGGTGTGTCAAAATTGTGGGGTTTGATTAAATAAGTGTGCCACCTTTCCGGTAACACTTACGTTTTAGCTTGGATGGTAATGGTCAAGAAAAATTTTCCCTGTTTGGGGGCACAAGCATTAACCCCGGAAGAAGAGTGGCAAGTTGAGCATATCACCCCGCAGGGTTTTGAATTTCGAAAGACAAATCTATTGCGATAAACATGTCACCCTTCCGGGGTTGCGCTCATAACCATGAAACTGTGTAGCGGTGGCATGATTATAGAAATGGTAAATCCATATTATCACATAAAACCCCGTCCGGGGTGACATGCTTTTGTTAAGGTTAACGCTAATCTGCCATGGCTGGGTGCTCAGGCGATGACGCTCCAGGTCATCACACCAATTTTTTCGGAATTTCCCGCCGGGTGTTCTATACCCAAATGGCACGATTCATTTTTCAAAATAATTGTTTTGATAACGACAACGGAGAGATGAACCCATCAACAAGGATGGGGAGACGTGTTTGGTAAAATGCAGAGGATTTATTCGATGAATTTGCCAACGAAAGCAGGGACCTCTTGTGAATGGAGAAAATTTTCCCGGTGGGGAATCGTGAGCATCCTGCTTTTCTTCATGGGCTGTGAAAATCCGGTAGAGGTACGCACCCTGGGGGATATCACCCTCGGCAATAGAGTGATCTATACCGCTCCCTCTTTCTCTTTCATTGAGCAGGCAGCCGAAGCACCGGATGGAAAAGGAATGGCTTTTTATCTTACCAACGACAATGGGTTCCGAGTTATCTCAGCCGTTCTCAATGGGGATAGTTCGCAGGTTTCCCCGATGTTGGGAATACGCGCTAAAGTGAGTTTATTAGGATATTCTTCACTTTCGCATGCATTAATCATATCTCAAGGGAGACAACTATACAAATTAAATACCAGTCATTATGAGGTCCAGCCCCTGCCAATCGAGATGGACAAATTCAGGCGGACAATCATTGGTGAGATACAGTTTCAGGGTGCAATGTATGACCTCCTCAGTATTCAACCGAGAGACGGAAGTATTGTCAAGTTTCAGTTAGGAAATTCGCAGCAGGTGGATTCAACAACCCTGGTGGTCCAGAATAACAACCTGTACAATGTCGCTTCCAAGGTGCAAAGCTTAACCAATATTCCAGGCACCGATACCCTTTTTCTTGCCACCAAGACTCATATCTATCGGTGGTTACTATCCATTTCTCAGGAACCGGATAGTGTTATCATTTATCAAAATTTAACTTCCTCCCAATCAATCCAGGCAATATTAGCCTGGAACCGTTGTTTGTTGGTTACTCGTCTTGACAGTTTTTTTATTTACGATTTGCACACCCTGGAGCTGCTTTCCGGGCAGCAACTTTCAAATAATTCCGACTACACGATTACCCGGCTCATCGGACTGGATGACAATACCGTGTTCGGGCAACTGAAGAGCCTCCAAAATTATTACTTGTTTAGCTGTCCCGGCGGAAATGCAGAATTGGAAACTTTCTCCCCCGATGAGTTAAGCGGTCCCCGTTCCGGGAACTATGGTATCGATCCGGCGACCGGCACGGTTTATCGGCTGAGTGGTCCATTCACTTATGGATATTTCGATTTTGTGGATCTCGAAAGCGGGGAGAATCCCTGGTCTTCCCGGGGTTTATTCTCGCCTCCGGTTAAATATCTTACCTGGGGGGATGAAACCTCTGTAATCTTTGTTACCGAGGGTAAACGCAGCGAGATGGTTATGCGGTATCACTTTCCAACCGGGAGGTTCGATACCCTGGCAACCTCCAACTACCGATTTGTGTTTGATTTGGTGCGAACCACAGAAGGATTTGTAACCATTAGTTCGATGGATCGAGTTTTAATGAAACCTATGTGGGTGACGGTGTACAACAACCAGGGGGAAATGCAAACCGAATACAGGATTGATGAGAAAATCTCTGCATTGTATTTTGATCCACCCTCCGGAAAATTTTTTGGTATTACCCTGGATGACTATTACGATGACTATAAAATTATGGAATGGGAAGCAGATAACCCCGCCCAAATACAGATTCGCAAACTACCATCTCAGCCTAAACGAGTCATGTTGCTTCCTTCCGGTTCAGTACTGCGCACCAAAGGTAATTTTTGGTTCGGATTTATTGAAGGAAGGAGTACGTATGTAACGGATTATCAATGGGAGCATACGGTGGAAGTATTGAGACTCAAGGATCCAAATTCGTATCGGGAGGTTCTTTGGTCAAAGGATGGCAGGTCCCTTTATTATTCCATCATGAGTTTTCTAAGCGAAATGATCAGGAAACAGATATGGCTGGGACCTTAATAAACAAGCAATTCAGGCATTTTTTCCTGTTTGGCTTTCTGCCCCTGCTGATTCTTGCGCAGACACCTGAAGTAAATTTTGTGGTTCGGGATGCCTCGAACGGGAACAGTGTTTCCGAGGCGGTGATCTTTTTCCAAAATGCGCATATCTCCCTGCTGAGCGACGAGCAAGGGGGTGCCCGGGTAAGATTAACTGGGAAATATGAAAAGCTCAATTTCCTGATCTACCGCCTGGATTACGACACCCTGCACTTTCAGATGAACGTTCCCCGGGCAGATACCGTTGTCGTTGTTCATTTGACCCCACACCCGGTGAGGATAAAGCCTGTGGAAGTCACCGGGATAAGTGCCGGAGATAATCCGGGGGAAGCAATCCGATGGGAATCGTTGGAATGGCGCCGGTCCCCTTTGATAATCAACGATCCCTTGCGAGTGGTAACGTCGCATCCCGCAGCCCAGGCAATAACGGATTATTCGTCCCAGTTTTACGTCCGCGGCGGCACACCCGACCAGACCCTGTTTTACCTGGACGGCATCCCCATCAGCAATCCCTATCGGCTTCGGCTTGCCCTGGGCGGTGGTTTCAGCCTCCTCAATCCCCTGATGGTGCAAAAAGTGGAATTCTATCCCGGTATTTTTCCGGTAACCGCCGGGGGACAACAGGCAGGGTTGGTGGAAATTTCCTCGCGGGACGGCAGCGCTTCGCACCATCACCTGCGATTGGGTTTGAATCCCTTTGAAGGCAGCGTTCAGGTTGAAGGACCTTTTTGGGGAAAACGAATTCGCATGAATGCTGCAATTCGCCAGAGCATTATTGATCGACTCCTGGGAATGGTGCTAAAAGAAGATGTGATCCGCCCGCGGTTCGGGGATTTCCAGGGGAATCTGGTGATGTTTCCCGGCAGTCGGCAACACCTCAAAATCGGTTGGCTGCTCAGTTGGGAAAACAGCCGGGTGGCTTCCTCTGACTCGGGATCCATTGGGAATTCCGTATCGGTGGAAACGCTTGGGAAAACCAAATTCTCCCTGCTGTATGCCCGGCATCAAATTCGTTTCCAGGGAGATCGCCTGGTGCTCCGGCATCTTTTCACTTACAAAGTAGATAGCAGCAGCTATCATTATGCAGTGCTTTCGGATACCCCGGGGGAGGAAACCCGGCAGATGGATCTCTCGATGTGGCAGCGGTACCTACAATTTCGACAGATACTCACAGCAAAGGGGAAGCGCTTGCAATTTCGCAGCGGGTGGGGGATGCAGGCGGGTTCCTCCCGATTCCAGAGCAACCAGCCATTTTTGCAGTTTGAGGTGCTGGATTCAATGACGCAATCTTATAAACCCTTTAGCGGCGAAGCCTTTGCCGAAGCGGAGTGGAATTTGTTCACGCGCTGGCAACTTCAGGGAGGGCTGCGGATCGATTATTTCTCCCTGTATTCCCAATCCCCACGTCTTTCCCCCCGTTTGAAAATCGAGTATCAGCCATCAATCGGGATGCGGCTGTTCCTGGGCGGCGGAATTTATCACCAGTTTCCTTTCCTGGAAAGCATGTTGTATCGGATTCCGGCAATCAATGTCTTTCGCGACCCGGAATTTTCCACAACACCCCCAAAAGAGCCGGAACGGTTCCGCAAGGGAGAAGTGGGTGGCAGATGGTGGATAAATCCGCGTTTTCAAATAAACCTTTCTGCATTTTATGCTTATTCCGGGAATTTGCTGGAATCCTATCGTTCGGATAGATGGTGGACATCGTTTACCCAAAATTCCGGTAAATTTCGTTCCCGGGGAATTGAGGTCTGGCTTCATTGGAAATCCCATTCGGATGCCTCGGGCGCTTCGTTGTTTTTCAGTGGGGCATATCATCGTAGTGAGCAGTTTTACCGGCACGCCTGGCACCCGGCGTACGGAGATGCACGATGGTCGTTGATGCTTAAAGCAACCGTTCCATTGCCGGCGGGAATGTTTGTCTCATCTCAGGGTATATTGTTAGACTATCTATCAACCCTGCAAGAAGTTGCCCTTTTGGTGCGTTCCAAGACTGATGAAGTGAAATTGAACGACAAATACCTCTTTCGGATTTCCGAGGAAAACCAATACTTTCGGTGGGATATGCGCCTGGGCTGGCGGCAGGGCTCCCGGCTGAGTGTGTACCTGGATATTATCAACCTGACCAATCACCGCAATCTTTTCAGCCGTAATTACATCACGGAACAAATTTCCAGCGTGTCCCGTCTGAAGGAGCTTTCTATCTACAATTTTCCTTTTTTTGTATTTATAGGAATGCAATGGCGGGTATTATGAAAAAGAACGAATTTGGGAGGGTCGGTTAAGCCATGAGGTATTCGGAGTTAGTACCGTCGGTTCAAACGGAGTCCAACCGTAACAGCCGCTTGCCGTTAAGCTGGGCAAGAAAAGAGATTTCCCATCCCCGGTTGTATCATCTCACCCTGCCGCTTAGCGGATACCATTGGATTCACCGGGCGGATATTCCCTGGCATCTCTCCTTTCCGCAGGTATATCACTCAGAGATTGCCGGGCTGCCGGGCGGATTTGTGATGCGAGGCTGCATGCCGGAAGTTCGGAATTTTCTTATCCGTCAGGGATGCGAATGTTTGTTGATTGGTAGTGAAGCGGTTCTGAATCTGGAAAACCCGGCGATTCGGAAAAAGTCGCTGTGGGAGTTGAACAAGCGGGGACTCCGCCGGGGCAGAATTGTCGAGGTAACCAATGAACCACACGCTTATCGTTTGTTTATGGCATTAAAACGGAATAGCGTTCATGGGAAAGAGCCGCAGTTACAACATCTGTTTCGCGATGGTTGGGAAGAGGCAAGCCGCTATTTTGTATTTGAAACGCCGGAGCAACAGTGGCTGGGCGGCATCTCGATCAGTCGCAACAACCATGACAGCTGGCATACGGAGTTGATTCTGAGAATACCCGGCGCCCCGGTGGGTATCATGGAAGCACTCTTTCACCAGGTGCAACTTGTTTTGCGAGAAGAAGGATATCGGTATTGGAGCCTGGGAGAAGTGCCATTCTATGGACAGGGGGTTCAGCAAAGTTTGAAATCAAAATTTGCCTTCCATGCCGGGCATCTGCTGAAATTTGCTTACCGTTATGACGGCTTGTATCGGTTTAAAAACAAATTTTCTCCCCAATGGCAGCCATTATACGTATGCGCCAGTCACCGTATTTCCTGGAAAATGTTGCTGGATTTATTCGTTCAGAGCGGCTATATTCGCCTGGCAGCGTATAAACTCTTTCATCTGTTGCACGGGGGGAATTTCATCTCTTAAGTATGGAGGTGGAAAAGATAGGGCCGTACAAAAATTGAACATGCGGTTAAGAATGAACAGCCGAAAAACTTTATTTCCCCATCCCCCTCAACAGAACCAATTCCCGGAGATTCGAATCCCCGGCGGTTCGATTAACCGGATTTACCGATACACTACCATTTTCACCGTTTAACCCCGGAAAGGGACAGTATGAAGAAAAAAGAAATCAAATTTATTGTGGAACTTGATGAAAACAACTTACCTCGTAAGATTGAGTGGGAAGCATCCGATGCCGATTTTGCCGGGCGGCGGGAATGCACCTCCATGATGATCCGCCTGTGGGATAAGGAAGAGAAAAATACCATGAACATCGACCTATGGACCCCGGAGATGCTGGTTCAGCACATGACCATCCATTATTTTCATAACCTCCTCAGTATGGCAGAGACCTTGCAGCGGGCAACGGGAAACCTGGTGCTTTCGGAAGCGATTCGTCAATTTGCCCATGAATTTGCACAGCAAGCCGGGTTAAAACAGGGCGGGGATTAAGGGGGGATGGAAATCTTTCCTGTTCCCCGGAAACATCTTGCCTGGCTGCTAATTGTGGCGCTATTAGCAGTTCTACAGGGATACCGGCTTGGTGTGGGAGACCTTTCCACCTACATCCCATTTGCCCTTCATGAATATAATCCCCGTCTGTTTGCGAACGACCTCCTGATTAAAACAATTGATGTCCACCCGGTTTTGATCTGGCAATTCGCCGGGATGATGCTTCATTATTTGACCCTGGAAACCTTCTTCAAATTGCTGTTCCTGCTGCAAATTGTTCTCACCACTCTCGGGGTTTATGTATTTTACCGTCATTTTTTTGGTAATGATTTTGGCTGGGTGATTGTATTGCTTACCCTGGTGATTCCGTCATCTTCCGCTGCGATGGGTAAATACGGACTAAATCCGTACGGGTATTTTCATCCCGGGGCATTAGCTGTTGGGGTAATGCTGATCGCCTATACTCTATTCGATCAACCGCATCTGCTTGCCGGGGCGCTGTTGATGGGTTC
>CAYYGL010000193.1:0-9007 GCA_964471235.1 uncultured Calditrichaceae bacterium
AAATGGGATTTTGACAAGAACCCGGCAAAACAGGATGCCGTTACCATGCTGCCCATTGTGCCCACAATTGGCTTGCGGATGGAGTTTTAGCGTTAATGTTCAGTGAGTCATCGACAACTCAATCACACGGGGATGTTCAGTGAGTCAAGAATCAGTAATCAGTAGGTCAGTATTCAGGTAAGAGAATGCCTGGATAAGCAGGAATGGAAATTCCGGTAACAATTTGGAGAAAAGTTTGGATAAACCGCTTGGGTAGAGAAATGAAGATAAAAAGAATGTTTTGGCATGCAAACACATTCCTGGTGCTTGTCGTTTTGATGCTGGTTGGCTGTCAGGAATCGTTAGCGCCGGAGATTCCGCCGAAATTGGTAATCAACGCCGAGTTGAAGGTCGGTTACCCGATTGATTCGGTCTTTGTCAGCTGGACCGGTGATATTACCAAATTTTACGATGAGAAGCAGCAGCGGGTACGGGATGCGGATGTGCGCATCAACGGCGTTCAGTTAGCCGAATATGATGTGGTGCCCGGTGTCTACTATTACCCGGACCCTGCTTTTCGGGTGCAAAGCGGGGAAACTTACCGTATTGAAGTGACCGCCGGGGAAGAGCATGCTGCCTCAACCACCCGGACGCCGGCGCCGTTTCATTTGAATCCCATTGGAGTACAGGATGGAGATACGGTGCAATACATCCCCGGAGATAGCTGGTTCTCCGATGCGTTCTTCACCCTGGAGTGGTATGATTATGATGATGCCCGCATCTACCGCATCATCTCCCTGGCAGACAGCGCAACCGAAGCCAACTTTATTGAGGATGACCGGGATGTAGCGGATGTATTTAAAGGAAAAAAGGAAGACCGCACCAATCCCGCAATATGGTGGGTAGGCGATAAATTTGCCCGCATCAACTGGATGTTTTTTAATTACACCGGCTGGCACAGTATCATCGTTTCCGCCATGGATGATAACTACTATCAATACAAGCAGGGTCTGAACTTTAATCAAAACTACGGGCAGAATTTCCCGCAAGTAGTGGAAAACGGCTATGGCTTATTCGATTCCTCCGCCAGCGATACCCTGCGGATTTATCTGGTGGAGTGAAGGAGAGAATCGTCGTAGCAATTATCATTCTCTCCCCCCATACTTCCGGAAGGCAAATTCCTGCTGGTAACGTTGTAAAAACATATCTGCTTGAAGTGATAACCCGAATTCGCCTTTTATCCTAATCTGATACGCGACGCGGCACCGGATTTGACCGCATTGAACACCCACCTTCAAATCATTGGGAGGCGCAAGAAGGGAAATTCGGTGAGGCTGCATTCCTCACAGGAGTGTTAACCCAACAACAGCAGACAAAAAGAATCCCCTCTTCATGGAGCAGGAGCAGTTTCCGATGTTAGACGGGCAGCGGGGTGGTGGCGTGAGAGCTACTTTCCGCCAAAATTTCCCTCATTCACATCCCGGATAAACCGGATTACCCCCCGGAACCAGGTCTGCTGGTCGTCATACATCGACATGTGACTGCCATTCGGGCAATACAGGTATCGTCCATGCTGTACCCGGGAAGCCACCCATTCCATGTGCTTCGGGTCCATGGTATCATACTGTGCACCGATAACCAGTGTTGGTACCGTAATGTTGGGAAGGTCTGCTTTCCGGTCCCAATTTTTCAGCGTGGCATTTCCTGTAACCCCGAATTCACTCTTTCCCTGCATCATCACGTAAATGGTTTGATTGGTACGGCTGAAAGCGCGAACAGCCGGTTCCGGCCAGTTCTCTAACGGCATCCGCAACACATGCTGCGGATAATAATAGGTGGTAATCAACTCCATGTAACGAGGATTGTCATAATCCTGCTTTGCCTCCAGCGCCTTGATTTCTGCCAGCACCGTGGGATCAAGCTGGGGACCTAACACTTCCTCGGCATATTTAATGTAATCGGGGATGGACATCATCATGTTGGAAATGATCAAGCCCTTGAGATGCTGCTGGTATTTCAGGGCGTATTCGACGGCTAAGATACCGCCCCAGGAGTGCCCGAGGAGGTAAAAATTGTCTTTGTTCAATCCCAGAGCTTTGCGTACCTGTTCCACCTCTTCCACGAAACGGGGGATGTTCCAGAGACTGGTATCCTCGGGCTGGTCGCTGTACGCAGAGCCTAATTGATCGTAGTAGTAATACTCAATCCCGGCTTTGGGAAAATAACTGTCCACGCACTCGAAATACTCATGGGTAGCGCCGGGACCGCCATGCAGCAACATCACCTTGATACGGGGATTATTCCCCACCCTTTTGGTCCATACCTTGAAGCTTCCATTCGGGGTCTTGATGGGAATCATCTTTACCCCGCCGGAAAGGATGTCATCCCTGCCGGAGTAATCGAGATAACGTTCGAGATCGGGATTGCCCTGGGAAAGCACCGGGATGCTGAGCAGGCAGAGCAATACCAGCACAGCCAGGGTTCTGGCGGGGGAATGGTACAGATTAAAATGCATGGGTTGTCCTCCGTTACTCTGAGACAAAAGATAGCAAAATCTTGGATCATAAGCAAATCAGCGTCTCGTCACGGTAGGCGCTCTGAAGGAGCCCGTGTGGGCAAGCTACAACTTGCAATTTAGCGCAGGAGAGATTTTTTCACATTGGGCAAGGGTATTCTTGCCGTTTGCCTGAAGGCTTAATAGTTTAAATGGTGCGCTTGGCAAACCGAGTTTTGACACTCCGTAGAGTGACAAAACTTATTTTGTCGGGGACACGGTTTTTTAATCAAAATTGATAAGGCTGTAGCTGCCGGTTTGGGTTGGCAGTTCGGGCGGCACCCTTTGGGAAGTCGCTATGCGTGTTGGAGATTCGTCCAACTAAATGTTGCTTTTTGTCAAGAAAAATCTTATAATCAGACTATCAGATAAGCTATAAGGCAAAAAGGCAAAATGACCAAAACAATTTCCATCACCACGATTGCCCGAAATTTTTCCGAATTCATCAACCGGGTAGCCTATCGTCGCGAAAGCTATATTCTGCTCCGGGGCAAAAAACCGGTGGCGGAACTGCGTCCTGTTCCACAAGGGCGAACCCTCGGCGAACTCCCCGGGCTTATGGCATCTTTGCCAAAACTGATGCCGGAAGATGCCGAAGAATTTGCCAACGACTTAAATGCAATCAGAACTGAGTTAGCAAAAGAAAAACCGCGTGATCCATGGGATTCTTATTAGACTCCAATGTGCTGATTGATTTAGAACGTGGTCGAATTGAGCTTGAACCCCATATAGTGAGAATCATCTCCGACCACTCCCGTCCGGCGTAGAGCACCCCCCAGGATAGCCAGCAGGTGAATTGCATAGAGAAGCACTACATAGTAAAATAGCGGCGTTCGCCCAATTGTTGTCAGGGCGTCGCTGAACCGGTTTTTCACCTTCTCGGTCAGGTAAAGAAAGATCAGCCACAACCCCCCGGGATAGTAAGAACCGGGCGACTTCTCCTTTGGTTTCCCGGCGACTGGCGTATAAGAATGCCGAAGTACCCGCCAGAAAAACGAACACCGGGGCGCAAAAATGGGTGATCCAGCGGGTAAAAAAGAGGATCGGTGTGGTCGTCGCCAGGTTGGTCGGATCGACATAGAATGAGCCGTAATGAAAATAGTCCCGGACGTGATCCAGTGCCATGATGACCATGACCACCCCGCGGAGCAGATCGATGGACTTGATGCGATATTTGCCTAATGTTGCTTGATTCATCAATATCTCGGGATTTTATTCCTGGTGTTTTTTTGCCCGACTTCTTTTTGTGAACCGCTGCTATACAACTTTCTTCAGATTGATATCAAAGCAGCACTGGCGTGCGCCGGGCTCTGAATCCAGGGCGGCACCCGCCGAATTGTAGTGTGCTGAACCGGGCAAGGATGGCAGCGCGGAGCCTCTGCTCCTTAGGAAAAAGATATAGCGATTCGACAGCCGCTACCGGCGGCCGCACCCACTACAGCTTATCCATTTTTTTCTGCGTGAACTTCCCGGAGGGCTGCCATTTCTCTTTTCTTCAGATAGTAAACAATCAGCCCCGCCCCGATCAGCACTGCCGCGCCGCCAATTACTTTTACCACAAAAAGCATTTTGTTTTCAATATCCCTGGTGGGCATGGAAGAGATGATGATAGAAAAGAAGGTAATGCTAAATCCCAACAAGGCAACCAGCCACCCGGTCGCCTTGCTTTTTCCAAGTAGCTCAAAAGAACCTTCATCGCCGGTATTGTGCTTTAGATGCCAGACCAGTGAGGCAAACATATACAGAAAGGGAATAAAATAGAGGATGATGGACATGTCCAGTAAAATCAAAAAGGCTTCTTTTAAGGTAGAGCCCATGATCGAGCTGAGAAAAAGGATGGTGAGCACCATGGCTTGCATGAGCAGGGAAATGTACGGCGAACCCCATTGGGGGTGGATTTTAGCAAAGGCGTCCGGCAAATAGTGATCCAGGCCGATGACGAAGGGCACTCGCGCGGTGCCGGTCATCCAGGCGCCGAACAGCCCCATGGTGCTCAGCACCACCAGAACCGCTCCGATCGTGCCAATCCCGGGGAAATTCACAGCGTGGAACGCCTGGGCTACTCCCTCGATAATTCCAACTTTGCCTTCGGGCACAGTTAGTATCAACATCAGGGTTCCGGCGATGTAGAGCAGGCTGACGGCGATAGAAGAGAGCATAATGGCTCTGGGAATATTTTTCCGGGGATTTTGAATTTCACCGGCCATGATGGGGGCCAGCTCCAACCCGCCAAAACAAAAAGCGACAATGGCAAAAAATGGCAGAAGGGAAAAATCCGTTACATCAGGTATCAGCTTGTTCAGGCTGAAAAGGTGTGCACTGGCATTATTGGCGACGAAAATAATACCGACGATCAACAACAGGGCAATGCATACCCAGGTGGCAATGGCGCCGATATTCTGAATCCATTTGGCGCGTTCCATTCCCAGGATGTTCAGCACTGTCACCAGCCACAAAATTCCCAGGCATACCATGCCATTGTACCAGGGATTGTCGGCAAGGCTGAGAAAGTTATCGCCAAAGATATACAAGGCTGAGATGGAAACGAGCAGCATCACCGTCGGCAGCCAGACAATATTGCTCAGCCAGTACGTCCAGGCGGCAACATAACCGTGAAAGTCTCCGAATGCACTTCGTGTCCAGAGATAAAATCCACCCTCTTCCGGCATCCTGGCGTTGAGTTCGGCAACCATTAATCCGCTGGGGATTAAGAAGGTCACGATGGCAAGGATGAACAGCGGTATGCTGGCAAATCCGAATTGAGCCACCTGCGCCAGGCTGGATAACCCGATGATGCCGGAAATGTTCAGCAGCACCAGATCTTTCAGGCGGAGAGCGCGGTGAAGCTGAGGGGCCGTTCTGTTAGTAGTGCTCTCATGCATTTATTATTGCTCCGTGTTTTGTAGCGGCTCTATGGGAATCAAATTTTGAAATACCCGATTACATCCCCGGTAGGGGCACACTGCTGTTCCAGATGTCCTTATCGATTAGCCAGGTGCCGTCGGCTTGCTTTTTCCAGATTACCAGGTATTTACCGGAATCTTTCATCACTTCCTCACCTTTAGGCGGCAGGGTGATGGTAAATTTCCCGATTTCATGAGCGTGGTCGCCAAACACGTTCAGCGAAACGGTGCTTAATTGGAGGTCTTTGAGACCCATGGCAAACTCCGCCTGATTGGATTCCTTTATGGCGCTCCTGCCTTGCAACATCTTCCCATTGGGCGGCAGCGCGGTGGCATTCTGGGTATAAAGAGCAGCTACACCGGCGGCATCCTGGCGATTATAAGCGGCGGTAAATTTGGCATTCTGTGAATCAATCGCCTGGCGCACTGCGGCGGTATCAACCTGCTGTTGACCGGTACAGGAAACCAGTAACAGCGACAGCAGCACTGCCAAACCTGAAACATACCGTGAAACTTGCATATCGTTCTCCTTGTTTTGTAAATGGTGTATGGGGTAGTTGGTTAGCGCCTGAAGCGCTAATCAAAATCTCTCTCATTGAGCAGGGTGTAGGTAAAGCTATTCCCAAAAGCCTCCTTGCCTTGCCGGCAGAGCCGTAAAAAAAATTCGTATTGAAAGGGATCGCAGAAGACCTGGCAACCTGCTGACCAGTCATGTACCTGAATGGATTCATGTCTTGGAGAGGCTCTATGAATGTTTATTCCAAATAATCCCGTTTGTTCGGTTCCCGAATCCAGATCGAGAAAATTATCGCGGTTGGCATCCCGTATAACCGTAAGCGGGGCATTTTGCACCAGGGCGGCATATTTCCCGTGATGACGCCCGAGCCGGTGAGACTTGCGATATTGTCCTTCCTTTAAAATGGCGGTACCCAATGCGGACATCTTTTCCGGATGGTTCAACCAGTAGGCACCGGGATCGGTGGTGCATTTGAACACATTAAAAATCCACTCCCCATTCATTCGGTAAAAAACGGTGATGAAATCATCGAATCGATCCGCTTTTAATTCCTTTGTGCGTATGCCGACGATATTCAAATCAAATCCCTTCTCATTACGGAACACTTTGTGCCCTTTTTGCTCCATTACAGCCAAAGTGTCTTCTAAATTAGGTGAAAAACCATTCATAACCTGGTCCTCCTTTTATAAGGTGTGTTGTATCGTTTTACTCTCAGGGCGTTTATTTCAACAAAACTTTGGGATGGAGTAGTGGAGTGATGGCGTGAAATGTTCTCCAATACTCCAACACTCCATCTTCCCCTCGTTGCGAAACTCCTGTTTCGCAACGCAGTAACTGTGGAAACTCTGTTTCCAGTAACTGTCTCTACAATTCTTATTCCCGTCAGGCAACTGAGACAGATGTCGCCTTATCAGCACACTCCGATCACTCAATCGAAAAATCCGCCAACTCCGAGCATACATGCATCACGTAAAGCTGGTACCAGGCATCCTCATCGAAAGCCGGCATATTTCGGGCAACCACGGCTGCCCCCAGAAAATCATCCTGATCGATGACCAGGGTGAGGTTCATCTCAGCGATGGCATCATCGTTCTCATCCGGCACATAGCGAAACCGGGAGATAAGCAGCGATGATTCTTCCGGATCAAAATCCTCCTCATCGGGAATTTCCGGGTCGGTCACCCAGTTGGCAAGGCCGTGGAGCGCCTGTGCATAACCATTAAGCGCTACCTTTCCCTTTTCATACGTGTCATTCATGACAATTTGAATGATCATCATCAAATTGCCGGCGCCGGGATATTTTGTTATCAACAATCGGGTGTCGGGATGGTACTGCACCGGAAAATCTTTGGGAACGGCAATGGTGGCGCCGGTTTGGGAATCTTCGTAAACATCAACCCAGGCACTTTCCAGGCTCCTGCCGGTCTCCTCCAGCGCCTCCTGATTGAGTCCCGCAAAAATTTCCGCCAACTCCGGGTCGGCAGTGGAGAGAACCTCCTCTAATGAAGCCGACCACACTTTTTCCAGCACCGAGGAGCCCGCTGCCGGGACCTTCACCTGTTTTTCGATGTGCTTTCCGAACAGACGGGTTTGCCGGGAAGTTGAGGAGGGAGGGGTGTCGCCGGAATTTTCCAGTCCGGGCAGATACACCGCGGCAGGAATCGCCCAGTTGATGCGGGCAATCCCCTGCCGAAGCCCGCCGTCGCCGATTCCCACCACCTTGCCACTCTTATCAAAAATCGGTGCCCCGGAATGACCGGGCTGGATGGTGGTGCTGATACGCAAAATTTTGGTTCTGATGGTGGGGTATCCCTGGTTTCCGACAATCTTCTTAAACTGGGAGGCGTTCTTAAAAATACTTTTCATGGTAGGTGTCTGGCTCTGGCTGAGTGAAAAGCGGATAAAATCGCCCTGCATTTTTGCCACATCGTGAGGGTATCCCCAGATGTAAAATTCCGCCGTGCTGTTGGGAGAAACCGCGGTCTCCTGCAGGGGAGATAAACCGAGGTCTTCTTTCAACTTTAGCAGCGCCAGGTCGGCTTCCTTGATGACCGCAACCAGGTCCGCACCGGTTCCTGCTTTTTTCGTCTCGGAATACACCTCGATTTGCTTTGCCCCGGCAACCACATGCAACGCCGTAACCACATAGTAGGATTTCTTCCAGACGAAACCACTTCCCACACTGGTGCCCCCGGAACCGGTTGCGGAAATACTGACCACCGATTTGGAACTGGCGACATGGGAGCCACCCTGGGCAAAGATTTCGTTCCCGGTCCATAACAGCAGGGCAAAACCGATGGTGAGTCCAAAAGTAACTAAGCGCTGGCGCGAAGAGATCATCAATCCGGGGCTGACGGGATTGTCGATACGAACCCCGAAAGGGGCTATTCTTGTTGTTCGCATATTGCCTCCGATATGGCGGTGATCAATTCCAGTTTGTCAGCCTCAGGAACATCCAGGTTTTCCAGAACATCCACCAATTCTGTCAGCGCGTCTAATTCCTGCCGGCGATAGGATTTCAACACCTCGGCTATATCTCGGAAACGCTCCGGATCGAGTGCCGAACAAAGGTCTTTCTCCCCTTTTTTCGCATACAGCGCGCTGGTTTTGCTTTTTTGCATATCCCCGAAGGCGATTTTTTTGGTTTCCGGGTCGATGCCGAATTTTTCCAGAACGATCAACTGTCGGGCATAGTCCAAATCGTAGCCGGCTTTTTTCCATTCGTTGACCTGAGTGTCCAGGGAACGCTCGAACACATTATGGTTACGGATGAACAACCCCAGGAAAATGGCGAGCACGCAGGCAAGACCGAAACTGCCCGCTTTCAGGCTGTTTTGCTGTAACTTGCTCAGCATCCTGCCCGGCTTGTCTTCCGACGCTGCGTCATCTTTCTGACCGGGTTGTAACCCCAAAAACGCTGCCAACAAAGACGCCAGCGCCCCCAGAATCACCTTCACCACCGGGGATACCGACAGACCGATGATGATTCCCACCAGCAGACCCATTCCCAGCCCGGCAAAAATATTGATCATCATGACCCGGGTATCCTTCTTT
>CAYYGL010000194.1:0-8939 GCA_964471235.1 uncultured Calditrichaceae bacterium
GAGTTCAAAAGGATGCAACAGCCCTGCCTTTGGAAGGGGAGGACTGGGGAGAAGTTACAAGGATTTATTCCTCCGTTTTTTTCCTTTAAATGCTTCTCATAACCACTATGTGTGCACTTTGGCTGAATAGTTACAGTAAATTTAAAAGGATACAATCCGGAGAATACTCTCATCAATAATTTCTTTCGGAACCGGTTTTGCTCTCTTATCTACCTGAGTCGTCACTTGATTTTTTCTATCGGGATCGCTATCTTCCTTTTCGAAAGAATCGGAAAAACGGGATGAATTTCAAACAAGTTCGATCATACAGGAAGATACATTTTCTCCTCCTTATTTCGCTAACGATTATGTTTAGCGGCAGTTCTTCGTTGTTTTGGTCAATCATTGCCGGTAACGCAGTTCCTACGATTTGTCACTGCCGGATGAATGGGGATCGATGTCAGTGTAAATGCGATTTCTGCTGTCATCGTAAAAAAGAAAGGGTTTCCCGAGCCTCCGCAACATGTATGATGACATCTCAGCCCTGTCATCCGCACCGAAAACCTCTTTTTGCAAATTCAACCTTTAAATTCACGCTGTTGTATTTTAAAGAAAATTTTCTTTTACCTACTTCCATCATCTATTTCCCCGTCGAGCAGAACCACATCCCAATTTATTTGGGCCCCCTGGAAAAACCACCCCGCATTTTTCAATTCGTATAAAAGCATATCAAAAAGATTTTTTCATTCTCTCAGGAAAACACCCGGAAGCATCTCTACCGTCAGTGCCAAATTCCACGGGATGGTCAGGGAATTCTTTGGAACCGGGAGTAATTTTCACCTGAACAAGGGGTGAGATGTGCCCGGTTTGTAAAAGACGGAATCCTCCCGATGAGCGAATGAAGTTATTGGAAACCAGGAGCGTACAGTCCCGGACGGAAAAATTTCATACCTGCGAAAATTTTTTCCGGATCATCTTCTGGTTTGATAGTTAAGCTTCCGGTTGTCGTCACCCTTCCGGGGTGGCTTTCTATCACCCAAGGTAACCAATAGTACTCGAATCAAGTTAAGAAAGCCGGTTAATATTGAACACATCTAACTTACATAATAAGAGGAAAAAAATGAGAATAAAAAACGTAAACAGTAGAATATCGCCACACACTATGAGTGGTATGATCAAATTTTTCCTGGTGGTTTTATTTCTAAACCTGGCATTATTCCAGGGCGTATATGCCGACGAGAGTGGTGAGGTATATGGTAAAGTATTAACGCCGGCAGGCAAACCGCTTGCCGGGGTCAGCGTTTATCTTAAAGGCACCCACCTGGGAGATATGACCAACTCCGCCGGAGAATTTCGAATTGAGAGAGTTGCTGCCGGAAAATATACCCTGGTTGCGGAATTTGTCGGCAGGGAAAGTCGCGAAGAAACGATAAGCATTGCTAACGGGGAACAAGTGGAAATAAATGTTCAGCTTAGCATTGTTCCGATTTCCTTACCGGGAATTGTGGTGACCACCAGCAGAGGAGGAGATTTAACCGAAACGATGAGTCATCTTCCTCCCATTGTCATTCAGCGCAGTGAGGTTAGTGTAACCGGTGAATTGCTTCGTCAGGTGCCGGGAGTGGAAGCTGTTCGTCGGGGACCCACCGGATTGGACCCGGTAGTAAGAGGGTTACGGGAAACCGAAGTGGGTACTTACGTAGACGGCACCCGCTATTTTCCTGCCGGACCGGCGCGCATGGATTCTCCGTTAAGCCACTATGATCCCACTGCCATTCATACAATTCACATCGTTAAAGGACCCTATGCACTTACCTGGGGTGCAGGAAATTTAAGCGCCATTCAGGCGGAATCCGAACCCTTACCCCGGGGAAAAGGACAGCTTTTCCATGGTCATTTTATCACCGGTTATCGAAGCAACAGCAATGCCCCGGAAACCGCCGGGGCTGTGGTCGGCGCCCGGGGAATGTTTTCCTATTGGCTTCATGCCAATTGGCGAGAATCACATGATTATCAGGACGGGTCCGGGAATACCATACCGGCAGATTTTCATTCCCGGGAAATTCGCGGAAAATTAGGAATTCGCTTCTCTCAAAATTCCCGTTTGATTGTTTCCGGAGGGTACCAATACCAGAATGACATGGATTACCCGGGCAGACTGCTGAACGCCCGTTTTTTCAAAGTACGGAATTTCTACGCTCGTTACCAATATGAGGCAAGCGAAGGACTTTTGCGATTTCTGGAAGTAACCGGGTATGTGAACGATCTGGATCACTTGATGGATAACAACGGAAAACCCACCGCAGAAGCGAACCCCAACCGGATGCCGCCGTTTCCTCTTCTGGTTAAAATCCGCAGCGGCATCAATGTCAAAGGAGGTCGGGTGGATGCCAAATTGTTGTCCGCTGGAAACCTGGACATAGAGATAGGAGGAGATCTATATCGTGCTAATCGGGATGCCTCCCGGGATATTTCCCGCCGTGACAATGGGATGGTAATGATGAAAGATGATATTGTCTGGCCCGATGCCACGATTCGCGACGGCGGATTGTTTATTAAAGGGGTAAAAACCATCCGTCGCCAATTTCGCTTATCCGCTACCCTGCGCAGCGACTTTGTCCATGCCACTGCCGACACTGCCAGCGAATTTTTCCTGCAAAATATTTCCCGGAATTTAAGTCGCTCGGAAACCAATCTCAGTGGAGCGGTGATGCTGGAAGTTCCATTAACCCAACATTGGATGGTTTCGACAGCGGTCGGTTCTGCTGTTCGCACCGCAGACGCCAACGAACGGTATTCCGACCGTTTCCCTGCCAGTAAAGCACAAACCAGCGCCGAATTTTTGGGAAACCCGACGCTGCAACCGGAACGCAACACCCAGGCAGACATCTGGATAGAAGCGGCTTATTCGCGATTCTCATTTCATCTTAACGGATTTGTCAGAAGCATTGATAATTTTATCACCCTGAAAACAACAGGATATCCCAAAAAACTCCCCTTAAGCCCCAATACCGTTTTTCAATATATAAACGGGAATGCCAATTTTCGGGGAGGAGAGGCAGCAGCCGTATATCATATCAGTCGTGAGGTAAAAATTGGCGGAGTTCTCAACTATTTATGGGGTCAGGATAAAACCCTCGATGAACCGGCATTGGGAGTGGCGCCGCTAAACGGCAACATCGAATTGGCTTATTATCACCCGGAAAATCAATTCTTTTTTAGAGGATTACTTTATTTTTATCGTCGGCAAAACCGGGTGGCGGTCACCCGTGGGGAAATTCCTACCCCCGGATATGTAACAATGGATATCCATGCCGGTGTGAGACTGCTGAAAAACAGTGAATTTCAGGCAGGTGTGATGAATCTGACGAACAAATTCTATCGCAATCATCTGAATGCCAAAAACCCTTTCACGGGGATTCCCATTTCCGAGCCGGGAAGAACTTTATTTTTAAAACTCAGTCTATCTTTTTGAGTCCGGGGTATCCATATTGGAAATTTACCGAAACCTGTTACGTTGTTTAACAGTGAGCAGGAATTTCCGAAGCGGATTCATTCTGTTCCGTGGTTAAGTCTATAAAAAAGGGAGAGCCGAAACTCTCCCTTTTGATGGTTGATTGGATTTTTAACTCTTACATCATTCCGGGGATTGGAACTTCTTTCCATTTCCCGTTTTCTTTTACTTCTACCTTCTTGGCAATCAAGCCAGCCTCGGTCTTGGTGCCGGTAATGCGGGCGGTTTTGGTCATCAGATCCGCAAACATGGAAGCCGGGGCAATGATGATGGTGGTTTTGCCACCCGGTTTGCCGCCTTCCACAATGGCTGCCGGAATACCCATGTTGGCACAAGCCGTGGCGCAATTGGGCATTTTCATCATGCTGCCGTCATGCCCCATCACCATGTGGTCGTTGCCAAAATTCATTGCCGGCTTGCCCATGGCAACACCGCCCAGATAACACTTGGCATCTACCACTGTTCCTTCAATCGTGGTCGGTTTCATCATCATTTTCTGGCCCTTATCCCCGGCATGAAGATAAACAACAAAAACGCCAAAAATTAAGACCGCAATAAATGAGACTAAAATACTTCTCCGCATAATTAAGTCCTCCTGTAGAGATTAGGATTCGAAATACAAATTTTTTAAAGGATAATGCCCCCGGGACATTTTTTTTGTATTCTCGCTTACAAAAAAATCGTTTTTTGAGTGCCCGGGATTTAGCAGGCGAAAACCGCTTTAGAAAAACCGGGCTTCCGTATCTCAATATTTGCTCTTTGCCCCCGGAATCGTTCAATTCCGACACAGAACGGTTCTTAAAAACATTTCCCGCCGAACCTCTTTTTTCGGCATCCGAAATAAAAAATCCTTTGATATAAATTTTAAAACGGTTAATTAGGTATCCTGAACGGTTGCACAGGGAAAAGAAATCGTTGACTGCAATTCTTCTCTCAACCGTTTCGTTATTCTGGAAGCTGTTCATCTTTACGCATTAGGATAATGAATAATCGGACATACGATGTTATTATAATCGGCAGTGGTTTTGGCGGCAGTATGACCGCCTGGCAACTGGTAAAAGCCGGATTAAAGGTGCTGATGATTGAACGCGGGGATTGGGTGCCCCGGGGAGAGCATAACTGGGGAGCTCAGGGTTCCGTATACCTCACTCCTTTTTATTCCCAGGAAACTCCCTACCGGATGGCAACCGGGAAGAACAAATTTGGGATAGGAAGTTACAATTGCGTGGGCGGTCCCTCGGTATTTTATGGCGGCGTTTCCCTGCGGCTACGGGAGAAGGATTTTGCTCCTGCCCAGGATAGCAGCGGAGATTCCGGAGTTGGATGGGCAATAAACTATGCTGACCTGGAGCCCTATTACACCCATGCGGAACAAATTCTGAACGTTGCCGGGGAGGAAAACTCCGATCTCACTGAACCGTATCACAGTGCCCCCTATCCGCAGCGGCTACCGACGCTTGCTCCAACTCCCCAAAAGATCGGCAATGCTGCCCGGAAGTTGGGACTACACCCCTTCCGGCTGCCCCTGGCAATAAACTATTCCGATAACGGCAAACAACCATCCTGTATCGAATGCACCACCTGCGATACTTTTGCTTGCGCCGTGGAAGCCAAGAATGATTTAGCCACCCGGGTTATACCGCAGTTATTAAAGGAGGGAATGCAATTAAAAGAAAACACTGTAGCAGTAAAGTTCATAACCGAAGAAACCCGGATCACCGCTATTGAATGTGTTGACAGGAAACAAAACCAAAAAATTCGCTATAATGGGCGGCTTTTCATCCTTTCCGCCGGGGCTCTTGCCTCCCCGCACCTGTTGCTCACTTCCCGGTTGGAAAAATTCAATTCCGCTGGTCGGGTGGTGGGGCGATACCTGATGCGCCATTGTAATGCCATTGTTTTCGGCTTATTTCCCTTCCAGCCGGCGAAAGATAATCGCTTCCACAAACAGTTGGGGTTTCACGATTTTTACTTCGGGCACCCGTCCATAAAACACCCATCGGGTAAATTGGGGAGCATTCAGCAGGTGCAGACACCTCCGGTCAGCCTGGTCAAAGCGATGTTGCCCAAACCCCTGGGAGAAGCCGCCAGCATTGTGATTAAACACCTGACCGGGATGCTGGTGATGGCGGAGGATCAACCCCGCTACGATAACCATGTGGCAGTGGATTTTTCCCACCGGGATCGCTTCGGGCTGCCCCAATTGGTTATTTCCCACCATTATTCCGAGCGGGACTTTGCCGCCCGAAAGGCGCTGTTGAAAAAAGCCAAACAAATTCTTTATAAAACCGGCGCTCTGTTTTGTTACGTGCATGATATCAAAACGTTCTCCCACGCCGTGGGTACGGTACGAATGGGAAACGATCCCAACACCTCGCCGCTGGATGCTCAATGCCGGTTCCGGGGAATTCAAAATCTCTATGTGGTGGATGGAAGCTTTATGCCCACCTCCGGCGGGGTGAATCCCAGTTTAACCATCTCTGCCAATGCCCTGCGAGTGGGAGAATATCTCACAAAAAATTTCAATAGGATAACCTGATGAGCCAAATGGATACCCGACCATTAAACCTGGCATTTTTGGGCTGTGGGTTTGCCACCCAGATGCACAGCAAAACCCTTTCCGGTTTTCACAAACAGGTGCGTTTGTATTATGCCAGCCGCAATCCGGAGAAGGCGGCTCGGTTTAACAAAAAATATCACGGCGCCGGTTTCTTCGATTCATACGACGCAGCGATTCAGGATTCCACCATTGACGTTGTGCTTGTGGCAACCCCCCCCAATCAACACTTAGACCTGACCATGCAAGCGCTCCGGGCGGGCAAACATGTGCTGGTGGAAAAACCCCCTTTTTTAAAAGCGTCGGATTTTGACCGGGTGGCAGAAATCCAGAAAGAAACCGGCAAAAAGGTGCTGGTAACGGAAAATTATTTCTATAAACCGCTGGCGTTTAAATTAAGAGAACTTTTAAAAGAGGGCGTCATTGGGGAGCCGCTGTTTTTTCATATCAATGCCTTAAAGATGCAAAAGACCGGCGACTGGCGGGATGAGCCTTCCCTGACCGGCGGTGGGGCGTTATTCGAGGGCGGCATTCACTGGGTAAACTTCGTGGCAAACCTGGGATTTCCGATTGACTCGGTGCAGGCGTTTATTCCCGGCAAGGCGTCATCACTGGAACGAAGCATTTTAATTGCCTTGAAATCTTCCGCCGGACCGGTGGGCGCATTATATTACTCCTGGGAAGTCCCCTCACTTTTCAAGGGGCTTCGTCTGTCCAAAATTTATGGGCGTGACGGCTCCATTACTTTCGAAAGCAACGGGGTCATTATGCTGGTTCGGGGAAGACGGAAACTGGTTACCTTCCCCGGTTTTAAAGATATCTCCGGATATAAAGGGATGTTTCGGGACTTTTTGCGGGCAATTCAATTGAATCAATCGCCCCAATTTACCCTGGAAATGGCGCGTACGGATTTGGCATTGATTGAACAAATTTATGCATCGTTAAAATAGTGACGGCAAACATGACGTGTTCACGTTCATGGTAAAAAAATTGAGGTCAAAACTGGCAGTTGGCTGTTGGTAGATATTTCATTTTTTAACCAAACGCAAAAAGCCAATAGCTATAAATTTTGTAACTATTCTGCTTTACCTGTAAAGTTGATGTTTTATATTTCATTCGTTCTTATTCATGGTTCAGTGGTTGTTTTTTTCACCTCACCCAACCCCTCCCGCCCCAAAAAAACGGGTTGGGGTGGGGATGGGTGAGGTTCGTTTCAGATGATGACGGCAATACGCTGAAAAATACAGTTTTCCCCTACCCCGGAAGAATGCCGACTATGAGATTCTTCAATGGAGTCTATGACCGGCATTTTCCGAAAAAACATCGAAAAAGTCGGAATGACACAAACGGGCATAAGCTGAATAGTTACGAAATTTTTAAAACCGGGTTCACAATTTGTTTTTAACCATTATAATCGTTCCATCGCCAAACGAGGAGAATTTATCATTATGGAGTACCTGATTGCACTGGTTATCGGTTTACTTGCCGGGTTACATACCTCCACCTGGGGGATGTATAAAGACGCACCTTACGAAGGATTTACCTGGGGAAAATATTTCAGAAGCACCATCCTCAGCGGTGTCATCGCGATAGTTGTTGAGATGATTGCCAAATTGGACCTCACCCAGGCGGCCAATATGGTCGTATTGTACGGCTTTACTTACGTTATAGAACGGGCAATGCTGGAATTTTATAAAACCTTCCTGCGGGAAGAAGACCAGTCCAAATATTTCATCCCCATGCAGTTCAGCGTTCAGGGAGAAGTGGTGGAGAAACGGGCGGTTCGCCTGGGGGTTGGATTTTTGTACCTGGTGGGGGTGGTTCTGGTGGTCTATGGGATTTACGCATTACAAAAAGCCAATTGGGGCACCACCGGGTTAATCGTTGTTTTAGCCATTGGGAGTGTGGGAGGATGGATTTCCGCATTGGGCGGCGCCTGGAAAGATGCCCCTAAAGAAGGTTTCGAAATCTTGAAATTTTTCCGCAGCCCGGTGATCGCCCTGCTTTACGCTTTAATGCTGGCTAACTTTACCACCAACTACCTGTTCATTAGCATGGGGGCGCTGGGATTTACCATCGGCACCATCGAAACGTATAAAACTTTCTTCTTCCCCAGCAAACCCCGGGGGAAATTTGCCGGTAAAGAAATCAAATACCCGGAGATGCTCCAACGGCGGCAGCGTTTTATCCCCCTGTATGCCGGAATCTGGTTCCTGGTAATCGTAACCATTATCATTGCCTTCGTTTCCCCTCATCACGGATTAATTTAGCCTGCGAAAGCGGAGAATATCTTATCTCTTCATAACCGAACCGGGTGGGGAATATGCCTGCCTGGTATCCCGTTCTCTCCTGCAATTGAGGAGGAGATTGCTTGAGAGCGTTAACGCCCAAATACCATTCCTCCTGTGCCCTCTCCGCACACCTGTGAACCTCACTCACAGCTCTCTTTTTAAGGTTTCCGAATCGGCATCATCTCTAACGTTTTATAATTTCAAAAATTAATCCCTTTTCAAGGTTGCCGGTTTCTTCTGGCATGACTTCTGATAAGAACCGGGATATATGCAGGAACGTATCAACTTATTTCAAAGGAGAGGGTCTATGAAGCGATTCATGTTTATCGTAATGGGTTTAGTATATGTGCTGTCAATCCCGCCAATAAATCCCCTGCTTGCCCAGACGAGTGGCGGCGATGTGCTGAACGAGACGCCCCTGTATGCCATTCCCCCGGGCATGACATTTGAGGAGTACCGGGATATGAACCGTCGATTGACGGTGGGATTGGCGCTTGCCGCGGTTCCCATTCCCGGGATGATTCATTTCTATGCCGGGGAGAAAAAAACCGGCTGGTTAATTCTGGGCAGCGCCGCCATCGGCTTCACCAGCTTGATT
>CAYYGL010000195.1:0-8923 GCA_964471235.1 uncultured Calditrichaceae bacterium
CTACCGAAAGGGCAATTTTCGCCTGTTCCTGACCAATCACATACTGGTCCAGAAGCGCCTTAATTTCATTGGGCTTGGGAAGGTTAAAATCTCCGCTCTGAAACTGGGAGTAGCGGGAATTGCGAATGATTTCGTTTGCGCTGTTCAGGCACTGATCGCAAATACTGGCGTTTGCGCCGGTAACCAACTGGTTGACCTGGTTCGCTTTGCGGTTGCAAAAAGAACAATAAGACTCATGGTCTAAATAATTTTTTGGCATAATCTAAACTCGTTAAGGTTCAACATTCACAGGAAAGATAGCGATTTCTGTCAACAAATGAAAATCCAATCTTTCAAATTTGACACATTTCCAAAAAAAACAAAAGATCGGGCAGATGTAACCAACCAACCCGGTAGCGGTTGAAGTTTGCGAGTGAATCGACACCAACGCAGCCTACTTTTTGTCACCCGGGGATTTGGTCTTTTCATCCCCCCGGCGAACCAGAATCTCATCAATCAAACCGTATTCCAGGGCATCGGAAGAAGACATAAAATAATTCCGGTCGGTATCCTGTTCAATCTTTTCAATCGGTCTTCCGGTTGCCTCCGCCAAAATCTCATTCAGCCGTTTTCGTATTTTCAAAATTTCTTTGGCATGGATTTCAATATCGCTTGCCTGCCCCTGCACACCCCCCAACGGCTGGTGAATCATGATTCGCGCATTGGGGAGGGCAAATCGTTTTCCCTTGGTACCGGCAGCTAATAAAACCGCGCCCATACTGGCTGCCTGACCAATACAGGTGGTCACCACATCCGGTTTTATATATTGCATGGTGTCGTAAATCGCCAGACCGGAAGTTACAATTCCCCCGGGGCTGTTAATATACAGGTAAATATCTTTATCCGGGTCTTCCGCTTCCAAAAACAACATTTGGGCAATAATCACACTGGCAACATTATCATCAACCGGGGTTCCCAGGAAGACGATACGTTCCTTTAACAACCGGGAATAGATATCATACGCGCGTTCACCTCTGCCGGTTTGCTCAATCACCATTGGAATTAATGGCATACGGTCTTTCCTCCTTAAAAATGCTTTTTGTAAAAATCACAGGAACGAACAACCCGTCAGTAACAGATTGCCCGTCCTGAAGTTTAGTTATCCTTTTATAATCCTTGATTCCTGCGGGGTTTCCGTTGCACCCGCTACGCTATCTTCTTCCGAAGGCTGCGGATATACCTCGATAATTTCAGCTTCGGATTTCAACAGTTCGAACAGCTTTTCTTCCAGTATTTCGTTCCGGATGTCTTCCAATATCCGGGAATCCGCTTTTGCCTTCTTTTTATCTTCATCACTTATGTTCAAATTGTCTATCCGGCGCATAATCTCTTCTTCGGAAATATCAATATCCTCGACTTCCATCAATTTCTTCTTTAACAGGTACCAGCGGATATCCCGTACGGCATCGGCACGATAGCGCTGCCGGATGAGCTCCTTGTCCAATTTCTCCTGAGTAGAGCGTTGGATATCCTCGATAATATGATTCAGGTAATTATCAACCATGGCATCCGGTACTTCAAAAGGATTTTCTTTGAGCAGTTCATCGATTAAACGGGAACGGAATTGTTTTTCACTGCGCTGCTCCAGGTCCCTGCGGATGGATTCTTCCATATAGGTGCGCAATTGGTCCATCGTTTCAATTTCTTCATCTCCCAGATTTTTCACAAATTCATCATCCAGCGGCGGAAGTTCTTGCTCCTGAATGTCCTGAACGGTAATCTTATAACTCTCCACATGAGATTCTTCTTCAGGAAATTCCCCGGAAGCCGAGATTACCTTACGTACAATGGTTTCTTCTCCTGCTTTCAGCCCAATTAACTGCTCCTCTATTTCCGCATCGAACTTCCCGGAGCCGATTTCAAGAGTAATATCTTCATACTTTCGTCCGACCATGGGGACATCCCCTTCCCCCAACTGCTGTAGGGTAACGGTCACCAGGGAGCCTTTTTCCACAATCTCAGCAGTTTTCACTGTGGCAAAATTTTCCTGTAACCGCCCAATCGCTCGATTTACCATCTCATCCGTAACAACTACCATCTCTTTTTCAACTTTTAACCCCTTATATTTCTTAATCTCTATCTCCGGTTCCACTTCAATCTCAAAGTCAAATTCCAGCCCGGATTGCATATCGTTGAATTTCACATTTTGAATTACCCCGGTAGAGACCGGCTGAATTTTTGACTGAGAGAGCGCCTTATAGAAGAATTCCTGGAGGGCTTCATCAATGACTTTGGAGATAATTTCATCCCGGAACCGCTTTTTAATCAGATTTAAGGGAACCCGTCCCGGTCGAAACCCGGGGAGGGATACTTTTTTCTGAAATGCTCTGGAAACACGATTTTCATAAGGCGTCAGTTCTTCTCCTTCCACTTTAACAGTGAATTGGCGCCTGGTTGGAGAAATTTCTTTCACTTCATACTGCATGGAATTTCCTTCTTTTTGCTATGAGGTAAAGGTATTGAAACTATTCAAATTAAAGCTGCTAACCATATTACAGTTTTTACAAATACCCACAGGAATTAAACACCAAACTTGTGATGTTATTTAAACTACCTAATATAATACCACTGACCTGGTTTTGCAAGAAAGGATAAAATGGTACAGGGGATGTCTCGGAAAATAAAAAAGAGAAAGCATGCCTACCTTGTGATATACTCGTTTAACTGAGTCATGACGTCGTGGGCGTAAGAGCCAGGGAATGGGCGTACGGTTTTCATTTCCGATTATCCGTACCAGATGCAAAAAGCCCCGGCAAAATTGCCGGGGCTTTCCGGTGTTCAATTATCCGCTGATCCCGATTACTTCATCAGGATCATCTTCTTGGTCAGCGAGACGCCATCGCTTTCCAGACGATAGATATAAACGCCGCTGGACAGATTTTGGGGCGTAAAATCAACCGAATGCGGACCGGGGGTCATGGTTTTGTCAAGCAGCACAGCTACTTGTTGCCCCAACAAATTGTAAACGGTTAACCGCACTTTGGCAGTGGTCGGTAAGGCAAAATCGATCCGGGTGGAGGGATTAAAGGGATTGGGATAGTTTTGCATTAACTGAAATTCCGTAGGAATTGTGGCAACACCCGGAATTGCGGTAAAGCCGCCATTGTGCGCATTCGGCGCCCAACCGGCTGCCCATTGCAGGTCTTTGTCCTGGTGACAGGGCAGACAGACGAAATCGAGGGTAAGGGCCGCATGCCCTGCGGAATCCAGCCGCACCTGACCGCCGTCAGGTGTGAACATGGAGTCTCTCGGCACCGGAGCCGTATTAATCGACCAGATATGGCTTGCCACGTCACCTTTCCAGCCGTTGCCCTCCTGCGTGCCAACCGCCGACTTAGCAGCATTCGGCATGTGGCAATCCTCACAGTCAATCGGCTTAGGCTGCCCATTCAGGAGCACTTCATGGTTGGGATGGCAGGTTTCACACTCCACCTTGATGGCATCTAAACCGGTACCGGCAGCATCGGGATATAACAAGGCAATATGGGTATCGTGGCAGGTACCGCATTCCAGATCGGGCGCTACCCCATCCCCATGCTTGGAAGCTTTCATCTCATTGAATTGTTCGTGGTGACGAATATAGCCGCCGGAAGCGGGGATTACATTGGTTTTACTCCCCCGGTGATGGCAATCGCCACAACGGGTAAATTTTAAGCTATCGGCCTGGATGGGTGGAGGAGTCGAACCACCGCTTGCTACGTGTTCACTACCCGGTCCATGGCAGCCTTCACAGCGAATACCCGGTTCATTAAACGTGCCCAAACCCGGGGTATTGGGATTCCAGCTTCCGTTGGGATCCGGACCCGTGGTGTGACATTTAAAGCAGTTATAATTGTAGGGCTTATCTTCTCCGAAATGATAAGGAACCCACTGGGGCGTGCCCCGCGGAAACAAATTATATTGCGCCATGCTATCAGAGGTGAAAATATTCCCATCCGCCGATTGGACAAACCGGGCTTTCCAACCATACCCCCCGATAACAAAATCGTAATCATTCCAATCGGGGGCTGCCGGAGGCGGAGAGGGCACACCGGGGCTGGTGTTGGGCGGGTATACCGGAGGAGCACCGTTTACCGGGTTCAGCTTATACGGGTGACCGGTCTTCATATACTCCTGCCAGATATTATACCCCAGATTGGGGTTCACATTATCGTGACATACCTGGCATTGGTCTGAACCCA
Source organism: uncultured Calditrichaceae bacterium (assembly GCA_964471235.1). GTDB lineage: Bacteria > Calditrichota > Calditrichia > RBG-13-44-9 > J075 > CAYYGL01. The sequence continues at coordinate 4,221 of CAYYGL010000195.1, forward strand.
CAAACGTCTGTGCCTTTAAACCGTTTGAGAAGCCCAGGATGAGGAAACAACTCAGCAGGATAAGTAAACTTCTCATCATAGAATCTCCTTCTGTTTTAAAATTGAGTTAACTTGAATGCCGCACCCGAATCAAAAACCGAATCATTATCTCAACTTCTGCACTTTACGTTGTATTTGAATGCGGCACTTATGGGTTTACATAAAACATGCCACTCAATCAATATGTAGATAATTATCTGTTTTTTTGTTACTTACAAGCCAAACTTTTCAAAGCAGATTTTGTGTGACTGAGGCATCTTTGTCACGTCATGCAATATAATTAACCTTACTCTCTCTTTTTCAATAACTTGTCACATGTGACACCCGAATGACACTGGGACACAGGCGTCCCATTTAAGGAGCCTGGTGGCGGGGTGGAAAAAAATACTGCTCAAAGTATGGCGGCGGTAAAGATCGGCGTCAAAAGGATGCCACAATTTTTCCCAACCGCCATCACAAGGAAAAAAATGTAACCCTTTGTGGTTTATAGGATTAAATACTATTTCAGTTGAGGATGCACATTTTCGATGGCAGTCATCTCTCATTTTTTTCTGTAATATTATTGCTGTTAAGATCATATTTTCCAATGGGTAATGAGAATCTAACAGAACTTGGCAAACAAATTGTGTCATATTTTCCAGTGGATAAGATTGCGAATAACACTACGGTCATGAACCCTGTTTTTAGAATGATAACCGGTATAGTGAAACTGGTAACGGTAAACGTGTTGAAACCGCCTGTGAGCTAAAATTTTGATGAATATTTTCATCATCATTCGGGGGATGAGGGATAGAAATGAGGCGCATTCGTGAACTTCTCGATAAACTGCCTGCTGAAATGGTCACCCTAAAAATGCGGTTGAATATTCTTATCACCGTGGTGTTGCTCTTGGTGGTGGGTGGCCCTGTTTTCTTCCTGATTTACCAGGTTGATAAGTATCGAACGGATTTTACTTTGAATATGATTGAAACGACGACCCAGGCGGTTTATCAATCGATTTTTCATGATATGTTAAACAATAATCACAATGCCATTCAACAAAAATTAGAAGTGTTAACTCTGACGCCCCATATTAAGTTGATTCGCATCTATTCTCCATCCGGTAAAATCATTTTCTCCTCCCGGGAAGAAGAATTGGGCAAGAACGTTCATTCGGATTCTCTGCACGATTTTATAGATCCACGGGTTCCGGAACCTCAGGAGACATTCATCAAAGTGAACGAGGTGTATTCACACCATCATCCGATCCTCGCCCAGAAAGAGTGTCTCACGTGCCACAAACAACCCGGGTCAATTATTGGAATTTTAGATGTGCATGTCGGTTTATCCGGGGCAGCCCGCTTTTATTCTTCCCTGGAACGATTCACCCTTTTTGGTGCCGTCTTAATCATTGTCTTGTTATGGATTATCCTTAATTTTTTATATGAAGGTCAAATCGAATCAAGATTGCGAAAAATTTTAGCGGGGTTTCAGGAATTAGCTCAGGGAAATTTTGATTTTCAGATTGATATGCCCGGGCGGCATGAATTGGCGATGCTCTCCAAAAAATTCAACGAAACGGTTCATAAATTGAAAAAAGCCCGGGAACATGAAGAACGGCTGATGCAGGACAAGTTAGCGAGGGCGGATCGTCTGGTAACATTGGGCGAGGTAGCCGCCGAAATCGCCCATGAGGTGAATAACCCGGCCGGTATTATCCTGACAAGGGCAGAATTTTTACGGGACGAATTGGATGAACTCCCCAATTGCGAAGAAATGATTGAAGACGTGAACATCATCATCCAACAAACCGAACGAATTGCCAACACGACCCGCAATATTCTGCATTATGCCCGGAAATTTCCCCAGGAGTTTTCGGAAATTGAATTATCCGATATTATCCGCCAATCGCTGAAAATTATGGAGCCGAGAATCCGGAAAAGCAATGTATCGGTGTTCTTTAACCCGCCTCTCCGCCCCATCCATATTCGCGGTAACCCGATTCAATTAGAACAGGTGTTCTGTAATTTGATAAACAACAGTCTGGATGTTCTGCCGCCTCAAAAAGGAGAAATTCACATCGACATTCAATTCTCTCCGCTTGACAGTGGGCAGGAAAACATCCGGATAATTTTTTCCGACAATGGACCCGGTATCCCGGAGACGTATCGTCATAAAATTTTTTCTCCTTTTTTTACCACCAAGCCGACCGACAAAGGTACCGGCTTAGGTCTTTTTATTGTAAAGAACCTGATTCAACAGCACCAGGGCGAAATCCAATTAGCAGAATGCAATGGCTCGGGTGCTGCTTTTATCATAACCCTGGGAGCGACCAATGGAAACGTTACCGATATTAGTCGTTGATGACGAACCGGAAATGTTAACCAGTTACCGGAAAATTCTTACCAAAGCCGGGTATTCCGTTCAGGATGCCCTTTCCGCAGAGGAGGCGTTATCACGGCTTCAGGAAAACCAGGATTTCCAATTGTTAATCTGTGATATGAAAATGCCCGGTATGGATGGTTTTGAATTGCTGTCAATCGTCAAACGGGAACATCCTTACCTCCCGGTGATTATGGTGACCGGTCATGGGACCCTGGAAAAAGGCGTGGAAGCGGTAAAGTCCGGAGCATTTGATTTTATCGAGAAGCCGTTTTCCACCCGGAAGCTCATCCAATCGATTGAAGCAGCGCTGAATCAGATTTCTCCTTCTAAAGAAGAAGCATACTCGGAGAATGGGTTTGGTACGATTGTCGGGAAGAGCGAGGCAATGCAAAAGGTATATCGTCTCCTGAACAAGGTGTCCTATGGGAATGCCAATGTGTTAATCACCGGGGAGAGCGGCGTTGGGAAAGAATTGGTGGCGCGCTGCCTTCACAAACATTCCTTGCGCCGCAATCAACCGTTAATCCCCATTAACTGCGGTGCGCTGCCGGAGTCTCTTTTTGAGAGCGAACTTTTCGGGTATGAGAAAGGTGCCTTTACCGGAGCATTTCAATCCAAACCCGGTTTAGTGGAACTGGCAAACGGCGGCACTTTGTTCCTGGATGAAATTTGTGAAATGCCTCAGGAATTACAGGTAAAACTCCTGCGCATGTTGGAAGAACGCAAAATTCGTCGCATCGGTGGCAAGCAGGAAATACCGGTTGATATCCGCATCGTTACCGCCACTAACCGGAATGTTGTAGAAGCAGTGGAAAAAGGGATCTTACGGGAAGACCTGTTTTTTCGAATCAACACCATCCAGATTCATGTGCCCCCACTGCGGGAACGAACGGAGGACATTCCCCTATTAGTTGATTTCTTTTTAAAAGAGTTGAACCGCAAATACGGACGCAACGTACGGGAACTGGATCCGGCGGCTGCCGAACTGATTCAACATTATAGCTGGCCCGGAAATGTTCGGGAACTGCAAAACACCATCGAACGGGCGTATTACCTGGCAACACCGCCCACCATTCACCCGGCGGACCTGCCAACTCTAACTCAGTCAACCGGCGCAACCAGCAATCATAAACTCTGGGTGAATTTGCCCTACAAGGAAGCAAAAGACTTAATTCTGGAAGAATTCGAACGGGAATACCTTTTAACCCAACTGAAAAAATACCGGTGGAATATCAGCCGCACTGCGGAGTATTGTGGGATTGATCGACGCACCATCCACCGTTTAATCAACAAATTCAACCTCAAACGGACATAAGGAATCCTCTCCCGTAGCGGCACCGATAGCTGAGACAACAGAGACGACCGGGTATAGGTATAATTGAACCGGATGTTGCGAATTGAAAATCACATTTCCGGCAAGCACCGGAGAATGGGTGGCAGACATATTGGAACTCAGTTGCTGGTAAAAAAGTACGGTAAGCCCCCATCCGCTTGCGGTGACCGAACCGGTTCCCGATGGAAATTGGGGTGTATCCGGCAGAGAAAATTTGTAATATTTGACTCTTTGGGATATGTTTGGTAAGTTTTTCCGCAATTTACAAGAGAGTGCAACAAAGCTGAGGGATGTTCACAATTTGCGACACATCATCCCATCTGCACAGGAGGGGTTCTTAAATTGAGACGGGAGAAAATGAAAAATCTCATCCCACCATCCTTCCCCCGAGAACATGGCGCCTGGGGAATTTTATTCGGTTCCTTCTGCTCGATATTTGCCTTTACCGGCAGGATCGAGCTTAGCCAAATTTTGCTCTTGTTGTCATTTGTGATATTTTATATCGCCCGCTCTTCTTTTCTGCGCATTCTTCGCGGGAAATACCGCCGCCGGGATGTCCGTTGGTTCCTCTCGCTGGGATTGTTCGGCTGGCTGATTTTGCTCCTCTCGGCTCTGTTTGCTCACTACCCTGTCATCATTCTGGCAAGCTTTCTGTTGCTGCCATTCCTCCTCGCAGAAATTCTCTTAATGCGGAAACGAAAACATACCACAATTGGCGCCCAATTACTGGGAACCATCGGATTAACGACCATCGCCCCCCTGGCGATGTTACTTCATTTAAAAGAATTTTCCTCATTAATCCTGTTTATCTGGATTATCAACATCTTATTTTTTACCAGCGGTATCTTGTTTGTGCGATACCAGATTGCTGCCCTTCATAAAACTGTTCAACTGCGGATCTACTCCCTGGGCATGATCTTTTTTCACCTCACCCTCTTCTTATTTTTAGTTCTTCTCCGGTTTATGA
>CAYYGL010000196.1:0-8911 GCA_964471235.1 uncultured Calditrichaceae bacterium
GGTGATGTACACATACACCTTGTCAAATTCGGAGCTGAAAGTGCGATACAATCCAACGACCCGAAACACATCGGAGCCGATATTCCCTGGCAGGGCGGAAGCCATTGCCACCACTTTATCCCCGATATCCACTTTTAGTTTTTCCGCCAGCTTTTCGCCAATCACAATCTCATGGGGCTTACCGCAAAGATAGCGTCCTTTTACCAGGGAGGATTTGATTTTGGTGACCTTTTCTTCCTGCTGCGGAACAATTCCCACCAGGTACACCCCGGAGGAATTGGTAGCACTGCTCAAAATTCCGAACGTCAGTACCCGCTTGCTGTATGCTTTCACCAGGGGGTGCCGGGAGACGGCATCCTCCACTTTTTGGGGGTCAGGAATATAGTTGCGGATGACTTTGTTGTCGTTAAATCCTTTTTTATGAATTTGTAGATGAGCAACATGGGAGCCGATTTGATTTTCCAGCATTTGCACAATCATCCCCACGGAAAGGCTGTCGTACAAAATGATGGCAACCAACCCCACAATTACCGAAATAAGAACAATCAGTGAGCGGCGTTTATTTCGCCAGATGTTCCGCCAGGCAATTTTCCAGAGCATGTTATCTACCTTTTGTGTAGCGAGAGATTTCCTCTGATTTCCGGAGCTCCGGATACCGAATCAGGTGTAGCGAATCCCCTTCAGCGGCTCCAGTTTGAATACTTTATATACCGGATACAACACGGCGCCTACGGAGATAATCAATACCGCCAGTGAAGAGTGTAGAAAGATAGATAACCGCAGGGTGGAATCCAGGCGCGGTAGAAAACCGTACTCTTCGTAAATATCCCCGTATTGGCTGCCGCTGAAAATGATGGGATGGTGAACAATATAGTCATTGATTCCAAACGCGAACAAATTGCCCAGGATCAACCCAATGATGACAATAAACAGGATTTCCCAGAGAAGCATGATCACCAGCTTGCGGTTGGGCATGCCCAGGGCGAGCACGATACCGAATTCCCGGTAGCGTTCCTGGATGGACATCAGCATGGTATTCAGAATGCCGAATGCCACCACAATCACCAGAATTGCCAGAAACAGGATTCCTCCGATGTTGTCCATTTCGATGGCTTGTTTTAACTCCGGCATAATTTCCGCCCAGTTCAGGACAACCAAATCGGTTCCCTGCAAGGCTTGCTGAAGTCGTTTCTGAACGGGGGGGATGTCATTTAGATCATTGAGGGCAATGACCACCATGGTGATGCGTCCGTACATGGAGAGCAGGTCCTGACAGGTGGATAACCCCATAAAAACTGCTGAACGGTCTAAATCCCCGACCCCGCTTTTCACGGTTCCCACAATTTTGAACTTGAGATTTCCCAGGGAGCCGTCAAATGCTTGTGCCAGAATAACCACTTCATCCCCGATTTCGGCTTTCAGATTTTTTAACAGCTTGTAACCGATGACAATCTCATTGCTGGAATCGGATTGAAAGAAACGCCCCTGGTTTACTTTTGTTATCAAACTGGCGACGCGGCGTTCCTGTTGGGGCACAAGTCCAATAATTGCCACACCCAGTGAGGTGCTGTCCTCCGGGCTGCTAATTAATCCGTCTCCAATCAGCCGGGGTGTAAATCCTTTCATGGCAGGAATGGCTTTCAGAATCTTTGTAATTTGCGGCGTGTAGGGAAACCCTTTTCGCAACGAGGGGTTCTTTTGATACCCGACCTTTTGTATCTGAAGATACCCGGAGAATAGTCCAACAGCTCGCTTAATGTTAACATCATAAGTGCCCATTTGTAAGCTTCGCATGGCAACTGAGAGCATCACCGCAAAGGTCACCGCTAACACGGTGATGAAGGAACGGCGTTTGTTCCGCCAAATATTTCGCCAGGCTAAATGTTGCAGCAAAGACATGATGTTCAACCGGTTTTTTTCAAACGGTTCTTGTATACGGTACCAGAAAGATGGCTTTGGATATCCAGTGAGTAATGAAAATTTACGTTTCTGTCTCTTCCGGTGCCGGTGAAAAATTGCCTCCGGTTATCCGGATTCAGTCACCTCTTTCCAGCTCCCGGAAAGAAAAAATCCGGCGACTGATTTTTACATCGAATTCCATATCCAGAATGGTAAACCGGGTATAACGGCCCTTTTCCAGGTTGTTATACATGGTCCAGGTAGTGGGGATTGTTCTATTGTGAACGGTGCGAATGTCGGAAAAGACCAGGTAGCGGATTAACTGTCCTTTTTCGTCATAGTACTCCACTCGCGCCGGCAAATAATCCGGCTTGCGCACCCAATAAAGCAATTTTCCCCAAACCACCGGCGCCTCCGGTTTGGGAGTTAACTCAATCTTCCAACATGGAACCCCTCCAAGGTCTTCTTCCCCCAATATCTTTTGAAAATAATCATTTGCCAGATTGGATTCCCTGACCAGGTCATCGTTGGTGAAGTCGGAGCCGTTCCAGGCTTGCAACATCATGGAAGGGGGAATCTTGATGGTGGTTTCCGTGTTTTTCAAATAATTCCACATTTCATTTTTAATTTTCAATGTTTTGTTGCCGGCTTCCTTCTTGGGAGATTTAATGACAATGAGGGCTTTCTCATTCCCCACCCACCAGCTTTCCATTCTCAGGGTTCGGGTGTATTCCGGGGTTACCACAGTCATTTCGGCTGTGCCATGTGCCGTTTTCCCTTTGATGGCGTTTTCCGCTCGCCGGATAATTTCTGTGGGAGATTGTCCCATTACCCGGCTCCCGGTGAACAGTAACATTAATACGAGCAGCATCCTGAAAGTGTTCATAGAAATTCCTCGACAATTCTTGTTGACCAATCGTTCAATCAAATATATCATATATAAATATGATTAGTCAACACTAAAAAAATATTTGATATTGTTGATTTACAGGAGTGTTCTGCTTATCTTTTTGTTGAACGCTTGGTCAACTTGGGGAAATCAATGTCGGAAAGATTTCTGAAACATCCCGTGGAAAATCATGAAAAAACCCAGACCCGGATCCTGGAAGTCGCCCTGGAATTATTCGCCACCCGGGGTTTTCCGGGCACTTCCATTCGTTTAATTGCTGAAAAAGCCGGCATCTCCAAGGGGTTAATCTATCATTATTTTAAAAATAAACAAGCTCTTCTGAAAGCCATTCTGGAAATCGGTTTAGGCACCATTGAAGAGACCATTAACCAGGTCTTCCAGATTCAAGACCCTTCTCAAAAAATTGTCGTTCTGATTGAACGCTCATTTTCATTAACTGAAAGTGATGAACGTTTTTGGAGACTTTATACCAATCTTTTGCTTCAACCCGATGTGTGGGAGGAATTCAAAAAAGAGTCCGGAGCTCTCCTGGAGAAAGTCGTTCAACAGTTCGAGCAATTGTTCACGGAGTTGGGGGTTCCTTCTCCTTCCGTGGAAGCGCGAATCCTGGCAGCCATTTTGGATGGCGTCAGCCTGCATTTTATGATGGACAAAAAAAATTATCCCCTTACCGAAGTCAAAAATGCTTTAATCCAACGGTACCGGTTTGGGAGCCGAAAAGAAACGTAATGAACCACTCGGATTTTCCCCGGAAACCTTTCCTACCGAAAATGATTTGCTCTGGTATAATTTTTGTTTTTGCATAAATTAGATATTGTCATTCGATAAATATTTCAGAGGTTGATTCTCTTCCGTGTTTCTAAAGGGATAAAATCCCTGGTTAAATTCTCGTGTTTTTTTTCGTTAATAATGATACGATGAGACAAAAATCCGGAGAGGAATGATGAGTTTAAGTTTACGAAAGGTTCTCAATTTAGGGCGCAAGGTCACACTGGAAGACCCCACAATTGTCTATGAAACCGAGACCGGAATATTGGTGGAATGGCGTCAGACCAATGCCTGGCTTCCCAAATCAAAGGTGAGAGTTTACAAAAAAGAAAAGAAGACAATTTTAGTAGTGCCGCGCTCACTGTATCAAAAAAAATTTTGAAAGCACAAACGCTACCAACGTAAAACATACTTGAGAGCTGCTCTGGTGTGCAACTGATTGTTGTGCGTTTGTTGCACAAAATCGGAATTGTGTTTCAGCAGGGTACCATCACCATCTTTACATGATTCTTGCAAACCTTTTGATTTTTGAAGTTTCTCTCTTAACTTTGTAACTTCTGAATGTAAATTTGAATCAAATTGCTAACATAATAACATGAAAAATATTGATAGCACTGAGTTAGTGAAACGTGCAAAGGAAGGAGACGAAGAGGCTTTTACGGAATTGGTAAACCGTTACAGTGAACGGGTGTATAACCTGGCGTTAAGGATTCTCAGAAGAAGGGACGATGCGGCAGACGTATTGCAGGAAACATTCATAAAAGTATATGAAAAAATCGGTACATTTGATGGGCGGTCAGATTTCTTTACCTGGCTATACCGGATAGCCACAAATTTGAGTTTAATGAAGTTGCGCAAGGAGAAACGCACCGTACTGACCTATGATGAGTTGGAAAATTATTTTGATAAGCCCAACAGTGCCGAAATCACCGAATGGCAATCTTTGCCGTTAAAAAATATGTTGTCCGAGGAATTCCATCGTCATCTGGATGAGGCAGTGGACTCCTTGCCGGAAATTTATCGTTCCGTTTTTGTGCTGCGAGACCTGGAGAACCTGTCCATTAAAGAGAGCAGCAAAATATTGGGTATTACCGAGACGAATGTGAAAGTACGGTTAAAACGCGCCCGGATGTTCTTGAGAGAAAAACTGGCGTCCTATATGAATGATATAGCGACATCAAAGGGGTAAATAAAAGCAAATGGAGTTCCGATGGGGTGTGTGACATCGTTTTGAGTTATACTGCCTCACGGTGAATTTAAATGACACAGCATACGAAGAAAATTGTAAACGAATTGTGTAACTACCTTGGGTATGATCTAAGCAGCCCCATGTGCAAGGAACTGCATGAGCATGTTCAGCAATGCCCGGAATGCCGCGCCTATATCGAATCTATCAAGTCTACTGTTAAAATTTGCCAGGATGTGTTTAAAGAAGAGCCCGTTCCCGAAGAGGTGAAACAAAATCTGCTCTTGAAAATCAAAAGAAGTCGCTCATCTTCCTGAAGCCAAAGCAAAGCATTTCTAATATCTCCCAACAAGTGGCAACGTATCGAGGACACATTGCCACTTAATTTTCCCCGAACGATTCATCCTGTCTTACGAAACCACGGTTACATCCTGGGCTTGCAACCCTTGTTTCCCCTCGATAACGGAAAATTCAACCTTCTGCCCTTCATGCAGGGTTCGGTATCCCTCCCCGCGAATGCCGGTATAATGCACAAAAATATCATCCCCCTGTTCGCGCAGGATAAATCCGTACCCTTTGGCATTGTTGAACCACTTCACAGTGCCAACTTCTCGTTCAGCCACGTTTCCAATACCTCCGTTTTGTGAACTTAAAAAATTTGACGAAACGGCAGAGATTCCACATTATTACCAGGGTGCGCGTGCGAAAAGAAATCATCTGTTGAACTGCCTGTACCAATTAATTTACCAATCTTTACTAAAACAGTCAAGAATAGAGTGGCTGGTTTTTCAACAATTTTGATTTTAGCGTTTCGGTGATAACCGGTCTGTTCTTGATTTTCTGAGAGAATACCCATATTTTGGAAATGCCCAAAGTGCCGGAAAAATCACCCGATCGAGGGATGTCCGGAGCAGCATTGTGACAACTTTCGCCTGAGTAGCATTCCATTTTGGCATACGGATGATGTGCCGATAAACTGAAACAACAGAAGATGCCCTTAAATGATATCCATTGACGAATTAACAACTTTTCTGGAACATTTCACTCTTCCCCATTCCTCGCATCTGGCAGATGGGGCACAAATTTCTTTTTTCGATGTTTCCCATGCTCGTTTTGTTACCCGACGGGAGAACGTTTTTGTGAACGGGAAAGAATACCCCATGTTTGTAAATGAATTCTGGACCTCCCGTCAGCGCCAGGCTGCCCGGCTGCATGAAGTTGCTTACCGTGCCTGTTTTAAGCCTCAATTGCCCCGCTTCTTTATCAATTTGTTTTCACAACCCGGTGATGTGATTTACGATCCCTTCGCCGGGCGAGGCACCACCATCATCGAAGCCGGATTGATGGGACGGAATATCATTGCCAATGATGTCAATCCGCTGAGTAAGATACTATCCCAACCCCGTTTTTTTATCCCGTCTATCCCCGATCTGGTTGTTCGGCTGGGTAAAATTCCCATCATTGCGAATCAATCGGCCGAGATTGATCTTTCCATGTTTTATCATCCGGCAACCGAGGCGGAAATTATTTCTCTAAAATCGTATTTGCAAAACCGCCATGCCGCCGGGACGGAGGACGACCTTGACCGCTGGATTCGCATGGTGGCCACGAATCGTTTAACCGGTCATTCCAGTGGTTTTTTTTCGGTTTATACCCTGCCGCCCAACCAGGCAACTTCGCCGGCGCGCCAGCGCAAAATAAACGCCCGGCGCAATCAAATCCCCGAATACCGTGATACCCGGAAACTGATTTTGAAAAAATCGAAGCAGTTGATCAAGGATCTTACCCCCCGGCAAATTAGAAACTTACGCGCAGCGGGGAAGCACGCACTCTTCTTAAGTCGGGATGCCCGCCATACTCCGGAAATCCCAACCGGAACTGTTCAATTGACCATTACTTCACCACCGTTTTTGAATGTGGTGCAATATGCTAAAGACAATTGGCTTCGCTGCTGGTTTAATGGAATTAATAGCGAGAAGGTTGCCCGTGTCATCACGGTTGCCCGCACGTTAGATAAATGGCGCCGGGTAATGGAGGATGTATTCCGGGAATTATACCGCATTACCCGCTCCGGTGGCTGGGTAGCTTTCGAAGTGGGGGAGATTCACCGGGGGCAGGTGGAATTGGAGAAAGTGGTCATTCCGCTGGGGATTGCCGCAAATTTCCATTGTTTCGGGGTGGTGGTGAATCGACAACAGTTTACCAAAACGGCGAATATCTGGGGTATCGATAACAATCGCAAGGGCACCAACAGTAACCGGATCGTACTATTTCATAAATGATGGCGCGCCGGGTATATTCAACCCCCACCAAAAGATCGATTAGCCGGAAAGTTGCTAATTGGAATCCGACGTTTGAAACCATGCTGCCCGGCTGGCATCGTTCAAAAAAGATCCCATGAACACCTGAGGGTTGTCCTGATCCCCCGCAAAGGTGATGCATTTCTCGACAGAAGGAAAGAGGATGACCGTTGGTGAGCAATGACGCAACGCCTTGTAATCCCAATGGTTTGAAAAATATTTTTCCATCTCACAAGACCCGGCATTGATTTTGCAAAAGAACCTGGCGGTAGTGACATAAAGTTTCAGGGATGAAGCTCAGGCTCCTGAACCAATCGATAGGGACATCGACGAATGGGAGTATTTATGTGTTCTAAAGCAAAAGAACAAACTTCTTCAATCACTCCGGAAATCCGTGATCAACTCTTCCTGCAGGATTTTCTTACTATCATGCGAAACCGTTTGAATGTGATCGGTACGTCCCTTTATTTGTTGGAAAATTCTCTGGAAGCCCATCATCCCCAACAAAAATATGTGGAAAAGATGAAGCAGGAGTTGGAAGCCCTGCGCCAGTTGATTAACGGGTGATTCCGGAGGCAAATATGGAGAAGGAAGACCTTAAAATTTTAGTGGTCGATGATGAAGAGTGGATACTATCCACCTTTAAAAGCACTATTGAATCCTGGGGATATAAAGTAGATTGTGCACTGGATGGGGAAATTGCCCTGGAAATGTGCGCCAGGCACTCCTACCCGGTTATCATCACCGATTTAAATATGCCCAACATGGATGGGATGACTTTCCTGAGACGCATCAAATCTCGCCTGTCGATGGTGGAGATCATCATTGTCACTGGCTATGCGACCATCAAGAATGCCATTGAAGCGATGAAAGAGGGCGCCAGTGAGTTTATCTTAAAGCCGGTAAATTTTGAGCAGGTACGGCTGACAGTTAAAAAAAGTTTTCAGAAAATTAAAGCATACCAGGAGAATGAGGACCTCCGAACTCTGAACCATCAGCTCAGTCAACTTTATGAAATGAAGGACAAATTCCTTTCCATCACCAATCATGAGTTACGGACTCCCCTGACGATCATCAACGGTTACCTGGAAATTATCGAGAGTATGATTCAATCTCCGGATGAGGATTTGCGGGAGATTCTGACCATCCTTCGACGTACCGCTAAAGAATTACTCTCGGCAATGGAACGCCTCTATATTCTTTCCCGCAGTCAAAAAAATCAATGGACTTTTCGCACATATCCGGTAGATACGGTCGTAACTCTCCAAAAGCTTTATGAACAAATATTGCCCCTATTTCAGCATCGCCATATCGAATTAAGCATCTATACCCCCGAATATCCGATTGTCATCCAAACCAATCCAAGTAATTTAAAACTCATTCTGCATGAATTGCTTCATAATGCCTTGAAATATACTCCGGATGGCGGGAAAGTAACGGCCCGGTTGTATACCATTTCGGATGAAATCGTCTATGAGGTACAGGATAACGGCATAGGAATTCCTTATGAAAAACAGGATTTGATCTTTAGCGATTTTTATGAAGTTCAGGATACCATCAATCATAAATCTTCCCAAAATGAATTTATGGGGGGAGGAATGGGGATTGGCCTGTCTCTGGTAAAAGAGATGGTAATGTCAATGAACGGGAGAATTACCATAGAAAGCGAACCGGGACTCGGTTCAACTTTTCGCATTAACTTACCAGGTATAGAAACAAAGTCGGAGAGGGATGATGAAAGTCTTGTGTAATCATGAAAAGGTGGAAGCAGTCAATAAACCGATCGGTATTTTTCGATGCCCGTTTTGTAAAATCCGGCAGCAAATTGAACTGCCGGTTATCGGGGAA
>CAYYGL010000197.1:0-8891 GCA_964471235.1 uncultured Calditrichaceae bacterium
TTGACAGGCTACCGGAGTGTTGACAAGTTCCCGGGGTATCAAAACTTGTTTTGACATTTGACACCGGTTCACAAAAGGAATTTGGAGTCGTGGAGATTTAAACCATAACAATGGCGGGAAAAAAATGATGAAACGAATGTGCTTGATCCTTTGCAATTTGTTGCTGTTGGGTGTTTGGAATCTAACGATTGCCCAGGATATGGGACGCAGCGTCAGTCTGTATTCGGATATTAAAGCCAACCGGGTGGGCAAGGGTATTACCGTGCTGGTAATGGAATTCTCCCAGGCAACCAACGAAGCCAAAACCGAGACCAAAAAGCAGAGTAACAACTCCATCTCCGGGCAGGCAGGCACCGGTTTGTTGGGATTTTTACCGGAGATGGGGATTGATACCAAATCACAGAACGACTACCGGGGGAATGCCCGAACCTCCCGGAAAGGCGAACTGCGTGCCAAGGTAGCGGCGCGAATCGTGGGTGTAAATGATGCCGGTGATTATATCATCGAGGGTAAACGGGTGATTGAAGTGAACGAAGAGAAAGAGATTTATATTCTGCGGGGAGCGGTACGCTCCGAAGACATTATGGCCGATAACACCGTTTATTCCTACAATATCTATGACGCCCACATTATATATAAAGGTCGGGGAGAAGTCTCCCGCAGCCAGAAGGGGGGCTTCTTGACCCGCTTATTGCAGTGGATTTTTTGAACGTTCAAAACGTGTATCAGCATTTTGGGTCATCGGGGAGTTTGGGGGGCGGAAAAATCACTTCAAGAAACGTCTGTTTGGGAAAAGGAGAGAGATGAACAGCTGGAACGTTTTGGTAATATTGGCACGGAGGGTGATTCTTATTGGTTTGATTGCCTCCCAGGTAATGTACGGTCAGGTGCGGCTAAAAGAAATTGCCCGACTCCAGGGGATTGAGTACCATCAACTAATCGGTTACGGGCTGGTGATAGGATTAAACGGCACCGGGGATACCAAACGAAGTCAGTTCACTGTTCAATCGGTGGTGAACATGCTGCAACGGTTTGGGGTAACTGTGCCTCCCAACAAAGTGAAATCCCGCAACATTGCCGCGGTAATGGTCACCGGTGAAGTGGCGGCTTTTGCCCGCAAAGGGGATCGGGTGGATATCACCATCTCCTCTATTGGGGATGCCAAAAGTCTGGAAGGCGGGGTGTTGTTGTTAACGCCTCTCTCACTGGAAGACGGCACAGTGGTCGCCCTGGCGCAGGGTCCGTTAACGGTGGGTGGTTTTTCGGTAGAAACCAGCGGCGGCGGGGGAGTGCGTCAAAATCATACCCTGGTGGGCAGAATCCCCCGGGGAGCGTCTTTCTAGGAAGATTTAGGCGGCTCATTTCAATTGGGAACCCAACTGCTCTATTCGCTGAAGGAAAAAGACATCACCACCACCAACCGGGTGGTGACGGCAATAAATAACCATTTCGGCGGCGCCATTGCCACCCCGGTTAATCCGTATACCATTCAGGTAACCGTGCCGGAAAGCTATCGTACCGGGAATCCGTACCAATTTTTGGCAGAGTTGGAGCAGTTGAAGGTTACCCCGGATGCGGTCGCCCGGGTGGTGATTAATGAACGCACCGGCACGATTGTCATCGGCGGGCACGTTACGATTGCCCCGGCAGCCATTGCTCATGGCAACCTGAGTGTGGAAATTCGCAGCGAACCGATTGTCTCCCAGCCGGCGCCCTTCTCCCAGGGGAAAACCACGGTCGTGCCCAATACCAATGCCTCGGTTTACCAGGATGAGGGGCAGGTGGTGACCATTGAGAATGCCGCTACCGTTCAGGAAGTTGCCCAGGCGCTGAATACCATTGGGTTGATGCCGCGGGATATTATCGCCGTGCTCCAGGCGCTTAAAACCGCCGGTGCCCTGCGGGCGGAATTGGTGATTATGTAATGCGTTTATCAGGTATTTTGTAAACAAGGTATTGTGGCTTATAAGAGTTCCGCATTCGTGGAAAAGACAACCAATATTTCCTTTCTAAAGGATGCCATGAACACAATCAAACCTCAAATATCACCCGGTGAAGCGCTGCTCAATCAAAAAATGGAGCAGCTTAAGTCAAAGGTGAAGAGCAAGGGCAAGCTTGAGAAAGCCAGCGAGGATTTTGAAGCGCTGTTTGTTTATTTTATGTTGCGCACCATGCGCAAAACGGTCATGAAGTCAGACTTGCTGGATACCGGCATGGGCGGGGAAATTTATCAATCCCTGTTTGATCAGGAAATTTCCCGCTCGATTGCCCATCAAACGCGTCTGGGGATTGCTGAGCTAATCGAACAGCAGTTGGCAGAGGGGCAGGGGGCACCCCGGCTCGAAATGCCACCGCTTACTCCCCGGGGTATCAGATCAACTGTTCCGTCAGATCTGCCGCCCGCGGAGGGGATGGAACGATTGAAACCTTTCGAGCCTCATATCCGGGAGGCTTCTCGACGAAACCAGGTGGATGCCAATCTGATTCGGGCAGTGATTTTAAGCGAATCTTCCGGTCGACCGGATGCTGTCTCGGCAGCCGGTGCCCGGGGCTTAATGCAACTCATGGAGGAAACCGCCCAACAGATGGGGATAACCGACCCATTTAATCCCCGGCAAAATATCCTCGGTGGAACAGCATATCTTGCCCATCTTCTGCAGCAGTTTGATGGCAACACTCAGTTGGCATTAGCCGCTTACAATGCCGGACCTTCCGCCGTGGAACGATATGGTGGCATACCGCCTTTTCCGGAAACCCGGGCGTACGTTCGGAAAGTGATGGCGCTTTATCAAACCCTTTCCCGGTAGTGCCCAGGTTCCTGTTTTTTCAACTGAAATCCTTCCCATTTTGTCTAAAGAATTCCTCATTGACATCCCTTTTTTAGAGATGCAGGGTAAAAATTATCTGTTTTGGAAAATCTCTTGATTTTTTCAAAAATTATGGTATATTCACTTGCAAATCATTATGATAAGTCTGCTTATTTGCGATCGTTCTTTAACACAAATATTCTTTCATTGCCTTCAGTATGTATCGAGGTAATAAACTCTTTCCTGGTTTGGTAGCTTTTTTCTTCTCTAAAGCTTAAACAAATGGAATTGTCAACACTTACTCAGGGGACAGCGTGGGGTGAAACATCCAAAAAACCTTTTTCCCTTGGCTGTACATACGAATAGTAGCTTTTCCCTCATTTTTCAGAACTCTCTTTGTATCGATAGTGCCATTACCGTGGGTGAATCCCCTGACGAAATTGGTTCTTATATTAACTCAATTAATTAATCCGTTCCACCAAAACAAAGGAGTAAATCCTATGAAGAAGTTTGTTGGATATCTTCTGGTTGCCACGATTTTGCTCCTGTCGGCATCGCTGTTTTCCAGAGATGTAAAAGACCGCGATGACAACAGGGGAGACCAGGTAAAGCAAAAGACGCATTACATGGTCAAAACGCAAAAGAATGGCAAAATTGTAGTAGTTACCAAACAATCCAAACGACCGCTAACCAAGAGAGACCAGCGGAAGGCAGCCCAGATTCGGAGAGCTCGCGCCAAGGCCATTCCCCAGAATGCTTTCCGCAAAGTGAAAGCCCGCAGTGCGAAGAGGCAGTTGCACCGCAAAGCCAGAGCCCGTTAGGGGAGACTCGGTTAGCGCAGCAAACACTTAATTGATGGAAACAGAACTTAGTTGGAGGTAACTATGAGTACAAAGAGCTATTTAACCCTTATGATCCTGCTAATCGTTGCGTTTGTCGGCAACGCCTTTGCCCAATCCCTGGTGGTAGATACCCAAAGTCAGAACCGCCAGGAGCAGCGTTCACCGGTGCTCAGCGCAACATTAGCGGATACGGTCTTACATTGGGACGGACCCAATGCCAGCGGTGTAGGTGACGGCATTACCCCCTGGCGCGGCATTGTGCTGTTCACTCCCAATGAATTGAACCCTTTTGTGGGTACCCATGAGATCACCGAAGTGTGGGCATGGATGAGAAGCCCGATGGCATGGGATAGCGTGGTAGTGGAGATTTACGAAGGCGCCACGGTAAATCCCGGGCCGCCGGCAACCATTAACCTGGGAACGCTGATCTACTCCCACAATATCACCAGTGAAATTACCACCCTGGATGATTTCACCATTCACACCCTCACCACTCCTTTGCAGCTTCAGAGCGGAATGAATTATGCAGTAGCCATTTTCATCGAACAGAATCAGAATTCTCCGCCAGCATTTCCTCTTGGAACGGATGCCGGTCCCATGGTGCCGGAACGAGGTGGCTGGGTGATTGACCCCACCATCAACGGTCAATTAGCGGATTTTGGAATTGACTTGAACTGGAATATCCGGATGGGGCTTACTGCCACCGGTGGCGGCGTACCCACGGTTCAATACGGCGTCAATTTTGTGCAAGACGGCGGCAACCCGGGTGGATTAAACACTGGACCCGACTTTGAATCCATTGCCAGTTGGGATACCCTTGCCGATGGTAGTAATTCATCCAACTTCTGGTCGCAAGTGGGCACCATTCCCTTCCCGTTCGAATTTTTTGGTGTGCCGGTAACCCATTTTAAAGCCAGTCAAAATGGGCTGCTGACATTCGATACCTCGGCAACGGCGTTGCCCAATGCGAATATGAATCTTCCTTCAGATTCCTTACCACCGATGACCGTCGCTTGCTTCTGGGATGAATTTACCGATGCTCCACCCACCGGATCCAATGACCGGATCGTGACCAAATTATACGGCACTCCCCCCAATCAACAACTCTGGATTAAATGGTTCTCTTTTGAATACGGAAATCCTCATACGTCCTTCCAGTACAGTGCCGTGGTGTTAGAGGAGAGCACCAACAAGATTTACCTGGTGGATATGTATGGCAGTTCCACCGGTTCCCCGGGGTTGACCACGACAGCCGGTCTCCAGTTTGACAATGCCAATTACATCCAGTGGGATAGTGATACCCTTCATTTAGCCGGTAACGGTTCCAGTAACGGGGATAATGATTATTATGAATTTTTCCCGCTGCTGGCAAACGATTATGCGGTGAACTGGATTGCCCCGGAAACCAATATCATGATCGCCGGCGATACTTATATTGTGGAAGCGGAAGTTGAAAACAAGGGCACCAATGCCCAGACCGATGTGCCGGTGCGTTTGTTTGAAAACGGAACGCAGTCCGGCTCCGATGTGCTGGTAACCCTGGCGCCCGGTGAAATCGATACCATTCAATTCACCTATGTGCCCGCGGTAACCGGCAATGTGGATTTAACGGTGACCTCTTTCCTGGCAGGGGATGAACAGCCCGGAAATGACAGCGCCTCCGGTATGGCAACCGTGTACCCCGCCGGAACCAGCTTCTATACCTTTATGGTCACCAGCGGTCTGGTGGATAAACCGATTAGCAACTCCTTACCCCCGACCGAAGATACCCTGACGATCTCCGGCTATACCGGCACTCAAATTGCCGATATGGAGATGATTATCGATTCGCTGACCCATACTTGGGATTCCGATTTGAACATGTATCTTTTCTCGCCTTATGGAGATACATTAGCACTCTCCCTCGGCAACGGCGGCAGCGGCGATGATTACATCGGCACTGTATTTGACGACCAGGCGCCGGTAAGCATCGTCTCCGGAAGTCCGCCTTTTACCGGCTACTTCCAGCCGCAAGGTTTCCCGCCGGGATTCGGTGCTTGGAACACTCTGGACCCGGATGGCGACTGGGTCTTCCATATTGAAGATACCTTTGCCGGCGACGACGGCGTGCTTCACCAGTGGTCGCTTATGGTAACCGTAGCCATTCCACCCGGGGCGTCAGTCGCGACTCTTCCGTTTACGGAAGGCTTTAACGATACCACCCTGGCAATTCCGGCCGGATGGACCCAGGTGGATGCCGACAGCGGCGATGAAGTGCCCGGCGCTGACTGGACAGTTATCAGTGACACAGTCGCTAATATTGCACCCTTTGAAGGAATCGGGTACATTGCAGATAACTTCCAGGCAGCCAATTCCCAGGGAATGATTGACGAATGGTTAATCACCCCGCAATTGTTGAATTATCAAAGCGGAATGGAACTCTCCTTCTGGTTAAATCATGTGGATAATATCTGGGCGGATTCCGTGATGGTGTTGGTCTCTACCACCGGTAATGACCCGGCAGATTTTACCATGATTGACTATATCAACTGCCCGATTACCTGGACAGAATATCGCTACAACCTGGAAAATTACGGGGTGAACCCCGGCGATAATTTCTACATCGCTTTCCGTTACTACATTGTTGATGGTGGCTCATTTGGCAATAACAGTAATTTTTTCGGAATGGACAAAGTAACGGTTGATTTTCCGCCACTTGAACCGCCCACCAATCTCTCGGCAGTCGGTGGCAATGGCTATGTGGACCTGTTCTGGGCGCCGCCGGCCGTTCCGGTGGATACCGTTGCGCTGGCATATCATGATGGCGGTTTTGAAGCGCAGTTAGGATGTAATGCCGCCGGAGCCTGTGTGTTGGCAGTTCGGTTCACGCCCACCGCTTACCCGGCTCAATTGATTGGGTTCGAATTTACCCAGCAGAATAATTCCTCCTCTGCGGTGGATATGCAGGTGTACCTGGATCCGACCGGTGGCGCCGGTGGACCCGTGGCACCGCCCGATTATGTCTATCCCGGTCTGGGGGGCGCCGATGGTACCTATTCCTTCTCCATCCCGGATATGATCTTCGTGCCCAGCGGCGATTTCTACCTGGGTGCCCTGGAAGTGAATGGGTTTATGGGATTGGCGATGGATACCACCAACCAGAACAATAACTTAGACCGCAACTGGGCAAGTGTGGACGGCGGCAATACGTTCGACTGGCTGTTCAACGTGGTTGGCGGCGATCCCACCCTGTATGGAAATCTCGGGATTACCGCAATCGTCTTAACCCCCAGCGGGCTGGAAAAGCTGTATCCCAATGTAGATCAGGTAGTAGCGAAAAATGCTCCCAAGCCCAAAGAGCCTCGTACCATCACGGATATCAAATTGGCTCACCTCGCCGGTCAGAATTTTATAAAACAACACGGCGTCCATCAATTTACCAGCGGCGGCTCTCAGCAGAATACCGTAAAAGCTGCCAGTGAAGTCGCAGGAATGGCAACGCTTTCCCAACCGACCTCCGGTGTGGAACAGCGGATTCAGGAAGTCAATGAAACTCACCCGATTATCTCGGTTGGAAATCAAAACACACCGCCAATGGCATTAACTCCCTCCGGGGTGCAGCAGTATAACATTTACCGTTCACTGGACGGCATTACCTTTGCCCAAATTGATTCGGTGGATTCCCTGACGCTGACGTACCGGGATAATAACGTGACCAATGGCACCACGTATTGGTACTATGTCACTGCGGTTTACCTGACGGGAGAAAGCGGTCCTTCCGATACGGCGATGGCAACCCCCAATGCGCCGCCCACGGAAGAGTTGTTGACGCATTCCACGCCCAAGTATGTCGCCGGTGTGACGAACAAAGGGAACCTGGGAACGCTGAATGATGACCTGAACCAAAGTCGCGATCCGGGATTCCAATGGCCCATAAACACGAACCAGATGTTTGAAGGCGCCATCATGATTGGTGCAGACCCGGATCAGGTCAGTGATGCTGCCCGGGTAATTTCCGCCGGTGCCCAGGGTCAAATGGACCATGACTTCCAGTTCTTAGATCGCATGAATGTGGTGATTGATAATGCCGATTCGACCATTCTCCAGACCAGCTACGACGACAGCCGCGTTACCCTGCCGCCGTTAGCGGATGATGGTCCCAATTCACCCCTGCCAATCGAAGTGCAGCAATGGAGCTACTCCTATACCGATGCTGCCAATGCCGGCTATTTGATCCTGGAATTGGAAGTGACCAATACCGGCAGTTCCCAGTTGGATAACGTGCTGGTAGGGATGTATCATGATTGGGATATCAATAATTTTGCCACCAATACCGGTATGGTTGCTATAGAACAAATTACCATCCCGGGTGTCAATAACGATCTCCCCTTCCCGGCGGAATTTGCTATGGTATGGGATGATGGCAATCCCAATCCCCATCTGGGTGCTGTGCCGTTAAGCCAGAATGTCTTTCAGGCTTCCCGGGTGGCAGACAATGCCGACGAGATTTTCCCCGGCGGCGCCTCTCCCTTTACCGAAGCAAACAAATACGGCTACATGCACGACCGCCGCGCCAACAACCCCTTTGGCGACCCCTTTGGTCCCAATGACAAGAGTCTGATCGTGGGTGTTGGCGGAATGAACGGCGGCTTTAGTATTCCGGCCGGTGGTTCGGTCACGGTTGGTATGGCTATCGTTGGCGGTGCGGATTCTGCAGAATTCGTGCAAAACGGCATCGCTGCCATGACCAAGTGGGTCTCCATGGGTAAAAACATGGAAATCCTGCCCTTTGTGGGTATTGGTGATGGTGACCTGACCAATGCCATCCCCACGGAATTCTCGTTGTCTCAAAACTATCCCAACCCCTTTAACCCGAGCACAACCATCAAGTATGCACTGAAGGAAAATGCTGACGTGGTGTTGAAGGTTTACAACATCTTAGGTCAGGAAGTGCGTACTTTGGTGAACGCCAAACAGAGTGCCGGGTATAAGACCGTGGTGTGGGATGGTCGCGATAACAACGGTGTGCCGGTCGCCAGCGGCGTGTATATTTACCGGATTCAAGCCAATGATTTTGTAAAGAACATGAAGATGGTCCTGCTGAAATAATTGGCTTTATCCGTTTGCTTTTGCAAGAACGACAAAATGCCCCGACATCCATGATGCCGGGGCATTTTTGTAACCGCTTTGGCAGGAGAAGTAAGTTTATACAAACATTTCTCACTTCAACTGTTGGTGAAAAGTTATTGTTTTTATAGGGACG
>CAYYGL010000198.1:0-8824 GCA_964471235.1 uncultured Calditrichaceae bacterium
ACCTCTGCTAATATTGTTTTTTTGCTAAATAATACTTGTTGCATTTTTAGGGAAAGCCTTAAACTGGAATTAAGTGAGGGGTGTGCAAGAAACCGTTAAAATGGTTCCTCATTTTACGGGGAATTGGTTGCCAATCCCGAGTTTCGTAAACGATCCCTTACGGGCAGCCCATGCCCTGGCAACTTTCCTGTTTGTGCGTGGAACGCAGCACTTAGAGGGCAAGGATTTTGGAAACATATCCTATTTTGTCATTGACCCAGGCGGCAAGGTTATCTATAATTCATTGTTTTCGACAAGCGAAGACTTGCAATTAGTCAATTAACCTTAGTAAGCTTCGTTATTCCCTAAACAACAGTATGATGTTGATGATGACTCGACAATATATCCGGTGGCTTTTGATAAGCCTGTTCGTGTTACAAAGTTGGGGCATTTCGCAAACTGACAAATCTAAAACGGCATTGCTCACATCTGTTAAATCCTTAACCAGCACTGTTCTCAGCGATATGTGGCAAGTGGCTTCAGCGCCGGTTCGGTTGTCAACCGGAGAAGTCCTTAGATTGGGCACTTTCACGGCACTTAACCTGGGGCTAATTTATGGTGTGGATGGCGAAACGGATGAAGAATTTGCCATCAAAGGACATCAGGCACTTCTGCAACCGGCAAAAGCACTTGCCCGGGTGGGAGACGTCTATAATCATATTGGCACCCGGCGCGCTTTTCTGGGGTTGACATCGGCAGCCTTGTTAGGAGGAGTAATTTTTAAAGACAGTAAACTGCTCACCACCGGGCGGTTGATGATCGAATCTTCCGTGATAACCGGGTTAATTACTTATTGGAGTAAAGGTTTTTTCGGCAGGTCCCGCCCCTATACCAACCGGGGGGCAACCGATTTTAACCTGCTGAAATTCAGCGGCGAGCATCAATACCGGGCGCTTCCTTCCGGGCATACCAGCAGCATTTTTGCGTTAATGACCGTTATCGCCAAACAATACCCTCAATGGTGGATAAAATACCCGGCTTATACCCTGGCGGTTTCCGTTGCCTTGCAGCGAATTCACGCCCGGCAGCATTGGACGTCGGATGTCGTTGTCGGCGGCGCCATTGGGTATTGGGTTTCCAGCCAGCTAATGAACCACTCAAAACATCATTCCCATCAGTCTCACCTCCTGCTTTATTTCTCCGGGCAGAGTATGGGGATGCGAATAAAGTTATAAAAAGAGGATTGATTTTACTTTAACCGAAACGGATAGAAGCGTATCATACTCAACAAACAAAACCGGGAAGAGCCAGATGAATCGATTTACGATAATTTCTATTGCCATCTCACTATTCTGGGGGAGCTGGATGACGGTCCCCCAACTCCGTGCGCAAGAACACCTGATGGTGCTTCAACAAAAGCATCAAATCCGTGTCAACAATAAAGGGCTTGCCCAAAAAAATAACTCACCGAGTTTTTTCAGTTCCACCGGAATAAAAATTCTAATTGGGGTAAGCGAAGCGGCGCTTTTTCTTACCGGTTCCGATGCAAAAATTGATGAAGAATATGCCCGGGAAGATCACAGTTTTTTCTTCAAACTGTTAAAGCCCGTGGGAAGAGTGGGTGAGGTCTACGACTCCCGGTTTACCTTTCCGGCAATGGCAGGTCTCTCGGTTGTGGCGCTCGGCTACAGCCACCTAAAAGGAACTGTAGAACCCGGAGAAACCGTGAAATTGATGTGGCAAGCCCTGATCGTGAGTTCCCTGGCGACCCTGTCGTTAAAAACTCTGGTCGGCAGGCATCGCCCTTATACCAATGACGGTCAATACGCCTTTAACGGGGTTTCTTTCAAGTTGAACTCCCGGTATATGTCCTTCCCTTCCGGGCATACCTCCAGTATTTTTGCGATGATGACCGTTCTGGCGAAACAGGTCAAATCCAGATGGGTAAAAACGGGTGCCTATACTTTTGCGGTTTCTGTCGGTTTCCAACGGATGTTGCACCGGAAGCACTGGGCTACCGATGTGATTGCCGGGGGAGTAATTGGATACCTGGCAGGAACTTGGGTTATCAGTCGCCGACGCAAAAAGCACTACCGGGGAATCTCCCTCAGACCCTATTTGAATGGAGAACGGGCCGGGATCGCATTTAATTTCTAAAGATGATGACCGTTCAGGGTAAATCAAAATAGCCAACATCATGCATTTCCTGAAACCACTGAAAGGAGCCATAATGAGGAAGAAGCGGAAAGCCAGGATTAACATCAGATGGATTACCTGATGCAATTTGAGAGATTCACGGCTTTTTTCCTTCCTCTCGTTTAATACGCAGGTAACCGCGGAGGTATGATGACCATGGAAGATTTTCTTTCCTCATTATCAAATGATTTCCCGCCGGAGGGCATTTCAACTACTTTGCAGGCGTTATGGTATGATGCCAAAGGAGAGTGGGAGAAAGCACATCGTTTAGCGCAATCGGTGGACTCCGCTGATGGCGCCTGGGTGCACGCTTATCTGCATCGTAAAGAAGGAGATGTGGGGAATGCTTCTTACTGGTATCATCGTGCCGGGAAACCCCGTTCCCGGTTATCCCTGGAAGAAGAATGGGAAGAAATTGTTAAGGCGCTTCTATAGTATCCGGAGCATCATGAATCAAAGAGACGGACCCCCGATAATAACTTCAAGGCAGCTTTCGGAAAATCTTTCGACATTTACCGGGCGCCCACGTTGCTGGTCAGCAGTTCCCGCTGACTTTCCAATGCCCGGTATGCCTGCATAATGTAGGATAAGCGCAGTTTTTCCAATTCCCCAATGGAACGTTCCCAAATCGCTTTATCACCGATATACCGGATAGCAGCCCGGTCGGCATTCATGACCCGGGAGAGCATGGCAATTTCCTTTTCCCCGGCTAACATCTCAAACCATTCCCAGGCGCCCATCGGTCCCTTCCCCCGTTCAATGGTGCCGCTCAGCGTAGAAATCGTGAAGACCTGATCATCCGCATAGACTTCGTAAGAGTCAATATTTAACAGCTTTTCGCCGGTGTAGTAAATGCGGATTCGGAGTTGAATCCCCCCGTTGTCATCTTTGCCGATATAGGCTTCCAGACTGTTTTTATACACATAATGAGAAAGGAACTTATTAAAATACCAGGTCATACCGGTTTCCTCATCCCGCACCTGGCGCAGTTTTGCCAGCGCCTGTTGAAGCTGTTCCGGGGAATATTCCGGCTGAGAGGATTTGGCTGGTTTGGGGATAGTGGACGAAGGAGGGGTGGTTTTCCCGGATACTTTCCGTTTTGCCGGTTGTGGGGTGGTCTTTTTCCGGGGTTTCGATGAGATGCCGGTCCTGGACAAAGGCTGTTCAGCGGACTGATTGACCGCCAGTGAAGAATCTTTCCCGATGGCGGCGATCAATCGAGACGCCATTTCGGCATGGCTTGAATTGGGAAATTTCTCTTCCAGTTCTGCGGCAACCCGGCGGGCGTCGTCATAATCTTCTTTTTCATAGGCGCGGTAAACCACTGCCAGTAGACTGTCGGCTTCGTTTTTCATCGATTGCGTGGTATCAACAACTACCGTGCTGTCTGATGCATTGGGAGTCGGTTTTTCCGGAACTTCAACCTTAATGTATAAATAAACCATCAAAGCCACATAGGCAAAAAACAAAAACCAGATGGCAACAAGACGCATATTTACCCCGATTGTCATTTATTTTTCAAAATCGTTTTGTAAATTACATGAAAATATACAAAAGTGCAATTGATTAAATGGTGTTTTTAATCAATTTTAACGGCACCCGGGATGGGACCCATAAAAAGTCCACCGTTTTTTTCTTGAATATTTCATGATTCTCTGTTATTATTCATTCAATCGTTTTACAAGCTTGCATCATCTAACAAAGCGGTCGTCTGATGTTTGAACAGGTAAGCATGAAGCGAACCTACCATTTGCTTGTAGCAGAGTCGGCGTATTGTCTCAAGTGCACTATAAACTATGAATCCATGATCAAAACCAAGAACCTGCGCTATTGGCTTTCTGTTCGTAGGTCCGGATAGGTTTCAAAATTGGTTTCTGGCGTGAAACACCGGATTTTTTAAATACCACCCGGCTCAACACATGATTCCTTCGGTTTTAGCAGGGATTCATTGCTCTGTTGCCCCGGGATGCGGAAACACAATGTATCAACAGAATCTCACAAACAGGAGGATATTCAAATGAAATATATTTTGTTACCCATCTTTGGGGGATTTATTGCAACCCTTGGGATTACCCTGGTATTGTGGATTATTGACAAGACCGGCTGGACAAAAGCGGATATGGTTCGGGCAGTGGGATGTTTGTTTACCAAATCCCTGGATAATGCCTTAAAAATCGGTTTGATGATCCATTTTACCGCCGGTATTATCATTTCCGGCGTTTATCTGCATGTGCTCAGTCTGTTAAATTTACCCAACTTTCTTTCCACTGTCATTGTAGGCGCCCTGATCGGTTTTGTTCACGGGTTCGTGGTGGGATTCGGGATCGTTATCTTTGCGGAACACCACCCGGTGGAACAATTTCAGGAAGCCGATTTTCAGGTGGCGGTTGCCCATGTGGTGGGACATATTGTCTATGGGCTGCTCCTGGGGATTATTTTTGCCACTTTACAAAAGATGGGAATGGACTTATCGCCGGCGATTTAAGGTGTTCCCGGCAGTATTTTCAGTTAGCCCGCCCCTCTCCGGCAGCACCGGCATTGTTGTTTTTCAACCGGCTGGAGTACCAATCAGATAATACGTCTTCAGGAGCAATAAGATTTATTGAAAAGACGGCTTTGCGGCGGGTTTGACGCTTTCCTTTTTGGTTCCAACCCCATGAATATAGACCATTTCTCCGCCTAATACCCCGGTGCGGAAAAGGAAAAATGAGGCGGCAATCAGCAGCAGGTAGTAAATCCACTTCACCGGGTTGGCAAATAATTTCAAACGGATGAATACCCATCGTAATATACCCACGGCCAAAAACAACCCCAGGGTAATCTGCCCGGAGAGTTGATGGGACAGCACCAGCGGTTTGGTGCCTTCAGGAACGTTAACCACCTGAAACGCCTGGTTGCCGGTGATGACGGCAATCAGTGCGCTCAAGATGCCGATGAGCAACATCAGATTGGTCAATTGCCAGAAGTTTTGTTTCCGGGTGACCAGGTAGAGCAAATCCGCAATCACAGCGACGGATAATAATGCAATGGCAAAATGAACGATGATGGGGTGCAATAAGAACATAGCCCTGTCCGGATGTTAAGTGAGTGATCAGTTGAAGTTTCAAGCGGTGCTGGAGAATTGAAATTTTTCCGTAAACCGTTCTTTAAAGCGTTTCAGTACTGCCTGGTGTTCGGGGCGGCGAAGGTGAGGGTCATCTTCTACCAGAGCAAAGGCATCTTTCCGGGCGGCGGCAACAATATTTTGGTCGGTGACCAGGTCAGCATATTGCAAGTCGGGCAGCCCATGTTGGCGGGTGCCGAAAAATTCGCCACTGCCCCGTAGGCGCAAATCAGCCTCGGCAATTACAAAACCGTCGCTGGTTTCTTCCATCACCGCCATCCGCTCCCGGGCTATTTCATTGATATTGGCGGGAGTAATTAAAATACAGTAGGATTGCCGACGCCCCCTGCCAATTCGCCCCCGTAACTGGTGCAATTGACTGAGCCCGAACCGCTCGGCATGTTCGATGATCATAATGGTGGCATCGGGCACATCCACCCCCACTTCAATGACCGTGGTTGCGACCAGCATATTGGTTTCGCCGGTTTTAAAGCGCGCCATCACTGCCTCTTTTTCGCTCATTTTCATCCGTCCGTGCAGCAATTCCAGTTGAAAATCCGGGAATATCTGCGATTGCAAGTAATGAAACGCCTCGGTTGCGGCTTTCAAATCTATCTTTTCCGATTCTTCAATCAGCGGATAAACGATGTAAACCTGTTCCCCCTGCTTCAGATGGTCCCGCACAAAATCAAATACGCGAGGGAGCCGCTCCTCGGTACGCCAGAAGGTTCGGATGGGTTGCCTGCCCGGCGGCAGTTCATCGATTACCGAGACCTCCAGATCGCCGTAAATGGTCAATGCCAGGGTGCGGGGAATTGGCGTAGCGGTCATCACCAGCACATGAGGAGTTTTCCCTTTCTGGATCAACCCGGCGCGCTGCATCACCCCAAACCGATGCTGTTCGTCAATCACCACCATACCCAGTTGACGGAACTCTACTTGTTGTTGAATCAGGGCATGGGTTCCGATCACCAGGTCTATTTCTCCCCGGGCGATTTGTTGTTGAATTTTGGTTTTCTGCCGCGCCGGTACACTGCCGATTAAAAGCGCCAGAGATATATCGCTCCGGGCAAGGAATTCCCGAATGCTAAAAAAATGCTGTTGTGCCAGAATTTCCGTGGGCGCCATCAAAGCAGCCTGATAACCGGAAAAAATACTCATTAACATGGCTATCAGGGCGACCACGGTTTTCCCGGACCCCACATCCCCCTGAAGAAGACGGTTCATGGGCTGCCCGCTGTTCAGGTTCCGTTCTATTTCGTTTACCACCCGTTGTTGAGCGGCGGTTAACGAGAAGGGAAGAGCCCGGATAAAATTTTCCAGCCGCTGACGGTCATATTTCATGGGGATTCCGGCGGTAGGAGAATAGTAAAAATGGCGACGCAATGCCATTAACAATTCCAGGTAAAACAACTCTTCGTATTTAAACCGGCGCCATACCTGGTGAATCATTTCCAGGGAATCCGGGAAATGCATCTGCCGGAAGGCATCTCTGCGGGGGAGCAGACGATAGCGCTTCACCAGGTATTCCGGCAGGGTCTCCGGGATGGCATCGCCATATTTCTGTAATGCCCGGGAAAAAATTTTTCGAAAGATGTAATGGCTTAATCCCGCTGTTTTAAACGCCTGGCTGGATGGATACAGGGGAATGATCTGCCCGGTGTGCAATTGCTCCCCGGTTTCACTGATGATGTCAAAATCGGGGTGCACCATCTGCCAGGACCGGTAGCGGGACACCCGACCACTGAAAGCAATGACCTGTTTTGCTTTGAAGATTCGGGAGAAAAAATCCACCTGGTTAAACCAGACGGCTTCCAGGGTGCCGGTGCCGTCATAAATGGTAACACTTAACCGCCGTTTCCCACGACGATGAATTTGTTTGGTAATGACTTCGCCCATTACCGTCACTTCTTCATCCATTTCCAGACGGTTGATGGTTTTCACCTGGGAGTGATCCAGGTAACGCCGGGGTCGGAATTCTAATAAATCCTGGAGAGTTTCAATGCCGATGTTTTGCAGCGCCTTGCCCCGTCTCTCCCCCACGCCTTTTAAAAATTGAACCGGGGTCTGCATGGCGTCTATATGGTGGGTAGTTGCTTCCATTGCCCAATGTGGTTACATTTTTTCTTAATCCTTTACGTATCAAGCCTTACGCTTCACGTCCCCACTTTCCTCAATACCGTTTCCTTTTCAATCATCCCGTCCCCTAACAGAATAATGCGATGGGCTTGCTCGGCAAACATTTCGTCATGGGTTACAATGACAAACGTTTGTTGATATTTTCGGTTCAAATCCAGGATCAGATTGAACAACATCCGGCTGTTTTTGCGGTCCAAATCGCCGGTGGGTTCATCTGCCAGCACCACTTCGGGTTGATTCATCAATGCCCGGGCAATGGCAACCCGCTGCTGCTCCCCGCCGGACAATTGATTGGGTTTATGATGAAGCCGGTCTTTTAACCCCACATCACTTAATAATTGGATGGCAAACGGTTCATCGACTTTCCAATTATTACCGCGAATCATCCGCGGCATCATCACATTCTCCAGAGCGGTAAATTCCGGCATCAGGTAGTGAAACTGAAACACAAAACCGATGTGCCGGTTGCGAAAGCGGGCTAACTTCTGTTCGGTGAATTGAAAAACATCTTCCCCGTTAATGTAGATATTACCGGAGGTCGGTTTATCCAGAGTGCCCAGCAAATTTAACAAGGTACTCTTCCCCACCCCGGAAGGTCCCATGATGACAACAATCTCACCCGGCTGGATGGTCAATGAAATCCCTTTTAGCACCTCTATCCGGGCAGGTCCTGATTGATATACTTTGTGTATATTGACCGCTTGTAAGATTCCGATTTTCTCTGATGGATTCATCTTTATAAACGAAAGATTTTTAAATTTCTGTTGTTTTGGATTACCCGGCAGGGAACCAAAGGTACCGGCTGGTGGACAGTGAACGACGTCTATTCATATCGAATCGCTTCCACCGGATTTAACCGGGAAGCCCGGTACGCCGGGTACCAGGATGCCAAAAGACACAATCCTATCCCGATTAAAGAGACTACCAGAAAATCAAAGGTATGCATTTCCACCGGGAGTTTATCAATAATATAAACCTCCGGGGGCAGCTTTACTATCCCGAATGTTTTCTGAAGATAACAGATCCCATAACCTAATAAAGTTCCCAGGGTTGTGCCTAGAATTCCGATAATCACGCCTTCCATTAAAAAAACTTTCAGGATACCTTTAGAGGGCGCTCCCATGCTTTTCAGAATACCGATCTCCCGGGTTTTCTCCATCACGATCATCACCAGGGAACTGACGATGTTAAATGCTGCTACCATGATAATCAGGCTGAGGATCAGAGTAAACAGCAGTTTTTCGTAGGTCATCCAGCTATACAAACTGCGGTTTTGTTCAAACCAGGTTCGAGCCGTGAACGGATAGCCGCCCAATTTATCCTCGATCACCGGTGCCACCTTCGAGGCAAGGGAGTAATCATCCAGTTTCACATCGATGCGGGTAACGGCTCCGGGCAGTCTGAACA
>CAYYGL010000199.1:0-8810 GCA_964471235.1 uncultured Calditrichaceae bacterium
ACCTCTGCTAATATTGTTTTTTTGCTAAATAATACTTGTTGCATTTTTAGGGTATTTACTACTTTTCCTTACTCTGTTTTCCTGGAATAATGCCCGGGGACAACTTGGCAATCCGGTGAAAACTCAGCAAAACGAGTTCAAAACCACCACCATGATTTTATCCGATTCGATCAATTTCGGTCTGGTTGCTCCGGGGGAAAGTCGCAACCAAACAATTTGGGTGAGGAACACCAGCAGAGAGAGTGATTTATTTGTGGAAGTCATTGTTCCGACAAATCCGGTGTTTACGATTTTTCCAAAACAGAGAACGATCCCGCCCTTGGATAGCGCAGAATTCCTGGTAATATTTACCCCTCTTGAATCCCAGGTATCGTATGAAGACAGTCTTTTCGTACGCAGTAGCGAACGGGTTCAAAAAATTATTTTAAATGGTTTAGGAGGAAAAGTTGTCGTAGATGTGTCGCCGTTACCGAATGCCATCGGTGTTCCGGCTGACACGGTAATTTCTGCCCGGCTTGATTTTCCCGTTATCCCGGAAAGCGTTACATCCGAAAATGTTGTGGTGTATGGAAATTATACCGGTTACGTTCCTTTAGCACAGGTAGTGTATGACTCCCTTACAAAAGAGATTACTATCTTTCCATCACATCATTTTATGAGCGGAGAAGTTATTACAGTCACCCTAACATCAAATCTGGAAAGCAACTTTCATCAACCAATTTTATCGTCTTATTCCTGGCAGTTTACCGTCGCAACCGATGCTCATAATGTTTCATTTACAAGAACAGCAGGGTATTTTACAGAACCCAATCCCTGGCGTGTAATCCCGGCAGATTTAGACAACGACGGGGATCTCGACTTAGCCGTTGCTCATAATCTGGAAAACGGACGAGTAACGGTTTGGGAAAATAATGGGCAGGGGCAGTTTTCACAGGTCAACTCTATTCCGGTGGGTCAGTTTTTATGGGCTCTCATCGCCCTGGATGTGGACCGGGACGGTGATCTCGATCTGATGGTTGATACAAACACAAACCAGGTTGCCGTGCTACTCAATGAGGGAAATTTTTCTTTTCAAACTGTGCCGATTACGCTTAGCAGTTTTTACCCTAAAACATTAGAAAGTGGAGATTGGAATGGAGACGGGTTTATGGATATCGCGGCTATCACCACGGGCAACCCGGGTAAGGCAGCTATTTTATGGAATGACGGAGAAGGCCATTTGGTATTGAATTCTTACTATCTGTTGGGAGTCATTCCGATTGCGGCATCTGTCAGCGATATGAATAATGATGGTTATCTCGATTTGATAGTGGCAAATCAGGAATCTCAGTTCCTGTCTCTTTTGTTGAACAACACCGAAGGGCGGTTTGAAAATCTGCAAGCCCCGGGAGTTGGGGCGTTTCCTCGCGATGTACTCAGCAGGGATTTTGATATGGATGGTATGCCGGATGTTGCCACCGCACATTGGACCGATCCCGGATTTGTCAGTGTGTTCAAAAAATTCACCTCAGGAACGTTCCTGTCTTTTGATCGAGTACAAACCGGTGTGGCAACCAACTCGTTATGGTCAGCGGATATTGATGGGGATGGCGATTTGGATTTACTTGCTGCCAACTCAAATATCCAGGAAAATAATATTTCGGTATTGAGGAATAATGGCAGAGGCACTTTTCGATTAATTGCCAGCCCGTTTGCCGGAGTTCAACCCCTTTCCGTGGTCGGCGGTGATTTTGATCTGGATGGAGACATCGATCTGGCAACCGTCAGTACCTGGCAAAATCAATTGACCATTATCAGCAACATTGGCACCGTCTCCCAAATTGAGCCGGAAGTGGAAATCATAGACCATTATCAGTTGTTCCAGAACTATCCCAATCCGTTTAATCCGGAAACAGCGATCAGCTATCAGCTTCCGGCTGTCAGTCAGGTACAATTGGCGATTTACAATACGATCGGGCAGCGGATTAGAACACTGGTGAACGAACGACAAGCCGCAGGTCGTTACACGGTGCTATGGGACGGCAGGGATGACGCCGGTCAGGAAGTCAGCAGCGGGGTGTATCTGTATCGGTTAGTTGCCGGGAAGTTTTCCAGAACACATCGGATGTTGTTGCTGCGGTAACCATCCCGGCACCAACATCGTTCGAGCAGCAATGAAAGAATACGTTCGGAAGTTAATCTTTTCTACAATAATAAAACTTACACGAGGTTTGTTTATCAGGAACTGCTAAGTCACTCTTTCGGTGTATTCGAATACCCGCTTCGTAGAGGCTACATTATTGGCGTAGCCTCTTACAACTCAAACAAACCGAATACCAGAGTCAGGAGAGTACATTTTGTATAAGCGGTAGCAATGTTTCCAACAGGCGATCCCGATTGGTTGAGGTGATTTCCCATAGTCTGATATCTGCGCGCTGTTTTATCGTTTCAATCCACCGGTCTCCTTTTCGGGCGATGGTGGCAACCAGCACTTTATCCGATTCCAAAAGCTCCATAATCAATTTTCGGAAACGCTTCGCAAAGCACTCCATTTTCCCGATTTCATCAATTACCAGCAACTGCGCCGCCGGATTCCGGAAATCGATTTTCTCCAGAAATTGCTCGAATCCTGTCACATCCACCCCGTATTTTCCGACCCGACAGGCGCTGCGGATATCCACATGGGAAAGCAGACCACGCTTCCCATCCAGGGAAATCAATTCAAACCCCTTGCGAACACCTCCCTCCCGGATTTCAGCGGTATAAAATCCCACCGGATGAAAATTCTGCAACGCAACCGCCAATCGCCTGAGTAGGGTAGTTTTGCCCACTCCCGGGTAGCCGGTGATAAGGATATTTTTCACTGGCGTCTCCATGATGGTTCTTGTTCTTTATTTAGTGGCAATCACTTCTCCAACTCCAAATCCCGCAATGCAAGATACAATATCATCTTAATATCGAATTAAAATCAAACATTATTTATTGAACCGTCAAAAACAGATTTTTGATCAAATTGCATTTTTCAAACAAGTTACTTAATTTTTAACGTTTCGTACGAATAGAATTTCACCGACAGCATAGAGCATTCTGTAACAACATCCCCTACCTACTGAAAAAGCAAAACATAAAGGAGACAAAGTCATGTCTCACCGAACGTTGATTCTTTTACTTTTGCTATGTTCCTTAGCTTTTGCCGCCGGGGAAAAACCATCAATTGCCATTTCGCCAATTGTCATCGATGACACAATCCATATTCGAATCAACCGAATAGACCTGGGGTTAATGAATGACGGCAGCACCGGATTAGATGGTGATTCGCATTATCCTGCCGGTTCCATATTCACCTTCCTTTTTGATGGTGGTCTTGCCTTCAGCGGTGTGGTGGATACCTCTTTACGGGCTTCCTGGATAACCAAAAGCATGCAAATTCAAGAATGGCAGCCGGGCATTTGGGGTATGGACCCGGATGATCCCCTGGCACGGTTTTATAAAGTTGCTATCAGTGACTCGGCAGGGAGCCCGGCGTATGTGAATTGGCAGGATGCCGTATCCCTGGGAGCGGATTTCATCGACCGGGATGGAGATGGCTTATATGATCCCAATGTTGACAGTCCCCCGCTAATGGGCGATATCACCATCTGGAATGTGATCAATGACGGAGTTCCCCTGGGAAATCGCCATATCGGAACAGATCCGATGGAGTTGGAAATTCGCCAGACCGTCTGGGCGTTTCAGGATGATCAAGAGTTAGGAGACATTGTCTTTTTTCTGTACCAGATAACCAACACTTCCGGAAACGATATTGACAGCCTCTATTTTTCAATCTGGTCAGATCCGGATATTGGTGATTATCAGGATGATCTGATAGCCTGTGATACCCTCCGTCAAATGGGATATTGCTACAACTACTTTGATGACGGAATATATGGCGGAAACCCGCCGGCATTCGGCATTCAAATATTACAGGGAGCGGTTATCGATTCCCCGGGAGATACAGCACTTGTCTTTAAGGGTATCTCCCAGGGAATTGATACTTTGCTGGGAAAAACAACTTTGCCAATGACCTCCTTTATCGCCACCCTTAGTGGTTCACCTTACCTGGGTAGACCCAATAATGCCCAGGAAGCTCACAATCTTCAAATGGGGTTGGATAAAACCGGCACTCCCTTATATCCCCCGGATTGGGGAACTGGCGGCACACCTTCAGACAATCCCCATTTCCTGTTCAGCGGCGATCCGGTGTCGGGTTCCGGGTGGCGCGACGACACACCGGCTGATAAACGATTTCTGCTTAACTCCGGTCCTTTTCAATTGCCAGCCGGGGAAACTCAATATATTGCCATTGCTTACCTGGTGGGCAGGGGCATGGATTACCTGCACAGTATTGATGTTCTTCGAGATCGCTCGGATTTTCTTCGGGATTTTTTCCCGGTGGGACGCTACTTACGAATCGTAGCAAACGATACCGTGATTTCTCTTGATTCTGTTTTTGTGTTTGATGTGTTCCATCGGATATTAGTCGGTGCAGACAGCCTGGCAGCCGCCGATTGGGAACTGATCAGCCGCCCCCCTGGTAGTAATGCGACACTGATTCCCGGACCGGGATTTCAGGTATTTTTAGACCCGGATATCCCCGGAAACTACACCGTCGGATTACAAGCCACTTTTGGCAGCGGAGCCCAGTTGTCAGACACTCTTGGTGTAAGCGCCGTGAACAATCATCCACCCAACGCAGTATTGACGCTTAACCCTTCTGAAATCACTTTTGGCAGCACCTTTCAAGCGAACGCCAGCGCTTCTTCCGACCCGGATGGAGACCCCTTGCATTTTCAATGGAGAACGCCAGTGTGGGTACAAGCAGACCTTCAGGATACCCCCATCATTCCAATGACCCCGCTGCACACCGGCAACCAGATGATTACCGTTTTCGTGCAGGATGAGTATTTTACCCGGGAAGCCTCTCAGCCCTTTTTCGTGACACCTCTGATGAGTGCCTTCGACCAGGAAGACTACCATGACTTACTCCGGGATGCCACCCAAATGGAATTTGTGAATGGAAAAATCTTTGCATTGATTCCCATGCAATCCCTGGTGATTTTTGATCCTGACGTCTCACCGCCTGATTTTACCATAAATAATGTGGCAGCAGTACATTTCACCACCGACGGTGATATCCTGATCGCCTACGACTATCATAACTCGAGTATCGATATCTATACCATTAACGGGGACTCGTTAATATTCATGAGTAGCATCCCGGTGGACCTGATAAGTCTCTATCAACGATATGCCGAGGTAGGAATCCGTTACCCATATCTCTATTTACCTGTACAAATGTTGCCTCGAATTGAGGTGTATGATATCAGTGATTTATCAAACCCGGTTCTTCTAACAACCCACCCCCTCACTCCGTTAACTCCCGATGTCGTATTTGAAGGAAACATCGTAGCTTACCAGAGCCGACTTCCCTCAGTTGGACTGGTCACATTGGATATTTCTGATCCGTTCAATATTATTCATCTGGATTCGCTGCCATTAAATCCTCCCGGTTTTTATAATATTGAGATGAGTGATTCGGTCATTTATATTCTCGATGGAATCCCGGAAGGGAACTCCATCACTATTGTGGATGCCACCCAGCCGAACAATTTGCAGCAGGTGGGCTCCATCACGGTTACATCCATTATCCCGGATGAGTTCAACGATCCCATTCTGGATATGAACGCCTTTGGTGATACGCTCCTTGTGGGATTGAAATTTGGGGTGGAGATATATGATGTATCGATACCGGCAGCACCTGAAAAAATTGCATTTCGTTATTCCGGGCTTCCCATTCTGGGAATGACCTGGAATACTCCGGAATTTTTCATTGCCGAACAGGGCAATGCCAATTTTGGCGCCGGTTATTATAAACTAAGGTACGATTCGACCCTCGTTTTGGGTATTGATGACAAACCGATTTCCAGAACCCCGGACCGCTTCCGCTTATTCCAAAATTACCCCAACCCGTTCAACCCATCGACAATTATCAATTATCAATTGCCAATTGACAATTGGGTAACCTTGAAAGTTTATGACATATTAGGGCGCGAAGTAAAAACGCTGGTTAACGAGCACAAAGCGACGGGTAGTTACACCGTGCAGTGGGATGGAACCAATAGCCTCGGGCAGCCGGTTAGCAGCGGAGTCTATTTCTACCGCCTGCAAGCCGGAAATTTTGTTCAAACGCGTAAGATGCTACTTTTGAGATAACCGAGTTGAATCAATTAAGTTCACCATCAGAATCATTTCAACACACTTTAATGAAGCAACTCTATAAGGAGGGAATCATGAAAACGACTTTTTGGGGATTGTTTTCCACACTTTGTATTTTGTTACCTTCGACATACCTGTGGTCCGCCGGAGACAAATCCACGGCGAAGCACAATCCCTTCATCGTAGACGATGTGGTGGTGATGGATACCAACAATGTGGAACTACCCCTGAACAATGATGGCAGCAATGGGGAGGATGGGCAGGGATATTATCCGGCAGGGAGCGGCTTAACATTTTTATTCCAGGGAGGATTGGCTACCACTGCGTTTGTAAATGGGGAGTTACGGGCCTCCTGGATGGCAAAATCATCATTGATTCATGAATGGCAGCCCGGTAGCTGGGGAATGGACCCGGCTGATCCGTCAGCACGCTTTTATGTGGTAACCGGCAACGATGGTCCCGGAAGCCCGGCATATATCGAGTGGGCGGATGCTGTGGCGTTGGGTGCAGAATTTATTGATCTGGACGGAGACGGGTTATACGACCCGAATATTGATCGACCGCCATTGGTGGGCGACAAAATGGCATGGACCGTTTATAATGACGGAACCCCCATGTCGGAGCGTACACTGGGTACATCACCCATCGAGCTGGAAATTCATCAGACCGTCTGGGCTTATGAGCAGGGTGAACTGGCGGATGTAATTTTTTTCCGAATTCAATTGCTCAATCCCACTCCCCAGGCGGCTGAGGATGTGAACTACTCCGTTTGGGATGATGCCGATATCGGCGACTTTCAGGATGACCTTGTCGGCTGTGATACCGTTTTGAACGTGGGATATATCTATAATGATGGTTTTGATGCCATGTATGGAAATAACCCACCGGCGTTCGGTGTAAAACTCCTTCAAGGTGCGCTGGTTGATGCGCCGGGAGACACCGCGATTATCTATCGAGGTCCGGTTCAGGGGGTGGATACCATCCTCAACAAACGAACTCTTCCCATGACTTCTTTCATGCAATACATCAATGCTGACCCGATCCTGGGGGACCCCCAGAACGCTACCCATGCCCGGAATTACCAGGTCGGTGGGTTAACCAGGGATGGAACTCCTATCGACCCCACCCAGTGGGGAGTTGGGGGAACGCCCCAGACCAACCCCCGTTATTTTTATTCCGGTAATCCGGTCACCGGCAGCGGTTGGATAGATAATCAACCGGTAGATAAACGCTTTTTGGTAAATAGCGGTCCGTTTCATCTTGCCACCGGGGATACCCAGGATATTTTTTTTGCTTACGTGGTGGCTCAGGGAACGGATGCCCTGAGCAGCATCACCGAAATGAAGCAGCGAGTGTCTTTTCTGGATGCATTTTTCCCGTATGGCAGATTGCTGGATATCGTGGTTAATGATTCACTAATCTCCACCGATTCAACATTTATTTTTGATGTGAATTTCTTTTCATTGATCTACGGAGAAGCCCTCCAATCCGTTCAATGGCAACTGATTGCTCAGCCTCCCGGGAGCAATGCCCAGATCGTTCCCGGGGGTGGTTTTCAGGCACTCCTGGCACCGGATGTGGCAGGTGACTATACGGTACGGGCAGAAGGTATGCTGCAAAACGGAAGCCTACTGGAAGATACGCTCACCGTGACGGCCATAACCAATCATCCCCCCTCAGCTCAATTAATCATACAGCCATCGACAATCACCTTCGGCAATGCTGCAATTGCCGATGCCAGCGCTTCCTCCGACCCGGATGGCGATGTGCTTACCTACCAATGGGACCTCCCGAATTGGGTGATCGGGCTTTTTCCGGATACCTCCGATGCGGTTTCCCTCACTCCCCTACATACCGGTTCTGGAGAGGTTGCAGTAACGGTGCGGGACAATTACTTTGCCGATCAGGCAAGCGATAGCTTTCAGGTGCTGCCCCAGCAAAGCAACCTTACCCAACAAGTTTATCTCCCCGAGCTAATCTCTATCGCCCAGTTGGAAAATGCAAACGGAAAAATGTTCGCAATTGAACATCGGGAATTCGGAAATTCTTTTCAATTGAGTATCTTTAATGCCGGGGGAAATCCCGGAAATATTGTCACTCACACGGTTATGGCTCCCCGTTTTCAGACAGATGGTACAGTATTGGTAAATTACGGCAAGATAGCGCATTCCGATCTTTACACGGTAGATGACAGCTCAAATCTTACCTTAACCAGCACATTACCGGCTGTTCTGGAGGTGAACGGACATACAGCGGATGTGGAGATCAGAAATTCGCTTCTTTATCTTCCCACTTTAGCTTCCTGGCGATTACGTGTTTTCGACATCTCGGATCCAACCATTCCGGTGGAGATTGATGGGACGCCAATTCCCATATTAACCCGGGATGTGGCGTTTGCGGGAAATATGGCAGCCGCCTATTCCCGGCACCCAAGTGCAGGGTTAATACTCTATGACCTATCGACCCTCACTGCGCTGGACACCCTCACCCTGCCGTCCATGGATAGGGATATCGCCTTTGGTGGAACCAACATCTACTTGTTGAACGGTTTGTTAGAGGGGGATGAGGTACAGATT
>CAYYGL010000200.1:0-8776 GCA_964471235.1 uncultured Calditrichaceae bacterium
TGTCATTTTTCCCACAAATCAATTCATATACCTGCACCGGCTTATGCTTCCCTTTCACCCGAATCATATCCAGCGGGCGGGTAACAAAAAGGTGCTTTACCGCCTGGTAAGTAGCTTCGCTAATCATGATCCGGGTGCCGTAAGCTTTGTTTGCCCCTTCTAAGCGGGAGGCTAAATTCACCTCATCCCCCAGCACCGTGTAATCAAACACTTTGCGGGAACCCATGTTGCCGACAATCATATTTCCGGTATTAATGCCCACCCGGCAGGTTAACACCGGGCGCCCTTCCCGCCGCCAGCGCCGGGAAAGCTCCTTGAGCCGTTTTTGCATCTCCAGGGCGGCGTAACATGCCATCTCGGCGTGGGTTTCGTAATAGACCGGTGCCCCAAATTCCGCCATGATGGCATCTCCTTCGTACTTATCAATGATGCCGTCAAACTTCAATACGATTTCGGTCATCTCACTGAGATATTCATTGATCAACATAACCAGGTCGCGGGGAGCTAACGATTCCGAGATGGTCGTAAAACTTGCCACATCGGAAAACAACACCGTCATCACCCGTTCTTCCCCGCCCAGGGTCAATTTTTCCGGATGCTCCAGCAACTCGGAAATCACCTTCTCGGGAACATATTGCTGAAAAGCACCCAATATTTTTTTCTTCTCCCGTTGGGTGAGCATGAATTGATATAAGTTGGTAGATACGAAGGCAAAGAACATTCCCAGCACCGGGAACACCAGATCCACCACCAGGTGAAATCTGGCAAATAAAACGAACTGACTGAGGGTGAAGGCAATAATTAACCCAATTGTCATCACGGTTGACCAGAGGATGGATAACCTGAGGGACAGAAAATGGATCAATACAACCAGGGCAAGAACCATGAGCATCAACACCCCCGCTGAGGGGGCGGAGAAGAATAAGTTCAATAAAATGGTGCGCAGGGCATTGGCATGGATTTCTGCTCCCGGCATCTCCTGGGTGGT
This sequence comes from uncultured Calditrichaceae bacterium, assembly GCA_964471235.1. Classification (GTDB taxonomy): domain Bacteria; phylum Calditrichota; class Calditrichia; order RBG-13-44-9; family J075; genus CAYYGL01. The sequence goes on from CAYYGL010000200.1 coordinate 989, forward strand.
ATTTTCATATTCCAGGAACGGGGTGGGGAAATTATCGTGCAATTCTGCCACCGTGGAGCCAATCACAACAATCTTATCTTTAAACACTTCATCGGGCAGCAAATTCTCAGTGAAATAATTCAGGTCGTCATCGCCTAAATCCAGGGTCTCATCATCGATGAGGGAAGCGAAGGAATACATGGGGAAGGTGCCCCGGGGACCGGCAAAATCAATCAGCATGGTATTGTCCTGAAAGAGCGGGATGCGATAGTCGCCGAATCGGTAAGCCCCTTTTTCCGGTTTTAGTGGCAGGGAAGGGGAATAACCTTCATAATGGCGCAGCAACTCTATTCCAAAGGAAGGCATCAAGGAATCCTGATGGGGTTGGGCAATCGGGTAGCGGCGGTAGATGCCGTCCGGGTCCACCTGGATGGAAACCATCCCCACGCTATTGTTGGCGGCTTCTTTTAAGGGAGCAATCGGTTCCACCAGGAAGCGGTAGGTTTGGAGGCGATCGCTCTGCTCCAGTTTACCGGCAAGCACTACATTACCGGCGGAACGGATGGCGTCGGCAAGTTCGGCATCACTCTTTGCACCCTGTTTATCGGGCACATCCAGAATCACATCCAACCCGATGACTTTCGCTCCGGCGCGCACCAGATTCCGCACCGCATGGGCATAGTAAGACCGGGGCCAGGGCCAGCGTTCCGGTAATACTTCGAACGAGTAATCATCAATCGCCACCAGCACAATCGGAACATCCTCTACGGAACGGGCACCCCGGAAGGAAAACCGCCAGTCAATTGCCTTCAGCTCCAGCGTCTCAAATGCCGGCACACTATAGCGCAGCAAAAATGCAACGCCAAACACGACAAGAGATAAAATCAAAGAAGCTATCAGTTTCCGTTTTTCCATAACAAGGTGCAGAGCTTAGGTTGAGGAAAATCTACCTGATCATTTTAAAGATCCGCTGAACCGGTGTATTGGCTCACGATTTTTGTTGAAATTCCCGGTCATACTCAAATACGTTTCTACTCCTTCTCATTCCTCAAACCTTCCGGTGTATCCATACCCCTGCCATGAAGGTTTCTTAGAATGAGAGATCATACCGTGCGGTAATGATGTAATCCTTAAAACTTCGGTCGCCGGTATAATTGACCAGATCGGCATTGATAGTGATGCGCCCCAGGGATTGATGCGAATAAATCAACCTGCCGTTCAGGAAAAGGCGGTTATAATCGGTGGAGGTCATGGCGCTGGTATTGTTCAGAGTCGTGGTGACATCTGAAGAGACTTTGCCGTAAAGGGTGCTGGCGGCAATCAAAAGTTCGTCACCGCGGGCAAACAACGTTTTGAAACGATAATCCAATCCACCGCCAAAAGACCCCAGGTTTAACTTACTTTCATTTACCGTTGCCGTGTTGTCCGTCTGTTGAAAATTAAACTGTAAAAATGAGGTAAGGGGATTATTGTATTGCGTTTTGAGCAACAAGGAAAGGGTATTCGAAAGGTTATCAATCCCCTGAACGGTATTATCTTTCCGATTATAATTCAAGAGGGTAATCGTTAAGCGATTTTTCAAATTGGACATCAGAAAATTATAACTGGTAGAAAAGTTAATGGTGTTGGTCACATTATCTTCCGGAAAAGCAATCGGATTGCTGCTGTCATTTATTCCATTATCCCGCTGGTAATTATTGAACCCAAAATTGATTGAAGGGAAATTTTGCATGGGAAAATAGGAGATCATAAATGCCAGGGTGCGATTGGTAGTGGTTGCCGGTTTAGTATCGGTCAAATTATTCTCATATTGTTGGTAGCGCAGGTTTAAGAACAGTTGATTTTGTAAAAGCCGGATATTGTCGGAGATGGTGAATCCCTTATTATCCCGCAGTAAATAGGGCTGCCCGAGGCTGTGGAAGTTATCCTGCACATATTTGTATAACACGGAAAAGCTGTTGTTATAATAGTTCAACCGCAACTGACCCTGGAAAGCCAATCCCGGAATAGGGATGAGATATTGATTGACGGTGATGAACTTTGTCGCCAGATCATACAATTTATCGCTAATATCAAACCCGGCATCTTTTAGTTTGGAGAGTTCAATATCTTTACCATCCAGGATATTGGGGTTATAGGAACTGGCGTTGGCAGAGCCTTCGAAAATGATTCGCTCGTTATCCAGGGAAAGGAACAGATCGGTGCCCACCCCGAAATTTTCCTCCGGGGTGCTGCCAAACCGGATCGAATTCACATCATCCTTCCCCTTCACCGCAGTAAAGCCCAACTGGAACTTTTTCCGGGCGCCAAAACTGGCACGCACCGACCATAAGTTGCGCTTGAACATCCCCCCGGAAGTATCCACCACGGCGCCGCTGGTATCAACTATCGTACTGCCTTCCACTGCCCGTTGCGTAAAGCCTTTGGTCACATCCAGATTAATAAATTTCAGGTAGACCTGCCCGTAAACCCCGCGCACAAAAATATTTTGCAGCAGGTACGGGTTAAGACGTGGGTAAGCATCGCCGCCGGTGATGCGAACAAATCTGTCGTTCCAGAAATTCCATTGCAGCCAGCCGGTATAGCGGTTAATGGGTTGACGACTGCTTTTTTCCTGGTTAGATATAAATATCCGGGAACCGAATTTAACGGTCGGCGTACCGGCGGTAAACCGCAGACCGGTTTTATTGTAAGTATTGGATTGGGTTCCATCCACCAGTTCTTCATTACGGGATTCGGCAAAAAATTGCCCGGAATAATTGAAGTTTCCGGTGGTCGGTGCCGGACCCCGGCGGCGCAGGGCGGTGAAAAACCAGGTTTTGGCAGCCAGCAATTTCCCGGTCTGGTCAAATAACTCCAGACGGACTTTATGCCGCCCCGGGGGCACTTGTTTGGGCGCAAAGGTGACAAAATCCTCAAAAACTTTTACAAAACGAGATCGAGAAACATCCCAGGTGTCTAAGTATATTTTGGTGCGTTCCTTATCCACCAATCCGCTGTATTCAAAAAAAGAAACCATGAGGATAAATTCATCGGTAAAAATTTCCTCATTCGGTTCGGGACTGATTACCACCAACCCGGCATCGGACTCAAACCCTTCCTGCACCGCCACCCGGAACAGGTTGGTTTCCGGTGCTTCGGACGGATATGTGTCCCGGGAGCCATCTCCGTATTCAATGTCCACAAAATACTCCACCATGCTGCCCCGGTAATCGGAGAGGTCCACATCCGCCAGGTAGCGCAGCCCTTCGGATTTTAACGGCAGGGAATGAAATTTTGCCTCGCTGAATTCCCGATAATATATCCGTACTTCACGAATGGGCATGGGGGAATGATTCAGTAAATCCAATGAAAATTTTAATCGCATGTTATCGTCTATACTGGGCATGATTGAAAAATTAATTTCCGAGCGATCATATCCCAATATCATGGTGCTCAAACACAGCAGCACTCCCAAAATCACCGGAGAGAATCGTTTCGTTTTCATGGGCTTATTCCTGAATTTCGATTCTTAAAATTTTACTTTCCCCATTGGCGTTCTGAAATTCCACATCGAGAGAACGGTTGGACGATCCTTCCGTTTCACGGGAAGGAATTTCGCCCTCATTGGTAAGACGCACCAACGGCATCCGGGAACGGGATGTCACCACCGCTGTCTGCCCGGCATTGACCAGTACTTTGCCAGCATTATTCTTCACTTCCACAACCCCCTCCAGACAGATGTAATGGGTTTCACCGGTTTGCCCGAACTGCTGTACCCAGAACTGAGTTCCCTTAACCGATGCCACCGAAGTGGGGGTGGTAATTTGGAATTTGTTTTTCTGTTTGAAGAGACTGGCAAAAAAGGAACCGATTTCCACAAAAATGTTTTTTGCGATGGTTTTTCCCTCCCGTTTCCCCTCGATTACGCAAGAAGATTTTTCTTTAATGCGTAACAAACTTTTATCATCCAGAAACTTGATGGCACAAAACGCCCCGGGTCCGGTTTCCAGCCGATCGCCATCCTTTAAGATCTGACCGCGCTTCACCTGGCTGCTCCGGGTGGTGTTCGCCGGGGTGGTTCGCACAACTCCCCGCACTTTAATAACCACCGCCACATTATCCTGTGCATGTAGCAGCAGTGAAAACAACAGCAGCAGCAAACCAATTAACAAAAAAGTTTTTCGATCCATTGTCCCCTCGTCAGGTTAGATCATGATTTCTATGAGTCATTGAGTCTTTTCATCCTAAACTGATCTGCAATACATCATTCCGTCTTCTACTCTCCTCTTTATACCTTGATACCCCTTACTCTCCCTGTTTCGTGCTACGGGTTCCGTTTATGTGCGAAACGTAAAACATGATGGGCTGCCCCTCCAACTACCTAATAAATACCCCTATACCTTTTACCTTTTACCCTTTACCTTTTTTTACCCTTTACCTTTTACCTTTTTTCTTATTCCTTCTCCCTCAATACACCTCAACCTTTTTAATCCGTGCCTTCCCCTGAATCACTTTGTTCAGCAATTCCATCAAGGTGTTCATTTCCGCTTTGGAGCCTTCATAAGTCAGGTTGCCGTTGGGTTCAAAACCCTGTTCCCGCAAATCTTCTAACACGCCCTGGTACTCGGAGCCCAGAATCTGCCTCAAAAGTGCCAGAATTTGATTGGTGTTGGTAGCGGTTTGGCTCATGTTGGCAATTTTAAACCGGAACAGGTCGCTTTCCAAAGTTTCGGTGCCGGTGCCGGTGGGCACGATAGACTCCACAAACCAATAATAGGTTTTCCCGAATTCTAACAACCGCACCGGACCGATAACTTGCCCGGAGGTCAACATGGGGCTGGGATCGGTCGGATATTGAAAGAAATTGTCCTCATAGCCTTCGACATGAAGGATGGGGGGATGACTTAACACATCCTGGGGCGTTTGATCATCCGGAAATTTTTCGTACACAAAGATGTTGTAGCGGTCTGCCGTGGGAGAAATATCGCTGATCCACTGGAAATAGGGGAAGATGGTGGCGATTTCCTCAATATTGTTCTCGGACACGGAACGCCCCGGGAACAACAGCTCCAGAGTAGAAGGATTGGTAATATGCAGTTGATTGTCATCCGGTGTGGGATCGGTGAAGACAAACCCGCTCTGGCAATCGCCGCCGTCCGGTACAAAACCAAGCTCAAATAAGTATTCACCGGAAGGTGCCCGGCCGGTTTGCAGAATATCATCCCGCAGCCCCTCTACGGCATCCACATCCACGTCATAATTATCGATGCTCACCGTTTGCCCGGCAATGATGGCGGTGCCTTCATTCAGTTGCCGACTCGTGAAAGTAAAATCCTGCCCGACCGGTAAATCAAAGGGGTTGGATGCCCCGGTGGCGATTACTGTTCCGTTATACGAAATCCGAAAGCAGAGTTGGATGCGAACAGGATCCGGGGTATTTCCACCGGTATTGCGAATCAGAACAAAAAAGTAATCCTGATTCACACCGGTTTGGGTAAAATCCAGGTCGCCTAACGGGAAAACCTGGGCATCGGGGTTGATCAGATGCAATTCAACAATGACCTCTGCCCATAGAAACGCCGGCAGCAACAACATCCACAACAACCATTTTGCCACATTCCGATAGAACATGGTATTCTCCTTATTATAGGTGGTATTCATTCTTCACCCGGAGATGTTTCGGCAAATTCAATCACCGCTTCCCCGAGGGAGACCAGATCATTCTCCCGGAAATTGATTTTACGGATTACCCCATCCCGAAAGGCACGCACTTCGTTCTCCATTTTCATGGCTTCCACAATGAACAGCCGATCATTCCGGGAAATCTTTTGCCCTTCTTTCACAAACATCTTTAAAATTTTACCGGGCATGGGCGCTTCAATAACATTCCCATCGGGAATCGCTTCTTCCATTCCGGGACGATGATCACTCACTGAGGCTTCCGCTTTTTGAAACCGGAATGTTTCTCCTGTAAGATGCACAAACACTTCTGTTTCGGTCGATGTTACATACGCCAGCGTTTGCCCGCCCGAGTGCCCAATCAACAACCGGTGCTCATCAATTTGCTTCACCGATACCTCGGATTCTTTGCCATCGATTCCGGCAAAAAAGGTATTATCCTCCAGTGATTGAAGATGAACCTCGTAAGTATGATCCCGAAAACATAATTTTTTATGAATCATGGAACGGATTCCATTTTAGCAATTTAACAAGTGAATTTAAATCTAAAAGATGTAGAATATTTGCATGTGATTCAAATCGTTCATTTGGTTTTTTAATTGTTACCGACAACAATGAACCGCTAAGTGGGTGATGGAAAAATAGCCATACTAAATGCAGCAGAATGTCGTTTAAAACATGGCCTGTACCGCGCAACCCCGCATCATCTCGCCTTCTATTAAAACCCAGATGGAACACGGTTAACGCTGACCCAACGGAGTCTCATGGGCTTTAGGGTTTTGCTTCCCTCCCATATCCTATTCGAACATATCCCACTTTCCAATTGATTGCCAGGGGGTTGGTGGTTTTTCCCGGGAAAACGAGCCGCTTTTCTGCGGTTGCGGCGGTTCATATCGGGCAGCGGCAACCAACGCCAACGCCAGTAATTTTTCATCCGGGGCATGTTTCCAACCGTTGATATGACTCTCAATAAAGCCGGTGTGTAAATTCCCGGCTTCAAACTCCGGATGACTCAGGAGTTCAATCAAAAAAGGGATGGGGGTCTTGATTCCCAATATCACATAGTCTTTCAGGGCATTTTTTACTCGTTGAATGGCAGCGCTGCGGGTTTCCGCATAAGCAATTAACTTTGCCAGAATGGGATCGTAATGATGGCTCACCTCGAACCCGCTGTAGATGCCACTGTCACAGCGGATGCCCGGACCGGAAGGTGCTTTTACCAGCAGCAGTTTACCCACCGAAGGGAAGAAATTGTTTTCCGGGTCTTCGGCATAAATCCGGCATTCAATGGCATGACCGCGCTGAAGCAGCTCTTCCTGTTGAAACGGAAGCGGTTCCCCGGCTGCAATTCGGATTTGCTGTTTGACCAGGTCAATTCCGGTTACTATTTCGGTTACCGGGTGCTCTACCTGAATCCGGGCATTTACTTCCAGGAAATAAAATTTGTTTTCCCCATCTAACAGGAATTCCACAGTGCCGGCATTGGTGTAGCCCACCGCTTCCATCACCCGGCAGGCGGTTTCGCCCATTTTCCGGCGCAACGCATCATCCACCGCCGGCGAGGGGGATTCCTCAATGATTTTCTGATGCCGGCGCTGAATGGAACACTCCCGCTCGAACAGGTGCACCATGTTTCCGTGGTTATCCGCCAGGATCTGAAACTCGATATGACGGGGCTGTTCGATAAATTTTTCCATGTACACGGTCTCGTTGCCGAAGGCTGCTTTGGCTTCTCGCCGCCCGGCTTCCACTGCGCCCTGCAACTGATCGGGTTGATGTACAATGCGCATCCCCTTGCCGCCGCCCCCGGCAGAAGCTTTGATCATCACCGGGTAGCCAATGGCTGCCGCTTTTTTTTGAATTTCCGCCCAATCGCTTTCATACACTTCCACTCCCGGGGTGATGGGGATTCCGGCGCCCTCCATCGTTAAACGGGCGGTTAACTTATCCCCCACTTTTCTCATCGCTTCCGGGGTGGGACCGATAAAAATTAAACCGGCTGCCAGGCAGCTTTCGGCGAAGTCGGCATTTTCCGCTAAAAAACCATAGCCCGGATGGATAGCGTCGCAGCGGTTTTGTTTCGCCACCGCAATAATGGTATCCATGTTCAAATAACTTTCGGTTGGGGATGCCGGGCCGATGGGATAT
>CAYYGL010000201.1:0-8222 GCA_964471235.1 uncultured Calditrichaceae bacterium
ATTTCATAGGGCATTACCACCCGATTGGCACCGGCACGCGCCAGCTTTTTCTCTGTCTCTTCCTCCACCGCCCGGGTAACCACAAAGATTCCCGGATTTAACACCTTGGCAGACAGGGTGGTGTACAGGTTCTCCGCATCCGTCGGCAGAACCGCAACCAACCCTTTTGCCCGTTTAATCCCCGCCTTTAGCAGAAACTCATCCGAGGTGGCATCTCCATTCACAAATAGATAGCCGGACTCAATCAACTGGTCAATGCGTCTTTCATCTTTCTCAATCACCACAAACGGAATATTCATTGATGAAAGCTCATCGCAGATCAGTTTTCCCAGCCTGCCAAAGCCGCATACAATATGATGTTGATGCAAATTATCCACTTTTTTATTCACCCTGCGCCTCCGAAAAATTTGTGCTTCAATCAGTAATTGAGCTGCCCGACCACCAATATAGGCAATGGTGCTGACCCCCACCACTATTAAGACCGTTGTAAACATTCGCCCCGGGGGGCTTAACGGATGAACTTCCATAAAACCGGTAGTGGTGATGGTAATGATGGTCATATAGAGGGAATCCAGAACACCCCATCCCTCAATCACCATAAACCCGATGCTTCCTGTTACAATTAGAAAGCTGAGGAACATTAACGCATGCTTAATGTACTTCATAATCGCTGTATTCTGTGTAATTTGCGCTTAAATGTAATATCCGATATCTCTTTTTCCAACCCGGGACAAATTCCGATGCAATTCTCCGTTAACCCCGCGCCAGAACACCTCCCCTGGCGAACTTCTTCCGGAAGGGGGGAGGCTGTGTTCAGTTTCCCCTGTTTCGTTTCAGAACGTCTTGCTTTCCGACTCACTCTTTTTCTATATTCACACTCATTGTTAACAAGGCGAGTTACCGTGCTGCAATTACAACCAAAATTAAAAAATCCCCTGCTGTTTTCTTTTAAAATTATCATATACATGCTTCTTTTTACCGGATTTCAGTTTGCCTTACAGGGCTTGTTTCGACACTCGTTGCCGGTAATTGCTTTTCTACTGACCATGATCATTATTGTACCAAATCGCGGCAAGCTAACCGAAACATTGCAGAAGTTCATTGACCGAAATTTTTATCAATCTTATTACCGGTTCAAATTAATTCTGTCGGATTTTAATCAAAAGCTAAATACCCTGCTCGACTACGATCCGGTCATTGAAGAGATGAGCAAGTTTTTAGACAGAACGATCGGGAATGATTGTTATATGTTTTTTTTGTACCAGGATGACAATTTTAAACCTGCACCCAGGCTCTCTCCCTCTTCGCATCATAATACTTTTCAACTGCCGGAAACGGATCCCTGTTGGGAATTTCTGCATTTACCAGCCCGGTTTTATGAAGTAGCGGAGCTTAAAAAAAACTGCACTTCGCTTATAAAAAAAAACCGGCTGGATCAGGAACCCGCTTATTTTGTTCCGCTAAAAGGCACCAATCGGATTACCGGTTATTTACTTTTCACCGGAGATATTCGTCAATATTTACAGTTTGATGAACTACGCACCCTGCTGGAACACCTGTTCAGAAAGACCGGTCAAATCCTGGAAAATGCTTCCATCCATCAGGAAATCAAACGGAAATCACTGGAGAGTCAATTATTGCTGGAGGTGGTAGGAAAAATCACTTCCACCCTGAATCTCCATAGCGTATTGGAGGCAATCGTTGATAATCTTTCCAAATTGGTGAAGTATGACGCCGCTGCCATCTTTCTGGTAGACCGGGGACGGAAGGTGCTCCAGGAGGTGGTTACCCGCGGGTATAAAAAAAGTAAATTGGGTGCCATCACCCTGAAGCTGGATCAGGGAATTTCCGGGCAGGTAATCCGAACCCAGAAAGGGGTTAACATTCCCGATGTTCGGAAGCATCCCAATTATTATGCCGCTCGTTCGGAAACCCGCTCCCAACTAACCGTACCGATACTCAGTCAGGGGCATGCCATTGGGGCAATAGTGCTGGAAAGTGACCATCTGGAACATTTTACCCGGGAGAACCAGGAATTGCTGACCTTTTTCTCCGGGCTGGCAGCCATTGCCATCCGAAATGCCCGGTTATATGAAGACTCCCTTAAGAAGAAAAGACTGGAAAGCGATTTATTGGTAGCCTCCCGGGTGCAGCGGGCATTACTGCCGCGGCGAGTTCCCACAATAGCGGGTCTGGAATGCGATACCTTCAACATTCCCAGTCAAATTGTCGGTGGGGATTTGTATGATGTATTCAAGATCGATGAAAACCGCCAGGGATTTGCCATCGGAGATGTGTCCGGGAAGGGAGCCCCGGCAGCAATTTTGATGGCGGTCGCTTATGCCGGTTTCCGCAGCCTCCTTAAAAGAATTGATCCGGTGGTCACCGTGGTTGCCCGATTGAACAATTTTCTGGCGGAAGCCACCACCTCGAGTTATTATGTAACCTTTGTCTATGGCATTATCGATAGGACCGAACAAACATTGACCTATTGCAATGCCGGTCACAATCCGCCCATATTAATGCGGAAAGACCGGTCGGTGATGAAATTAGACAAAGGAGGGGTGGTACTGGGGTTTTTGCAAAATCAGCGTTATCAACAAACATCGCTCCCTTTTCAATCCGGCGATTACCTGTGCCTTTATACGGATGGGGTAACCGAAATCAAAAACAAAAAGGGGGAAGAGTTCGGTGAAGAACGGTTGATCGAACTGCTGAAAGAAAGTTATGGAGTTTCGCCAAGGGAGATGCGAAAGCAGATCGTTTCCGCCGTTCAACGGTTTTCCGGTAAAAAGACTTTTCAGGATGATTTGACACTGCTCATTTTTTATGTGAGATAAAAAAAAGCCCGCATCCCTGCGGGCGTGGGGTAATACATCCCTGCGTTTTTAACGCTGTTTTTCAGTCACATGATGTTTCCAATTATCATACGCCAGTTTGCTGTTGAATACCCCGTCGGGGGTCACATACATCTTTTGCCCGGCTGGGGTCTGTACAATGGCGGTGATCAGGTAATCTCCTCCGGTATCAAAAAACCATTGTTGCTGACTGGGGTCAAAAAAGACACTGTTCTGGCTCGGATTGGTCATGTCATATCCAATCTCCGGATAACCGAAGTCCGTATCATACAGAAAACCGACAAAGACATCCTCCCCGCTGGCGATCACTCCATCAGCCGGATTATTCCAGACAATCTGCCAGGTATTCCAGTCGTCCACTCCCGGGGGAATGGGATTCCCGGATGTAAAGATGGGTTGTAAATTGGCATCCAGAACCACAATGCGGTAATCCCCGGGATTCCCCTGCCAGCGGAAGAAGAAATCCACCCCCACAATAAAGACCGGTTGAGATACATTAAATCCCATTGCCAGGATGCCATCGAGGGGCAAAAAGACGAAATCTTCTGCCGTTCCATCATGCCATGCAAATGGTTGCCGGGTATCGGTTTTCTCGTTCATAGCCACATCGATGATACCGGTAGTTTGGGTAAGATTCACATTCGCCACGCCTTCAAACAGATCAATACGGATTGGTCCTTTATCCACAGAGCCCATGACGGTAATATTTTTTTGTCCCACCGGTAAAATCAACGCCGTGCCGGTTTGATCCCCATTAAACGGAATATTCACAACTTTCGGTTGTTGTAGTCCCGCACCGGCAATAATCGCCGTCACCGTGGTCACGTTATTCATAAAAGGATTTGCCGGGAAGGAGATGTGAAGTTCCACATCAACATTTTTCCAGGCAGCAGTGATGGAAATGGTTTCCTGGTCATTGGTTAAATTTTTAGTCGTTTCGCCTTCAAATTGAACAATATTACTTTGTTGATTAATTCCCTGCACAACAAATTTTCGGGAATTTCCTTTAGGGACGGTAAACGACCCGGTGGCAGACTTTCCATCATTGCTCAGATTTAAATTATGAACCTGTTCCGGTAGATCCGGCGCCGAAACCCGAACCACGACTTTATCTACCACTCCGGGTTTGGTTAAATTTCCTTCCGGGGTTACAACATCTTTAAAAGTAACCTGCAAGGAGATGGTACTCTGTTGGTTAGAATTTAAGATATTGGTATCGTTTGTACAGGCGACGATCAGGAAAAGTAAAGCAATTAAAGTCCCTGGTAAAAGTTTCATACTCATGATTGCACCCTCACGCTTAAGATTTGACTTAGGGAATTGAAACGGTCACAGTGACAGTGGAAGAACCGCCACCGCCGCCGCCAGTTCCACCACCACCGCCGGCTAATGCCGCAGCAGCAATCCCGCCACCAACTAATAACAGCCCGCCTAATATCAACAAGGTTTTACCGCCGCCGCCTTTTTTTGCCGCTACCGGCTGCGGGGCTTGAGGAGTGGGTCGGGGGGAAGGGGGGGGAGTGGTCTTTTTCACTACTTTCGGAGTTCCTTTTTCCGCTCCCACCAGCTTTTGTTCAATGGAGGCTGCCAGCTCATCCATCAAATTGAATATCTCTGTTCCAACATGTCCTTTTACCACTTTGGCAATCAGCACCTTGCTGGTTTCCACATCAATCAGCCGGGCATTCAATTGGATAACCCCACCGATTTCCAGAAAACTGCCGACCAGGATAGCATTCGCACCCACCGCTTTACCAATTTCCACCGCGGCACTCTGATCGACAATCCCGGTCATGCTAAGCTGCATCTCTTTGATGGCATCTTCCAGCCGGGCGCGTTCGACAATGTCTAATTTGCCGCTTTCCGCCAGACGGGTAATCAACGCCTCCGGAATTGCTTTTTGCAGATAATCCAGGTCCTTCTTGTTAGATGTGTTTTTGAAATCAATAATGGCAATGGTGGTTTTTTCCTTACCATTCTGTTGCGCAAACACCGGAATTATTCCCTGGATTAGAAGCAAATAAACCAATACAATTGAGATAACTTTTCTCATGATGACTCCTCTGGGTTTTGTTGCCTATTTATCCAATTTGAACAGATGATCACTACCCGAGAGACGAAATATTACAAATACTCACCACAAATAGGAATGTTGTACATCAATTTATTATCCCGACTAAATTAAATTCCCAAGCTATTGCAATCACAACCACTCTTGAAGAGTCTATCGCTATGTATTGATGATTTATTTAGCTTCTATTTGTATCGCTGTCAATTATTTTCAGATTGGCTATAGTTTATCATTTTTGATAATAATTTCCTATAAAAAAATTAAGGAAATGTGAAATCTCCGGTTGAAAGACACGCCAAGATATCTATCCGAAATACTGATAATAGGGAGATGAGTCCGTTGGGTAAGACTCACCAAAATTTAAACATTATCCCCTGTTGAAACCGATTCAGGCAGTGGGAAATAATTTTTTCATGGTCAAACGCCAGTTCCGGTAACCGGTTTACATCAAACCAGCGGAGGGAGCGGGCGTCGTCTCCGGCGCGGGGCGTCAACCGGGCTTTCAGGGGCAGCATTCCGCCGTACACAATGGTGATGGTATGCCCGCGAGGGTCTCGACCGGGATCGCCAAAGGCTCCCATTTGCCGGAGTGAAATACCGCTGATGTGGGTTTCTTCCTCCAATTCCCGCAACGCAGCAGCTTCCAGCGATTCATTTTCATCCACAAAACCGCCCGGCAGCGCCCAGCAGCTCTCATACGGCTCATGATCCCGCCGGATTAACAGAACCTGCAATTCCTGTTGGTGGATGCGCAATAAAAAGATATCCACCGTGACCATGGGGCGAGGATATTCATAACGGTAACTCATGCCAACCTCCGTGGTATTTACACAATGCGCACCAGCCAGTAATGTTTGCGACCTTTTCGCACCACAAAAAAGCGGTTCCCAATGCTGTCGGAAAGGGTGATCACGGTTTGCACATCGCTTACCCGCCGGTTGTTCAGATAAATACCGCCTCCTTCAATCAAACGGCGGGCATTCCCCTTGCCGGTAGCCGCTCCGGTCAGCACCAGCAGGTCGATAATTGACATACCGCCGTTTTCGAACTCCATGCGATCCACTTCGATGGAGGGAACATCCTGGAAGATGTCTTCCACTTCAGCCACACTTAATCCCTCAATCTCTCCGCCAAACAATACCCGGGAGGCATTTTCCGCCTTTTGCAAGCCGCTTTCTCCATGCACCATCCGGGTGATTTCCACTGCCAGGCGGCGCTGGGCTTCCCGCTGCTCCGGTCGCTCCTGCACGGCTTGCGCCAGCTCCTTGATCTCTACTTCCCCCAGCCAGGTAAAATATTTCAGATAGCGGATTACATCACTATCGGGTGTATTTAGCCAGAACTGGTAGAAGCGGTACGGCGAAGTGCGGTTCGGGTCCAGCCAGACTGTGCCGGCTTCCGTTTTACCGAACTTCACCCCGCTGCTGGTGGTCACCAGCGGAAACACCAGCCCGTAGGCTTTGCCGCCTTCCATGCGACGAATCAAATCTGCACCGGCAACAATGTTCCCCCACTGGTCGCTGCCGCCCATCTGCAGCCGGCAGTCATAGCGACGGTATAATTCCAGAAAATCATACGCTTGCAGCAGCAGATAGCTGAATTCCGTGTATGAGATACCGTCTTCGGATTCCACCCGGCGTTTTATCGACTCTTTCGAGAGCATATTATTCACCGTAAAGTGTTTGCCGATGTCCCGCAGAAAATCGATCAGGGTCAGGCTGCCCAGCCACTCGTAATTATTTATGATTTGTGCCGGGTTGGAAATCGTTGCATCAAAATCCAGGAACCGGCTGAGCTGCTCCCGAATACCCTCTAAATTTTCCTCAACCTGTTCTTTGTTTAGCAATTGACGCTCGGCTGTTTTACCGCTGGGATCGCCAATTAACCCGGTGCCCCCGCCCACAATGGCTAACGGGGTATGACCGAACTTCTGCGCCCGAGCCAATCCCATAATAGGCAGCAAACTTCCCACATGCAGACTGGATGAGGTGGGGTCAAACCCGATGTACACTTTCAGCTTCTCTTTGGCTAACACCTCTTCCGTGCCCTCGGTAGCATCGTATAACACTTCCCGCCATTTGAATTCATCATACAGACTCATAATGTTCGTATCTCCATCTCTTTTGGATAAATTGAATCTATTTCGAATTCGTTGCTCGCTCCACCGCTATCCCTTATACCTTATCCCCTATACCCAACAACCCTATCCCCCCTCCCTACTCGCATTCCGTGCTCCGTATTTCCGTTGATGGGTAAAAGGAACGAGTAATGAGTAACGCCGCAAACCATAAAGCGTGCCGGCTCCTGCGGGGAAACGAAATGGTGCTCTTAAGATGACCACTGGTTATCCCCATATAACCGCGTTGCAGTTGACGGACCGACTGCTTTACTGAAAACTGACCTACTGACTTACTGAAAACTGATCTACTGAACACTGACCTACTCCCCTGCCAACTCCCTCCTACCGAATCCGGTATTTTTTTTCCAGTCGTTTTTGTTCCCGGTGTTGTTCCCGTTCGGCAATGTCTTTGCGTTTATCATATTGCCGCTTACCGGTTGCCAGGCCCAATTCCACCTTTGCCACCCCGTTCCGGAAATAGACCTTCAGCGGAATTAACGTCACCCCTTTTTCCTGAACCTGCCGTTGCAATTTTTTGATCTCATAGCGGTGCAGCAGGAGCTTGCGCCGCCGTTCCGGGTCATGGGTGACATAGCCCTGGTTTTTGTATTCACTGATGTGCATGCCGATAATCCAGGCTTCATCCCCGATAATGCGGGCGTAGCTGTCCGCCAGGCTGCATTTCCCTGCCCGCAGCGATTTCACCTCAGTGCCGGTCAGTACCAATCCCGCCTCGATGGTCTCCCCGATATGGTAATCATGCCGGGCTTTTTTATTGGTGGTCACGATTTTAATGTTGTCACTCATCCTCTTCACTTCCCTTAAAACGATAAAAATAGACACCGAAGGTCGGGGATTCAAGGGAAATAGTAACTTGTTGGGATGTGGTGCCATACATGATTTGATTGCAGTGGCATCACACCGTCCGTATGCAATGGCACGGGTTCCGTTTCCGGTGGGGTGAATTTCGATCTGCGGAATGGTTTATCCGAATGCCCTGTTCTCATTCACCATCCCGGCGGCGGTTATTAAGCACATTGCAAAGGGATGACGCTCCTCATTCACCATTCACCAATTTACTTCTTCTCAAAAATTTTCTCATTTTTTCTAAAGTTTTGTCACACCCCTCCACGTTGTTTTCTCTTTTCTTTTACTTTTTTTTCTGAACCCCGTT
>CAYYGL010000201.1:8232-8741 GCA_964471235.1 uncultured Calditrichaceae bacterium
TTTTTGCAAACCCGGGCTGGAAAGAATAGGCTGTTAGATTATTCGGCTGTAGGCTGTTAGGCTGCCGTGAAGCGCGACGTAGTCGTTCCTTCGGATAGCCTATTAGACTGTTAGGCTGGCAGGCGTTCGACCACGGAAGCGGCGCTGGCAGCGTTTAGTGGAGAGAGAGTCTCCCGATCGATGGCGCTACGAAACGGGAGTTTCGTAGCAAGGAGTAAACCGGGTGGCCTGTCAGGCGGGTAGGCTGGTTGCGAAACTCCGGTTTGGCAACGGCAAAACCCCGGAAACTCCGGTTCCGGAAGCAATGACTCAACGAAGTTGCAAGCAACAACGTTGATACATACTAAACAAATCATACTTAATCCAAAACCCGGAGGTCGTTATCATGAAGCGTATCCATTCACTGTTTATTTTTTATTTCACGGTTATCAGTCTGTTGTCAGCAACCGGAATATATGCCCAGAAATGGGCTGTTTCAAACGGCAATCTGTATGTAGACCCCATTGAAG
>CAYYGL010000202.1:0-8725 GCA_964471235.1 uncultured Calditrichaceae bacterium
GATGGTCAACTAAAGTTTAGAGTCGGAAGCCGGAATAACAAAAATGGGCATATAATTGAATAGTTACAACTTTTTTACATGTTCCGATAGCTTTCAAGGAAGAACCA
This sequence comes from uncultured Calditrichaceae bacterium, assembly GCA_964471235.1. Lineage (GTDB taxonomy): Bacteria > Calditrichota > Calditrichia > RBG-13-44-9 > J075 > CAYYGL01. The sequence goes on from CAYYGL010000202.1 coordinate 108, forward strand.
CCCACAATATGGTTTCGTTGGAAGAAGAAAGCAGGGCACATTAAAGCAGGGTATCAATCCGTCGTTAATAATAAGCGTCATATATTCACAATGCAATCAAGTGGTCTTAAAGAGTTCTACTGACTCTGAAATATTTAATTGAACCGATTTTTTAAACGGGATTAAGGCTAATCCGATGTCAGAAAACAGCCATCCACAGAATGCCAAATTTTCCATCAAGGATGATGGAGAGCGGTTGATGAATTTGTTAAAATCGACCGCCGGATTCTCACTTCACTTCATCATCAGCAAACCGAAAGTATCCATCCAAAAAACGATTATCCCTTTAAGCCGGCACTTACAGAAACGGCTTTTCTGGATGAATCTTGCCGAACAGAATCTATCCCTTTCCAGAGTGCTAACCGGTATGGACCCGCCCGGAATGGATACCATCGTGGTGATCACCGGGATAGAAGACTATATCCAGGCAAATCCGGAAGCTGATCCGGCAAATGAATTGGAAACGCTGAATCGCCGGTTTTTTACTCTCCGGCAGCGCTTTACTTTTCCCCTCTTACTGCATATTCCCCCTTATATGATAGAGCTGATTCAGGAATTCGCTCCGGATATGTGGCAGGGGCGAAACGGCATCTATGTATTGGATATGCCTTCCACAGAACGCTTCCAGGTAACCACATATTTACAGGATTATTTTTTGGAGACCGATTTATTAATCAACCATATACAACGGCGGGAGTGGTTGACGGTCTATTCTGCAATGCAGTGGGAATCCGGCTACCAGAACATTAAAAAACAAACGGCATTTGAAAGTAAGCTGTTCGGAAAAATCGGTCGTCTTTTATACCAGGTTGGAAAATTCCGGGAGGCATTGGATTATTTTCGTAAGCAAAAAGAATATGCCCTGATTCAAAAGGACAAAGCACTGCTTCCCGAGGCGTTGAACAATACCGGGGTGGTATATGAAGCGTTGGGAAATCCTCAGATGGCTTTGGAAACATTGCATCAGGCAAACGAAGTAGCGGAGACCAACCTTCGCGGCACCAATCACCCCTATAAGGCAATTATTCTCAGTAATCTAAGCAGCGCTTACCTGACCCTGGGAAATCTTGAAGAAGGGTTTTTAAAAAGCCGCCAGGCGCTCCGGATGTTTGAACGAAAGATGGGGATGCGCCATTACGGTTTGGTGCCATTGTTGATCAAATACGGCAAAGCCCAACTGCGAAAGGGTATTTTCGGAGAAGCGCTGGATAGTTTTCGCCGGGCGCTGCAAATTATTGAAAAGGAATGGGAGTTTGATCATCCCTACATGGCGGTGGTGCTTCAACATATCGGATTGGTTTATTTGAAACAGGGCAAAGCGGATTCCGCCCGCCGTTATTTTTACCGTAATATGGAGCGGGTGGAAAAAGTATTGGGTCCCGAACACCCCTACATGGCGGAACAATTGAATCAAATCGGATTTATTCACCTCCAGCTTGAGAATTATAAACATGCTCTTCAGTATTTTCAGTGGGCTTTGCAAATCCGTCAGCAAAATCCGGGGGGGACAGACCCCCTCATCGGGGAAATTTTTCGCAACATCGCGAGTGTATACCAACGCTTGCGGAAATACCGGCAAGCACAGAATCATTTTCAATCGGCGCTGCGAATATTCCGCTCCAGCCTCTCGGAAAATCACCCGGCCATCCACGATGTGGAAGACCATCTGCAATTGATTGACGAAGAAATCACCTCCGGCGACTAACGGAGGGAATATACGCCTGTTTCCCCCGTTCGCCTCCTCTTAAAAACAGCTTTCCCACCGGCACCGAACTCCCTTATATTCCCTATTCAAAAACGGGTAATAATATGCTGGATCGAAAGACGCTTCTGAAAAATCTCTCTATCGGTTTTATCCCATTGTTCGTCTTTATTCTGGCAGATGAATTGTTCGGCTTAACCGCCGGGCTGATCGTTGCCATTGCAGTAGGGATTGGCGAAACCGGTTGGGTTTACTGGCGCGACCGGCGAATTGACCGTTTTATCCTGTTTGATACCGGGTTAATCGTTCTGTTAGGCGGGGTATCACTGCTGCTTCAAAACGATATCTTTTTTAAACTGAAACCGGGGCTGGTGGAGCTCATCCTGGTGTTCCTGATGGGCATTACTGCCTTTTCCGACAACCCAATTCTGATCCACATGAGCGGTCGTTATATGAAAGGGATTGAGTTATCCGATGCCCATGTTCAACAAATGCGGGTGATGATGCGGCGAATGTTCTACCTCTTTACGGTTCATACTGCCCTGGTTTTCTATTCCGCTTTTTATATGAGTACCGAAGCCTGGGGATTTATCAGCGGGGGACTGTTTTACATCTTTATGGGAGGCATGCTGGCGATCGAGTTTGTACGGGCAAAAATTCAACAAAAGAGAACCATTCGCCATCTGCAGGAAGAAGAATGGTTTGACATTGTAACGCCGGAGGGAAAAATTATTGGCAGAGCCCCTCGCAGCGCGGTACACGGCGATCCCAAATTGCTCCATCCGGTGGTACACGTGCATATCGTGAATTCCCGGGGGAAACTTTATCTTCAGAAACGGGCGGATACCAAGGATTTGTATCCCGGCTATTGGGACACGGCAGTGGGAGGGCATGTGAGTGCCGGGGAAACCATCGAGCATGCTCTCCGGCGGGAAGCAGAGGAAGAACTGGGCATCTCCATGGGCAAATTTCGCCCCTTGTTTCGATATGTGATGCGCAATGAGTATGAGAGTGAATTGGTGCATGGTTTTCTGCTCCGTGATGACGGTCCCTTTTTCATCAATAAGGATGAAATCTCCGAGGGCAGGTTCTGGGCATTGGAAGAAATCGAAGAGCAGTTGGGGAAAGAGGTCTTTACGCCAAATTTTGAACAGGAATTTTCGTTATTAAAGAAATACGTGTTTAAACTGCCCGCTCCTGACCGTTAAGGAGAGAAGTGACTGCCCTGCACCTCGTCCTCAAATTCTCGACGGGATATAACTCCGGTGCCACAACACTTGTTTTGTCCCTGGCAGACCGCGTTTAGATAAAATAACCGTGCCACCGACAAAATAAATTTTGTCGCTCCTACATTTACAACGGAGCGTCAAAACTTGTTTTGACGCTCCGCTGCGAGCATTAATGGAAGCCTATGTAGAAAACGTAAGTGTATACAAAGCTCATCATAAACTCAATTTAATCAGATAAAAGAAGAATGTTATGAGAACCGAATTTTTGGGAAACTTGATATTCATTTTCGTTTTTGTTTCTACCATGGTATTGCCTCAACAACAAACCCGTCATTTCCGCGGTAGAGTGGGGAAAGCGATGAATTATCAATTAGTAAAGAAGGAGTCCTTGAATGAAAATGTCGTTGATGTGTTATACCTGCCCGATAATGAAAGAGGATTACAGACACCGGACTTACTGCTTCTCGGGAAACGAAGGCCCAACAACAGCCTGGCAATAGATAAGATGATGACCTATTCCGATAAAGCGGTGATTAAAGACAGTTTAATGGATCCGATTAAAGTGTTCTTCTCGGAAAATTTGCAATATTTCGGAGTCAATCGGATGATTAAGAGACCCACTGTAATGGATATGAACGGGAAAACCGCATTTCAGTTATTTGAACGTTCCGGAAAGTTGTTGTTTGAGAAGGAAACGGAACAAATGTATGATCTACCTTTTAAAGAATATCTTATCTCCAACACAGGACTGGTGTTTGAAATCGATCACATTAACCTGTCTATCACACTTTATGACAAAAGCGGAAAGTTAATAGTACAAAAAGATTTTTCAACCTCAAAAGTGTTTGATCTTTCTAAAGGGATTAGAAGCACGATGTCAAACCATGCCCAGCGCCTTGCTTTGGTAACTAATGATTTCAAGCATGATGGAACTGAAATAATTCAACTGTTCGTTATAGATTTTAATTTGAAGATTATATATCAAAGATCACTTGACTCGGAACATACAGGATATGTCAATATTTCTAACACTGGTAATATAATTTTGTGGTCAAGTTTGAAAGGCCCTATGATGCAAGACAAAGAAACTTATTTTTACAATATTCCAAGTAGGAAAGAAATTGTAATTGATCAAGTTAATACAAATCGAAGTAAATTTTATGATGACCAATTCGTTATTATAGCCGGTAGACGAAGGGCTACATTATATGATATGAATAAATACCAACAACATTTCCAATATAAAATATTTGGGAAAGACATTCTCTCTTATGACTACGCTCCGTATCAGAAATTAATTTTTATCCTGGAAGGAAGAAGAGGCAAAACCAAGAATGAGTTAAATCATTACTGGAATGTAAGTGTGAAAGTTTTCAATCTTAATCAGGTGCCTGCTTACGAACTTAACCTGGGGAATATTGAGCATAAGAGCAAAGGACGGGCTTTTTTATCCTGCACGGATGATGCCAGCGAGTTTATTTTTCGCATTGGTGATGCTATTTATACCTATCAAGCCATTCAATGAAGTGAAATTATCCAGAGAACTCGAAGAATGGAGGGATTTAACATGCAAACTTTAAAAATTGTCATTGTATCATTTTTTATTTTCACTCACTAGTGTCCGGTTATAAGTCAAATAAAGCTAATTGGTTACAAAGGTATTGTTCTTGATTTTTGTATTCCATATTCGTAACTAGTTGTAAAATATCAACTTTTTCAAATACACTTACGCTCAATATTTGTAGAAAAGTGTAGAGATTGATGTTAAGATTCAATTGTTTTTTAACAATCGCCACCAATACATAAACGGAGATAGCAACCCAGATTTGAGTTTTTACGGCATTTTCGGAAGTGCCATAAAAAGTCTTAATTCGCAAATGTTGTTTGATCCACTTAAAAAATAATTCTATCTACCATCGACATTTGTATAAATGAGCAATGGTCAGTGCCGGCAATGTAAAGTTGCTGGTCAAAAAAGCGAACGTGTGATTGGTTTCCTTATCGAAATATTTGATACGGCGCAATTTTTCCGGGTAATCTTTTGAAGTATTGATCCCGGTAAGAACAATCGTCTGATCGCACTTCAATCCTGTCGATTTTTCGACAGCATGAGAATAAAGCCTACGAAATTTGAAGTTTGACTTGGCACGAATAATAAAGAAGGCATTCCACAAGTAGAATTGATAAAGTCGCGCGAAGTCGATGTAACCTCGATCCATTACATAGAAAGAACCCGCTTCCGGAATAAGTATATCAAGGATGTTAACGTCATGTACGCTGCCATCGGTAATTTCAATAAATGAGGGTATGTTTCCTCGTAAGTCTAATAAAGTATGCAACTTAATAGCACCTTTTCGTTTACGAAACTTTGCCCATGGGAACAAAGATAGACATAGATCAATCGTGGATGAATCCAGTGAGTAAATGGTCTCATCAAGTTCTAAAGCAAATGGCTTATCACGATAAAGCGCTCTGGCTTCATCAATCAAGACTTGAGCAAACTCAGCATAAATTCGCCAATCTCGTCTCTCATTGGCATCTGCTAAAGTGCTGCGAGATACCCTACCTCGGATACCCATGTGGTAGAGTTTGTTGTGCATCGCCCGCAAACAGGTTACAATATCCCGGAGACTTTCCCGGTAAGTTAGCTGAGCAAAGACCGGTATAAATAGTGATCCAAACATGAAAAAGTTTTTACCTTGTAATCCCCCCGGTAACGCTTTACGCTCCGACGAAACTGATGCAAGGGTAAAAATGCCGTTAATTGAGCAAAAACCGTTTTTCCTGAATTCATTCGCCATTCCTTTCTTTTGATGAAGTGAATGGCGAATATACAAATTCGATTTCAAATCGATAACAGCAAAAAAGAGACTATAATTCTATAATAATATTAAGTTAAATAGGGTAAATATTTTTGTCACCCGGACAGCAATGATTCAAACTCCATAATTTTGACGATCCGGTGCAATAACACATGTTTTGTTCTCTCCGGAGACGACCGTCAAATTCAAATTTGACGGTCCGGAGCGATGCAATTTATTTTATCCAAAATCTCACATTCCGAAAAGGACCCAATCATGAAATACTACGACATCACTGTGCCGCTGCAAACAGACATGCCGGTATGGACCGGGGATGAACAACCGAAGATTGAACGGTTTACGTCTCTTAGCCGGGGAGACATCACCAATACCAGCCGCATCGAATGCTCACTTCATACCGGCACCCACATGGATGCCCCCCGCCATTTGTTTGAGGAGGGTAAATCCATCGAAGAACTGGCATTGGACACTCTGATAGGCGCCGCGACTGTGGTGGATGTTGGAGAGGTGGATGTCATTGATGCCCCGGTACTGCAACAACTCGCCTTATCCAAACTCCCGCGCCTGCTGTTTAAAACCCGGAATTCCCGCTGGTGGCAGCAGCCCCTTCATTCATTTCACCCGAATTTCGTCTCCTTAACGGCTGATGCGGCTGAATTCCTGGTCAGACAAGGGAAAAAGCTAATCGGCATCGATTACCTCTCGATCGATCTTTACAGCAGCACCGATTTGCCTGTGCACAAAATATTACTAAGTAACGGGGTAGTGGTGATAGAGGGAGTGGATTTACACGATGTGCCTCCCGGGGATTATGAGATGATTGCGCTACCTTTACGGATAGTTGACGGAGATGGCGCCCCGGCACGGGTGCTTCTGCGAAAGGAATAAAGTTAAAAACCGAAGGGATATGGCTGAACGGCCCATCCCCGGTTGATAACGCACTGTGGGGCGCATAAACCCAAAAAGGCTTTCCGAAATCCGGAAAGCCTTTTTGGGTTAGAAAAGAGAAATGAGAGAAAGAAAATTATTTCAGAAGCGTCATCTTCTTCGTCTCCACAAATTTGCCAGCCCGCAGGGAGTACACATACACGCCGCTGGCTACTTTGATACCATGGTTGTCTAAGCCATTCCAACGAACCGTATGCGTTCCGGCTGAGCGCACGCCGCTGACCAGAGTTCGTACCTCTTGCCCTCTGATATTATAAATTTTAAGAGTCACAGGTAAGGTGCGCGGGATTGTGAAGTTTATCTGCGTTTCCGGGTTGAAGGGATTGGGATAATTCTGGCTTAAGGAGAATCCCTGAGGCACGGAAGCCACATTGCCATCCCCAATGCCGGTAACAACAGCGTTAAGAATTACAATCGGCTGGGGCGGATCGGTGGCGGCATTACCGCGAGGTGTGCCAGTGTAGATAACTTCATCATCACCGTCATTGTCCAGGTCTGCCGTCGCAATAATATCATATTGGGTGGCGGTGGAGGAAATCAGGGAATCGATACCGGTCAACACCCAGTTGCTTGAGTCGGTAATGCTGCCTCCCTGGTATTCCAGGCGGTGGATAAGTCCATTGGGCGTCGCCTGACGGGTACCAAAAATAAAATCCAGATTCCCATCGCCGTCAACGTCACCGGCAGCACCGCCATAAGAACGGAAGGAAGAAGACGGAACATTTTTGATTTTGGTAGATACCAAAGTATCCCCGGATTCCTGCAACAAATAGACATCGTTATCGGATGAACTCCAGGATGCCACAATAATTTCTTCCTGTCCATCACCATCCACGTCAACGGTAGAAGCGGATTTCCAGGAACCGCCACCGACCAAACCAACCTGGGTTGCCCCTTCCATATACGTATTGGGACCGGTAGCGGTCACTTTGGTAACATCTCCACCACTGGTGATAAAGTACATGTTGGAACCGATAACAGCGAGGTCGTAATGAGTGGTGGTGCCGGTGCCTTCCCATTCCAGGGTCCAGGTTTCCGACCCATCACCATTATCCGGAATATTATCCACACTATAAACAGCGGCTCGGTTATCGCCCCGACGTAATGCCGTTACGATTTCTTGAGTTCCGTCATTATCAATATCGGTGATAATCCAACGGAAAGGACGTAAATCAAAATTATCAAGGGTGGTAATGGTCCAGGAAGCATTCGGCGCCCAGGTGCCATCTCCATTGTCAATTCCCATATTATCGCTTCCATCACCCGGAGTTTCGAAGACCACGATACGATCGGGATTGGGCTGCAAACCGCCGCCGAAATTATTAACCGGTCCCCAAACCACTTCCCATTTTCCATCGCCATCCAAATCGGCAGGTGCAAGGGGCGCCCAGGTGTTCTGGAAATCAAGCGGAAGGCGGGTTGACCAGACAACTTCCCATACGCCGGGAGAAGTTTCTTCGTATTTATAGATTCTGGGTACTAAATCCAGACCGGTCATATCATGCCAGTCGGTATTTACAGCATAGATTTCCGGTTTACCATCGTTATCAAAATCCATGCCTGCAATTACATGACCAAAACCCCCGATATCCAATGAATCTGCCGGAATGATGCCAACACGAGAAAATGTTTCATCGGCGTGTAAATTCGCTGACAGAAACGCCAATGAGATAATGACAACCAGGATTGTTAGAAATTTCTTCATACCAACCTCCTAAAATTTTGGGTTTGAATTGATTAAAAAACCGAATTACGGATGAGTGAATTGTAAAGACCGTTTTACTGATTTGACCTCCTTTCTGTTAAAGAATTCATAATTGGGACAATTTGGAGTTTTTTCATTTTTTTACCGGATGAGACTTCTACCGTATCCATGTT
>CAYYGL010000203.1:0-8632 GCA_964471235.1 uncultured Calditrichaceae bacterium
GAATATGCTCGTTCCCAAACTCCGGTTTGGGAACGAGTAGGTAAACCGTTTCAGCGGTGTTGAGTGGAAGCCGTTGCTTTCCATCTCCCATGCCAAACGCCGGGAAGCGAGCAATAGAAAATTTTGAACTCGAAAGAAAATGACCGAACCGTGGGTGCCGAGTTCCAAAATAAATCGTAACGATTCAGGAGTCTTAACCACAGAGAGCGCAGAGGTCATTGAGAAAATGAAAAAATTTATCAAACAAACGGGATAACAAGAAGTTTTACAGAAGTTATTGCGTTGTTCCCGCTTTTCCCTTGAATTCCTTTTCTGAAAAATCTGTGGACTCTGGGGGTGAATCGTTACAATAAAATAAAACAGAACAGTAAACCGGCAAAGAATATTCGACGCCAATTATGGGAGAAACTTTATGCGCAACCGCCGTATGTGTTTTATGCTCTCCTTCTTTCTGATGATTTTACTTCATCCCCCCCATGTTATCGGACAAACCACTGCTTTTCCGGAACCTCCGGTGTTATTTGAGACGCCCTTAAGCCCCCGCATTGCCAATTATAACATTGATGTGCGCTTGGAACCGGAAAGACGTCTCCTTCATGGGAAAGAGGTACTGGTCTGGAAAAACACTTCCACCGATGAAATAACGGAATTGCAATTTCATCTCTACTTAAATGCCTTTCGGAACAGCAAATCCACTTTTATGCTTGAATCCGGCGGGGTGCATCGGGGAAACAAATTAGCTGCCGATGGCTGGGGGTATATCGAAATCAACCGAATGGTAAAGCTGCCCTCACCGGAAAGCAGAGTTGATCTCCGCCGCTTACAGATGGGGGAACAGCGTTCTGAAGATGTGGAAGGAGAAGATCTCACCCCGCGAATGGAATTCATCCATCCGGATAATCCCGACCACATTTACGACAAAACGGTGATGAGAGTCCGATTATCCCAGCCCCTGCCTCCCGGTGAGCAAATCGCCCTTTATTTTGACTTTACTTCAAAGCTTCCGCAGCCGCCTTTTGCCCGCACCGGCGCCAAAAAAGAGTATTTTTTTGTCGGGCAGTGGTTCCCGAAAATCGGTGTGTATACCCAAAAGGGGTGGAATTGCCATCAGTTTCATTTGAATTCGGAATTTTTCGCCGATTTCGGGGTGTATAATGTCTGGATAACGGTGCCGGAGAAAAACATCGTCGGGGCAACCGGCATTCAGGTAGGAGACCCCCTCCCCAATGGAGACGGCACCGCCACCCACTATTATCACGCCGAAGATGTGCACGATTTTGCCTGGACCACCAGCCCGGAATTTAAGGTGTTCACCGGAAAAGTTCAGGATGTGGATATCCGGGTGTTGATGCAGCCCGATCACAAAAGCCAGGGTCCACGTCATGTGGAAGCTGCCAAAACCGCGGTGGAATATTTTCAGAATTGGTATGGTGACTACCCGTTTCCCAACTTAACCGTGGTGGACCCGCGCCGCGGTGCCGAAGGGTCCAGCGGGATGGAATACCCGACCCTGATTACTGCCGGCACTACCTACGGATTGCCGGAAGGTATTCGAACGGTGGAATTAGTGATCATTCATGAGTTCGGGCATAATTTCTGGTACCACCTCTTAGCCAGCAACGAATTTGAGGAAAGCTGGATGGATGAAGGAATCAATACCTATACGGAAATCCAGATAATGAACGACAAGTATGGTCCCACCGGGGATGCCATCGATTTTATGGGCATCAACATCAATGACCAGCAATTCCAACGCTTCCAATATATCCTGGCGCCGGATGTAGACCCCATGCTGCGCAATGCCTGGGAATATTATTCCAGAACAAGCTATGGTGTCAATTCCTACTCCCGACCGGGCATTGTCTTAACCACCCTGCAAAATTACCTGGGAAAAGAGACCATGCGCAAAATTATGCAAACCTATGTGGAACGCTGGCGATTCAAACATCCCCATTCCCAGGATTTTGTGGATATTGTGAATGAGGTTTCCGGAAAAAATATGCAACCGTTTTTTGACCAGGTGCTCTATACGAATGCGGTGCTGGATTACAGCGTGGATAATATTTTTACCCGGAAATACGACACCGGCAAGGGATTTGATTTCAATTTTGACATCCAAACGTCGGAACCCGACACCACCGGTGAAGATGTTCCGAAGGATTCGGTGCGCATCGACACCGATACCTTATTGGATACCTCAGCCGGGATAGCCAGACAACCGGAGTTGTACTACAGCGGTGTAAATCTTCGTCGGCGGGGAGATTTTGTTTTTCCGGTGGAACTGGAAGTTGTGTTTGAGGATGGGGAGGTCATCCATGAGCACTGGGATGGAAAAGAGTTATGGAAAAAGTTCCGTTACATTAAACCGACAAAACTGGTTTCCGCTACCATTGACCCGGAAAACAAAGTGGTGATGGATGTAAATTTTACCAACAACAGCAAGTCTATGACAGGTAGTTCATCCGGAAAAAACAAATTGGCAATTCGTTGGATGTTCTGGATGCAATACCTGTTGGACCAACCGGAAATCATGAACTGGTTTACATTTATGTTTTAACAAACAACCGGAAGCGGCATACAATCCGGAAAAGAAACGCACGATAGACTACCGAAAGAAAAGGAACAGACCATGGTATTCTCGAGCCTTAAAACCGGCACATCATGGATGTGGAAAAATAAGCGGGTTGTATTATTCTATTATATCTTCAACCTGGTTAGTGGAATAATCCTGATGCTTCCCATGCGCGCGTCTCTCGGTCGTTACCTGGACGACAGTCTGTTGGGAAAACAGCTGGGGGGGATGTTCAATATGGATTTCCTGTTTGAATTTCTCGTTCAGAACAAGAATGTGATTCCGGTGGTCATTTATCTGCTGGGGGTTGTTGCTGTTTTGTATTGGCTTGCCAATTTATTCCTTTCCGGTGGCACTCTGGCACTGGCTGCATCCAATGAAGCCTATTCCGCAGCTAACTTTTGGGGAAACAATGCTCGTTTCTTCGGGCGGTTTTTTCGCCTGTTTTTATGGAGTCTCCCCCTGGTGTTAATTATCCTTATCATCTTCTTGATTGAAATCGTTTTTCAACGATTGCTCTTCGGAAGCGACCCTTATCAATATATAACCTACTGGGGGAAATGGGTTAGATTGGGGGTGCTGGCGTTCACCATCTTTTTTTACATGATGGCATTCGACTACGCCCGTATTTATACCGTGATCACCAATGAACGGAAAATGCGGCTGGCAATGTGGGAGGGGGTCTCATTTTTCTGGAAAAACTTTGGCAAAGTCTTTATGCTCGCCTTTTCCATTGCCCTGGTTGGTTACCTTTCCCTATTTATTTATAATCCGGTGGCAAATATGCTCTCGACGCCAAGCAGTTTTGTAATTTTATCACTTTTGCTGGGGCAACAATTCTACATGTTTTTTCGGATGATGATCCGGGTCACTCTCCTTGCCTCGGAAGTGCAACTGTATTCGCTGGCTGTCCGAGAACCGGCAGAAGGGGCGACACCACTCTCCTGAATATGATTACCGATGGCCTGGGTGTTTGTCTTAAAGCGAGGATGGTCCCAAAATCAGTATCAGTGGAAACAATTATACGCTCATCGTTTTCGGCAGCTTCAAAAATCTCTTCATCTCTGGCTGACTGAAGGGTGATATCCCTTACATGAATGGCATCATGGCCGGCTTTGCGCAATTGCTCTGCAACGAAAGGAGAGAGGGCATTGTCAATTAAAAATGTTTCTTCACGACATCATCAATATCTTTCCCAAAATGTTCTGCAATTATCACAAATTCAGAGTTTTTGAATTTTATGGGTGTGATTTTTCTTTCATAAAATCGCCATTTTCCTTTGAGTAACTTCCGGGATGAAATCCATCACGGATTTCATCAGCAACCCAAACGGGTAGTAATCGTACGTTTCCACCACCGGTTCGCCAGAGTTCACCACCGCCCGGCTTATAGTGCCCGTCACGCCGTCTGACTGCCAACAAGCTTGCTCCGTCAGGTGTGCGTTCGGCTTAAAACCGCTGTTCCGGACAAATACAGAGACCTCCCTGTCTCTTTGGCGGGATAACATCTTCCCGATTTCACCGGCACCGTTGTAGCGGTAGGCTATCGCCACTGCAATTAAAAAATGGGAGATGGGGTTCACCAGGCAGATCCGAATGAGAACAGGGCATTCAGTAAACAACTTCGCCAATCGGAAAGCAATGGACATAACAGTTGATTTCTCCTGAAACTGCATGCAAGCGGTGAATCATAAATTCCAATTGACAAGGAAGGATGAATGCGTCCCGTTTCACCCGGTACTCATCACTCATTTCCCAACAAGCTCCCTTGTCAATCTCACCATTCCGAACCCTCACAATCGTAGCAGGGTGATTTTCCGGTGTATCAGGGGAATTTAACCTCCAGTCCAAACCGGGGTTTGCCGCGCACTTTCAATTTAAAGGGGTCAACATCGGCATCCACCTGCTGCCCGACGTGAAAGCCGCTCCGCAACCGATTGGTGAATTCAAAACTGTAGCCGACAAAGGCATGCACATCCACAAACCCTAACGAAACGCCGCCGCCCACACCGATAATCGGTTCCAGCAAATTTCCCAATCGTACCCCACCCAAAATATGGATGGAGTTGCCGAAGGTCTTTGCTTCGGTGTCTATTGCCCAGGGGTGATAGTTGATTACACCAAAGGGAGTGATATCCGCATGGGGTTTGGGCTGAATGATAATGGTGCCGTCCTGACCGATGATGATATCCACATCCCGCACGGTGGTAAGCCCCAGGGCTACACCGTAACTCCAGTGCTCTTTGGCGGTATTGTCAAATACCTGGGTGACCAGTGGCTGGTCGTCTTCCAATTTCTTCTTAACGATGAAAGAAAGATCGCTGAACTTGCGATATTTTTTGGGGATGGAGAACTGCCGCACATCCACCCAGGTGGTTTCACCGGCGATTGCAGCCGCCTGTGCACCGGGTAAAATGCCGATCAGGTTTAAGAAATCTCCCAGGTTCATCACAAAGGGAGAATCCTTGGTTGTTGCCAGCACGGACAGGAAGGAAGGTGCCTCCGGCGTGCGGGAAATGAAAATGTAATAGAGATTATCCTCTTTTAACCCGTACATACGGAAGGTAAAAAAATCTTCATCACCATGAATCATCCCCATCGGGACAAAGTGGTCGGTAAAATGAGCGACTACAACATAATAAGCTGTGGGGTCTAACGTAAAGCCGGCTTCGGTGATCAGTTGTTTCAGGGTGCCGGCGCCCCGGGCAACTTCTCCTTCCCAGAACCAACGGTATGCCTGTCCGAACAAATCCTGCTGATCATCTAACTGAAACGGTGCTCCCGGAACCCGTTTGGGCACCAGAATGGTTTTTTCCTGGGCATGCAGCGCTATACTGAGAATTAATATTGCCAGTATACCAAGAATAGTACGGTTATGCATTACTTCCCTCCTCTAATGAAAGATGAATGGATTGGCGCAATCCCTTGCCGTGTTAAACAAGATGAATTTATCTTCCGTGAGAGAATCGTTTAAAAAGAGAGGTGCTTACCGGCTTTATGCCGGATTAAAAACGAAAAAACACGAAATAATATCCGCATCTTATGATTTAATTGCAAGTTAAAATACTTTCTCTCTAAACTATCGGATGCCCCCCGGGAGAAAAAAATCCTGTTTCTTTGGAACCCATTTGCATATCGATGGAGGGAGAGAGCGCAACTCCAGCGTCTTTATTGATCCTTCCGGACATTGCAGGTTCCACCTTGCACCAGTTGACCGCCCCTTGCCCCTTCCCTCAGAAAATTTTTTGCGGCGTTCAATTACCTCCCGAAGAGCCTGAGAACCTGTTCCCCCAATGCGGCACGATTGAATACAGATTCCTGATATACTATCCCCTCCTAATCGGATTCATCTTCCGGCTGCTCTCGGGAATCTTCCAACTCCACCCCCAGCCCATCCGCCAAGCGATTGACAAAGGCATAATATGCCGCCACCTGGTTGATGTCCAGAATTTCGGCATCGGAAAAACCGGCCTCCCGCAGCTTTTCCACATCTTCCTGAACCATGTGCCAGGGCTCCCGGGTTAGCTTCTCGGCATATTCCAGCATTGCCCGATCCGATTTGGATAAGGATGCCCTGCGGAAGTCGGTTTTCAAGGTTTGGACAAGTGCATCATCATTGGTTAAACGACGGAGACCCTCCCCGTGGTGGGTCATTCAGTAATGGCACTGATTTACCGTGGAGACAACCACCGCTATCATCTCCCGCTGAACCCGGCTCAAACCGGAACGTCCCCGCATCAGGATTTTATACAATTCGTAATGCCCGCTAAGGGACGGCGGATTCAAGCTGTGAATTTTGAGAATATTGTCCACCGAGCCGTCGGCAGCGGAAACTTTATCGTAGAGCAACTTCAGCTTTCCTGTTGCCTGGTCTTCCGGAATCATTTTTATCCATGCCATCAGGCTTAATTTCCTTTCCCATTGATTTAAAATGAAGCCATTTTGTTAAACCGTGAAACGTAAAATGTAAAATCGAAATTCTACGAGAGAAGTATATTTTCTATCCTCATCTGCCAATCATGCGTCCAGCTCGGCACCTGATTTATTCAACGAAGGAGAACCATTTCTCTCGTCTGTACAAACTCATCTCCTACCTTCAGCCGGTAGAGATACACACCGCTGGATACCGGCATACCGGCATCATCGGTACCATCCCAGCGTACGGTATAGCTCCCGGGTGCCATCCGTTTGTTTACCAGCGTTTTTACTTCCCTTCCAAGCAGATCGTAAACGACAAATCGAACCATTCCGACTTTCCCAATCCGAAATCTAAAATTGGTTCCCGGGTTAAACGGGTTGGGATAATTCTGAGTAAGAGAAAATTTGTATGGAACTTTCCGGTCGGTGTCAATATTCACCAGCGCGCCCAGGTACACATCGTCAATAAACCAGTCGTCATTGGGAAAATTTCCGGCACCGCCGGTGCTGCGGAAACGCACCTGAAACTGGTGGTGAAAGAATGTACCGTTTCCGCCGGAAACCGTATCCAGCGCAATCACTTCCTCCTGAAAGGGAACAAGCGTGGTGCCCGGGTAGGCTTTCACTTCCCGCCACTCACCCAGGTCGTTCTTAAAATACACCCGGAGACTGTCGCCAACTTCCGGTGCATTACCGTTCCCCTGTGGCTGGTACCAGTAGCGCAGCACCACCCCGGCGCCGGCCATTTCGCTTAAATCCAGCGGCTTCAGGTCTATGATATCCTCTCCGTTGGGCATTCCGTTTAAATTTAGCGCATAAGGGGCGCTCGGGGGACTCTCCGCGCGGTCGTTCACCTCCGTGGTGGTGGTCAACCAGACGCCGGGATTGGGATCGCCCGCCGCGGCAAACGTCTCCTGGATGGGCAAACTAAGGGGCGTACCCAATGTGGCAGTAGAAGCGCTTTCATGAACCGGGTTCTCGTTATCCACTGCGGTCAGGCGCCAGTTATAATATCCCGGCTGCGCCGGCACATAACTTGCGGAATCCAACCGACCGGTATCCGCAGGAGTGCGCTGAAAAGTAAATACCGGCACATCATTTTGATACAGGTGGATACCGGCAAAATCATCCATCGGGGTGCCATCCGCATTGGCAGCCGGATTCACCCAGGTGAAAAACACCTGTTGTTGATTACCGGATACGCTAAACTGAACCGGCGGATTGGGAATTGGTGAGCCGCCGGCAATCCAGCCTGCTGTAACCGATTCGCCGGGAAATCCGCTGCTATCTACCCGGGCATATATTTCGTAACCGTAAAATTGACCATCAGTCAATCCATTATCCAGGTACTGCCCGCTACCGCCGGGAACCGAATCAATTAACGCTCCATCCCGCTTAATAAAAATGGTAAAAGCATCCGCTTGCAGGGTATCACCGTTTATCAGATGAGTGGGATCAGTCCAGGTGAGCAACATGGAATGTGGAGTCTGGTAATCGCTATAAGCAGAGAAGTCAGCCGGGGGTTCCGGGGCGCCCAGGCTCTGAAAAGCTGCCCAGACATCAATAAGCCCCATTCCAAAGGTGTTGTCCTCCCCGGGGATATTATCCGCCGGGGTTTCCCGGGCAGTTTGATAGAGGGCTAATTTGATTTGGGCGCCGGTAAGCTGAGGAGCAGCCTGTTTGAGGAGGGCGATGGCACCCACCACATGGGGGCATGCCATGGAAGTGCCGGTCTTATTCCCGTAACCGCCCCCGGGGACTGCCGAACGCACGCCCACTGCCGGGGCGCTGGCTTCCGGCTTTATCCATTGTGAGCCCACCCCGCCACAGCGCGAGGGTCCTTTGCTGGTATTCACGTAAGCCGGTAAATCCGGCACCAGGGCATTCACGCCCCCGGTAGCAAAGGTATTCACCAGGGTGGTATTAATGTTTTTGGGTCGGGTGATGGTGGAAGAATTGGGCGGACCGCCCTGGTTGCCGGCGGAAAATACGATGGCGATTCCGGCAGCTTCAACAGCGGTAAAAGCCGCTTCATAAATGGGGTTGCAATCCCCGGCGGTGGGGTCCTGCCAGGAACAGCCGATGGCATCGGGCATATCATCAATGGTATTGGGGTCGCCATCGGGGTTCATTGCCCACTGGT
>CAYYGL010000204.1:0-8594 GCA_964471235.1 uncultured Calditrichaceae bacterium
ACCGTTTCAGCGGTGTTGAGTGGAAGCCGTTGCTTTCCATCGCCCATGCCAAACGAAGGGAAGCGAGCAATAGAAAATGTTGAACTCGAAAGAAAATGACCGAACCGTGGGTTTAGAAGTGAATTTAAAATTTCTTCAATTATCTCTACGATTGGGGTCGAGTTGAGGAATTTAGAGGATGCTATTTTTTTTTGCTGATTTTCCCGATTTTTTGTACAGGGGAATGGTGCCTTCACCGTTTTAACAATCCATATTTCAGAATTGTCCAGATTGCCACCACACCATCGCGCCAGGTTATTTTTTTACCTTCCTGGTAACTTCTGCCTGCATAAGAGATTCCTACCTCAAAAACCCTGCATTTTAGACGGGCGATTTTTAAAGTGATTTCCGGCTCAATTCCAAAACCGGATGACTCAATTCGGATTTTCCGGAGTGTTTCTGCCCGGAATAATTTGTAACAGGTTTCCATATCCGTCAGGTTCAGATTAGAAAACATGTTCGAGAGAAGTGTTAGAAATTTATTTCCTACATAATGCCAGAAATAGTGTACCCGGTGCGGTCCCTCCCCTGTAAAGCGCGAACCATAGACCACATCCGCCCCCAGATGTATCACCGGATCAATCAGTTTCTGATACTCTTCAGGATTATATTCCAGGTCGGCATCCTGTACCACAATCAAATTCCCGGAACAGTGGGCAAAGCCGGTGTTCAGGGCGGCTCCCTTTCCCCGGTTTTTATCGTGAAAAAACACCTTAATATTTTCAGCATTTATGTTCTGTAAAAATTCCCTGGATCCATCGGTGGAGTGATCATCTACAATAATAATTTCCTTGCGGATGGGAACCTCCTGAACTTTCCTGATAATTTCCGGCAGAGTGTTCATCTCGTTATATACCGGCATTACGACACTTAAAAAAACATCTTTTTCCTGTATCGGTTTATACTGAACCATATAATAATTACGACCTCCCCAATATAGCTCTTTGATATTTCACTTCTACCCAATTAAAAAAACGGAGTGTCTGGGGAGAAAGGGCTGAATAAAGTAGTACCACGGGAATATAATAAAAAATAGCCCGTTTGTAGGAGGTTCGCATCATTGTGTGAATGGAATCCTGGACTTCGGGATTTAATTGGTAATAAATGATGGTATAAAAAATAAAACTGAGAAAAAGATAAAGAAGCAACGGCCAGTTTTGTTTGAAATACCGGATATTAATCAGAAACAGAGCAATAAAAATGTAAAACACCACTCCGTAGAGGCTGGTGTTGAAAAAAAGAACTTTCAGGTAATTAAAAATAGTGTTTAACAGTTTAGGGTCCCAGAATAATTCATGTCTAAATCTTTCTGTGGATTCGGCATGAATGGCAATTTTCAGATAAATTTGCCAGAGCACAAAGGGTAAAAAGGACAACAAACTATGGTAAAGCCAGGGTAAAAAATGCCTTTTGTGCATTACGATAAAAAATAACACAATAGCTGCTGCCAAATTGAAAGCCACACCATCGCTACGTGTCCATGTGTTCAACCCGAGACATAAACCCGATAGAACGAGATGGACACTTTGCTGTTCCTTCCACCACAAATAAAGGAAAAGCACACCGCCGGCTCCAAATGTGGCGGCAGGTAAATTGGTGAGAGAGAGTGAACCATGAGCCCACATTTCGGGTGTCATCACCAGTAACAGGGTAAAAAAAGCAGCAGCCGTTCCGGTTGTCCACTTTTTACAAATATTATAAAACAGAAGGATTAACGAGAGGAAAAAGAGGCTATTCACAATTTTGGCAGAAGGGGAGCCCATTAAATAAAAAAAAGCGAAAATGCCTTCAATCTGAGGTGGGTAAATACCCCGTGCCCCGGCCAGCTTAAACCGGTGTAAAGAAACATTCAATGTCTGTTCAACACTTATCACCTTTGCCATCAGGTCGTAACCTGCTACACTGTCGTATGCCTGAACGGGCCAGTACATATTCTTCACAAAACTGGCCAGCCATAGAAAAGCAACCACAAGCATTATACTCAATTCCATGGAATTCCAATTTCGCCAATCCAGGCGAATCTTAACATAATTCTGCCAGTGGGAAAAATTTTTCCTGCGCAAATCCCTGTAAAGGAATAATACGATCACGAGCATACCGACCAGTATCATGTTCAGGGGAGAAATCGCAAAACCGATAACCTCCAGTACAAACATCAAAATGGTAGTCAGTCCCATTCCAGTCAAGCCGGCAAGTGCAAAATTCACCGGAAAATTATCCTTGAACTGAATGAAAATTAAAAATGCATATCCTAATAGGTAGAGATAGACAAGGGCAAACAATGCGGCAATCATCAGCGTTTCTCCACCTTTATGGGTAAAACGGTATAAGGATCCCGACGAGTATACTTGATTCCGTATTTTTTTTCCAGATAATCATAACCCCAAGTGTTCATAATCATAATATGCGTCCCTTTCTCCAGAAGAGGATTATTCTTCTCATCCGCATAAACCAGTTTACGGGGATATAAAAAATATTCATCCCACAATTTGCTGCGAGCTCCGTTGTTTTTTCGGAAAATCGACTTTACGCTCAGAGGAGGCATAACAATCACAGCAGAATCAGGTGTATTCCTTTTCACATACATCACAAAATCATAGTCCCGATGCAGTTTTATACGCATCTTTTCATCATAGGATAAATAAGGATACTTCCGGATAACTTCCAGGTTACTAAACACATAGCGCGTCCATAGAAATTTATAACCATTAACCCCTACAATGAGAAGATAAATGCCCAGAAAGGTGAAGAGCATTATCAGGAAATGATTAAGAATGGTTCGATTTCCTGGTTTGGATGAAACAGGTTTGGGTGGAACAAATTTGGATTTTTTTCTTCTTCTTTTCTTCGCCGCCATTTGTTAACCTGATAAATTCATCACAACGTGATACCTATGGGATAAACCGCAGAGACGCGGCAATCGCAGAGTTGTTGTTCTTAAATTTATCGAATTACTATCACCGGGCACTCAAACTTACTTAAGCGTTACGATAAGGAGTGGTAATCTATTGTTTTTCTGTAGCCGCTGCGTTCTCTGCGCCTCTTCGCAAAGCGACTACTTGTGGGTGGTGAAAAATATAGAAACAAAAGCTTACCCCTCCGTCTTTACCGACGATTCTCCCGGTATGCAAATCACAGGTGGTAGTCGATAATCAGTTTTTTCATTGGTACTGGCAGGACATGCCCTTAAAGAGGTGGAATTACAAGTGTGCTCGAAAAAATGATAGGATTTTACAATAGTATGCAACTGCATCTATTTTGTATAACCTTTTCATCTTCAGCTTATCTATTAATGGCACGTCCGTAATACGTCAATATAATTCAAAATATAATTATTGAAATTTATATCTTGCAAGATTTTTTTTCCAAAGTCGGAAGGTCATAGATTCCCCATGCTGGAAAAAAATTTTCAAAAAAAATTTCCTTTGGTTAAATTCCCTTGTAACGACTCAGGTAGTAGCCATTTAGGACGTAAATAAGAAAGAGTTCCTGTAGAAACCTGTTTTTGTCATCAAAACTTTTTCGTTACCGCAATGATCCCAGCGGAAACGCGACGGCGGCCGCAACGTGAAAGAGATAAACATCTGTTCGTTGCGATATAACAACCTGAGTAGTTACATTTCCTTTAAGTGGATCAATTAAACCGAAAGGAGGTGTGTGTCGGGGGTGGAATACCCTTTTTATTTTTGAGCATTCCCCCCACCTAAATGAAAAGTAGAATTAATGTAAAACGATTTCTCGATTTTAGTGCCAAAGGCAAGGCTTTGCCACAAGGGATTGAATCCGTTTTGGGGCATTTCTCAGCGGAGTGGAAAGCCGGGCGCCTGGAAGAGCAATCGGCTCATTTATTTGTTTACATTGTTGATAGGATGAAATAACATGTGGTATTATCTCCCCAAAAACCTCTCTCAAGTAAGGCGGAGCAAATTAAGCGGATTATCCTCCGCCAATCGCCACTGGCGGCAGAGAAGATTTACACTTGAAGAGTTCTGGAAAGTCGCTTACGCGATGTGGTTTTTCATTTTTTTAACATTTGCCGTCAAAATAGGGGAGATCGGTCTCTTCATATTGGGCCCTGCAAACAAAGGTGAGGTGCTTAAACTAACATATCCCACCTGTTACACTGCCGAAAGGATTTTGGGCAAAAAATACCATCTGAACATCTGGATTGACAGTGATGGGCATATCGGGATAAATGAACGGTTTTTTCGAACCAAAACATCTGAAGATTTTACCCGGTTAACAGACTTTTTACAACGCAAACTAACTAACAGAGGCAAGGATTTTGTTGTCATGAATGTTGATCAATCCGCATCGATGGAAAATGTTCTTAAAATGATCACCCGATTACAAAAATTGGGGGTAAAAAAAATATATTTTCGAACCGCTCCGAACTGATTTATTGCCCTGCAGGATGCTTTCAGCATCCTTCCATATTTCCGCCCCGGGGTTCATCCCGGGGCAACGAGCATACAGCAGACGAGGGTATTACCGAAATGTCATCCCGAATTTACATCGGTTGTGCCGGCTGGTCAATTCCCCGGCAGTATCGGGACCAATTTCCGGAGAAAGGAACCCACCTGGAACGATACGCCGCCCGCCTGAATGCGGTGGAGATCAACTCCTCGTTTTACCGGTCTCATAAACCGGAAACGTATGCCCGCTGGGCGGCATCCGTGCCGGAGCCTTTTCGGTTCGCGGTAAAAGTCCCCCGGGAAATCACCCATCGGCGCAAGCTGCGCGAGTGCTCTGCTCTCCTGCAACAGTTTCTGGGGGAAGTCAGCGGGCTGGGCAGCAAATCCGGTCCCCTGCTGCTCCAACTGCCGCCTTCCCTCTCCCTGGACCTTGAACCGGTAGCCGCATTTTTCCACAAACTGCGCAGGCACTTTTCCGGGGAAGTGGTTTGCGAACCGCGACATGCGTCCTGGTTTACGGCGGCAGGGGAGAATCTCCTGCAAGAGTTCCAAATCAGCCGGGCAGCGGTTGATCCGCCGCCCCATCCGGCAGCGGCTCATCCCGGCGGATTTTCCGCACCGGTGTACTACCGCCTTCACGGCTCACCGAAAATGTATTACTCCGAATACGATGCTCAATTTTTAGCCACCCTGAGAACCAAACTGATTGAAGCGGCGTCATCCGCCCCGGTCTGGTGTATCTTTAACAATACCGCCAGCGGGGCAGCATTCAAAAATGCGTTGGAGGTGCTGGGAGAACTGGGAAGTGGGGATTAAGTATAAGGGAGAGGGGAGATGGGTAGATGAATCATAACGGATGATAATGGCAGATTCCCCTATTCGAAATTCATCACTTGTTCCTCATTACTCGTTATTCTTCACGCTTCACGTATAACCTTATCCCACCGTTCACACGAAACATATCGAAAGCAACGATAATCATTTCCCTTCCCCCAGCGCTTGCTGTAACTGCTTAAAAATCTCAGCGGCATCCAACTGATTGGAATCCTGGAGCCCCCGGGCAATTTCCATCAAAGCGCGGTCCTGGGCTTCTCCCTTTTCTTTTGCAACGGAATACGGTGTGCGATGGAAGGTGACCATGCTGTACCTGGAATAAAATTTCCCGGGATAGCTCTGTTCCAATAACAGTTCAATTTTCTTTTTCATCTGAAACACCGGGTCCGCCACTTTATCCCGCATTTCAATAAAATTATCCAGCGCCAAATCGGCAATGGCATCGGTATCCGGTTTTCGGTTCTTCTGGTATTCCGCAAACACAGTTTCCCAATCCGTCCCGTGCTTTTCTATTACCTGTTTTAAAACGGTGCAGTCTTCAAACGCACAATTCATTCCCTGCCCATAGAAGGGCACAATGGCGTGTGCGGCATCGCCCAACAGGAGCGCTTTTCCGTTTACCTGCCAGGGAAAGCATTTGATGGTGACCAGGCTGCCGGTGGGATTGCGGAAGAAATCTTCCTCCAGGGTGGGCATCAGCGGGAGGGCATCCGGGAACTCCCGGTGAAAAAATCGCGACAGTTTCAACGGGGTGTTCAGGGCGGCGAAACTGTGTTTTCCTTCAAACGGGTAAAACAGGGTGCAGGTGAAACTGCGGTCGGGATTGGGCAGGGCAATTAGCATAAACGTCTCCCGGGGCCAGATGTGGAGCGCATTGGGGTCCATCCGGTAATCCCCGTCATCACCGGGTGGAATGGTGAGTTCTTTGTACCCATGTTCCAGAAAAGCCTGCTGGAGGTTAAACCGACCGCGCTTCTGCATTGCCAGCCGAACCGCCGAACCGGCGCCGTCACAGCCGATCAATATCTCGGCATGAATCCTCTTTTCTTCCCGGTGCTTCTCATCATACAGCAGCACATCCCCGTGGTCAAAATCCACGTCCAGGCAGCGTTGATAAAAATAAAGGGACACATTGGAAAACTCTTCGGCAGTGTCCATGAGCACCTTGTTTAATCCCCCCCGGGAAACGGAATTGATCACCTCATGCGGTTTGGTGCCGTACGGTTGAAACGCCAGCTCGCCCTCCCGGGAATGGATCATTCTCCCTTTCATGGGGATGGCATTTTTCAACACCGCATCTGCCAGCCCGACTTCTTTCAGCGCGTGAATTCCGCGAGTCGACAACGCCAGGTTGATAGAACGACCGGCACTGATGCTCTCCTTGCGCATGTCCGGGCGACGCTCATACACATCCACCCGGAAACCCTTTTTTGCCAGGTAAATTGCCAGCAGGGAACCGGCTAACCCGGCGCCGATGATGGTTACCTTTTCCGATGCCATTCTAACGCTCTCTCTTTTTCTCTGGTATTGTAAGGATTTGGGCGTCCGATACAAATGTGCCCGTGTTCCGTTTCCCCGTGCCCAACGGACCACCCATTCCACACTCTGGAAGTTTACTTTACCGATTGCAGTGCTTCTCTAAAAATTTCAACGAAATGATACACATCCGTAAACGAATTATACAGCGGCACCGGCGCCACCCGTATCACATCCGGCTCCCGCCAATCACACACCACCCCCGCTTCGGTTAAACGCTCGTATACCGTTTTTCCATGCTGCTCCACCACGATGGAAAGCTGGCACCCGCGGGCTTCGGTCTGTTTCGGTGTTAAGATTCGCACCCCTTCGGATGAGAGTTGCTTTAACAGAAACTCCAGGTAACCGGTTAGCCGCACACTTTTTTGCCGGAGCGCTGTCATCCCTGCTTCATCAAAAATTTCCAATGATGCCCGGAGCGCTGCCAGGGGCAAAATCGGGGGATTGCTTAACTGCCAGCCCTCTGCGGTGGGAATGGGAGAAAACCGGTCGGGCATCCGAAAGCGGGTTTGCTTGTCATGCCCCCACCAGCCGGCAAAACGGGGCAGGTCCGGGGACCGGTGATGTTTCTCATGCACAAAACAGCCGGCAATGCCACCCGGTCCGGCATTCAGGTATTTGTACGTGCACCAGACGGCAAAATCCACCTCCCAGTCGTGCAACTGCAATTCAATGTTACCGGCGCCGTGCGCCAGGTCGTAGCCCACCCGGCAGCCTTTCTCCCGCGCTTTTCGGGTGATGCGCTCCATATTAAATACCTGCCCGGTGTAATAGTTCACCCCGCCCGGGAGCACCAGGGCTATAGAATCGCCTTCCTGCTCTAAAAACGCTTCAATGTCTTCGGTGTGATGGATGACTTCCCCGTCCCGCAGGGGAAATTCAACAATCGCTTCCGCCGGGTCATACCCATGAAAGCGCACCTGGGAAGCGACGGCATAGCGATCCGAGGGGAAGGCATGGGCTTCGATGGCGATTTTAAACCGTTGCGGGGTGGGATGATAAAAAGAGACCATCATCAGGTGGAGGTTTACGGTCAGGGTGTTCATGTTTACCACCTCGGTGGGCAGGGCGCCTACCAGGCGGGCGGTTTGTTCGGAAAGCAGTTCATGGTAGGGCATCCAGGGATGCCGGGCATGAAAATGCCCCTCCACGCCTAACCTTGCCCAATCCTCCAGCTCCTGTTGTACATAATCCGCGGCATGACGGGGCTGCAAGCCCAGGGAATTTCCACACAAATAAATTACCGGTGCCCCATCTTTTTTAAGGGGGATAGAAAAACGTTCCCGGTAGCTGGCAAGCGCATCGATTTTATCCAGTTCTATGGCAAACTCCCGCCCGATTTGAAACGGCATATTTATCTTCCCGATGTTGACGTGTTCAACTCCATCCGGCTTTCAAAGAGACGCCTCAAATTGTAATACCGGGTCGGGGATGAAGCAAGGGAGAAGTTGGGAAGTTTGCAAGTTGGGAAGTTTGCAAGTTAGAAAGTTTGTAAGTTAGAAAGTTTGTAAGTTGGGACTTTTTGTTTCAGCCTAACAGCCCACAGTCTATCAGCCTATCAGCCTACCCTTATCCCCGCCGAGGGGTAAACCCCACGGTTCAGAGATGGAAGATGTTGTTTATGTGCCTCCCCCTTCGCCGATCGGATATCGGGTATCGTTGATCGGAAATCGCCTGCCTTGATGAGGAAATCGCCATTCAAAATCATGCTCGTGGAACCGGGATATCAGATTGGCGATTGACGCGGTACGATTTGCGAAGTTCAATGTT
>CAYYGL010000205.1:0-8586 GCA_964471235.1 uncultured Calditrichaceae bacterium
ACTATGACATTACCTTTGGTGGGGAATAAATCCATATAGATTAAACGCAACAGGGTGGTTTTTCCGGCACCGGTTTTACCGATTAGATAAACAAATTCGCCTTTATGAATCTTCAGGCTGATGTTCTCCAAAATGGGGCGTTTATTTAATGTGACGCTCACGTTGTATAATTCTATCATATTCAATCAGTACGACAGGTATAGGAACGTTCCGATATTTAGGAAACCGGGTTGCTAATCCGGGTGAAGCTGCCATTGATCAAATCCGTAGCGGTGGTTCAGAAACCGGCTCATTTGTCGGTTTTTTCTTCAATACAAAATGGGCGCGACCACTGTTCCGGTTGGCTTTATCGAATGAGAAATCGCTATAGATATGCACCAATGAAAAAGCCGTATAGCGGGCGATGTTTCGTTGTACTTGCGAAAAATCGTAAATCCGTTGTTGATGCTCTTCTTCGAAAATGCCTTCCGGAGAATAGATGCGCACCCAATTAAACTGGATTTTTTTTTGGGAATCGTAATAAGTTTCCCGCTGGTAAGCATAATCATCGTTCAACACTTCGCTGTCATGGTAATTCTGGAAATGCAGTTGACAATGGGCTTCACTAACCAGGTCAAAAATAAAAATTCCGCCGGGCAGCAACTTGCGGTAAACCGATAGCAGGGCTTTTACGAATTCCTGTTCCTCCATTAGATAGTTCATGGTATCGTACAGACAGGTGATGGTGGAAAATCGCTCATTGGGTACTTTTTCCAATTCGGGAAGCCCACATTGATAGAATTTTTTAGCCGGTAGATGTTTTTTTGCCACCGATAACATTGCCGGGGATGGGTCACATCCGTAACCGGGATGTTTTTTGTTGAACATTTCGCCAAGGAAACGCCCGGTGCCGCACCCAATGTCCAGCAAATCCCCTTGCAGCCAGGTCCCTTCTTTTTTCATGATTGAGGCAACATAGGAAGCCCAGCGCCGGTAGTTCACATGCGCCATCATTTGATCATAGACACTCGCCAAAACAGTATAAGGTGCTGCCGGTTCTACAGACTCTTTTTGAAGCCGATGAGATTTCATTCTTGGTCGTTTAAAAAATGGGATTGGAAAAATTAGCAGATACGGTTTACAGATTGGACTTTACGCCCTCGCCCTCCACTCAAAAAACAGGGGCGGGAGGACCATTTTCCTCAGCAGCCCCTGTTGTCAGGTTTTCTATCAAAAGTTGTCGACGATTGCCCGGGCAAATTCGGAGGTCTTCAATGGCTTCACGTTGCCTTCCATTTGACGAGCCAGGTCGTAAGTGACCCGCTTTTGCTGGATGGCTTTTTCCAGGGCGGCTTCGATAATATCGCCGACTTCGGTCCAATTCATATACTGGAACATCAACACACCGGAGAGAATCAGGGAACTGGGATTCACCTTATCCATCCCGGCATATTTGGGTGCCGTGCCGTGGGTGGCTTCGAATACCCCCTGCTCATCCCCGATGTTTGCCCCGGGTGCCATGCCCAGTCCGCCCACCTGGGCAGCACAGGCATCGCTGATGTAATCGCCGTTTAAATTGGGAGTGGCAATGATGTCATATTCATTGGTACGGGTCAACACCTGCTGTAGCATATTGTCGGCAATCCGGTCTTTGATAACCTTCTTGCCTTCCGGAACTTTTCCGTCAAATTTACTCCACAGGTCTTCTTCGGTGATCAGGTAATCACCAAACTCTTCCTTTGCTACTTCGTAACCCCAATCTTTAAAAGCACCTTCGGTAAACTTCATGATATTGCCTTTGTGCATCAGGGTAATGCTTTCCCGATCCTGTTTCATCATATATTGAATGGCTTTCCGCACCAGTTGTTTGCTGGCGGTTTCGCTGATCGGCTTAATGCCAACACCGGAATCCAGAGCAATATTGGCTCCCAATTCGTTATTTAAAAAATCAATTAGACGTTTCGCTTCCGGGGTGCCTTTTTTGTATTCGATCCCGGCATAAACATCCTCGGTATTTTCCCGAAAGACGATCACATTCATCCGTTCCGGGAAACGTACCGGGCTGGGAACGCCTTTATAATACTTTACCGGGCGAATACAGGCATAAAGGTTCAAAATCTGGCGTATGGCAACGTTCAAACTGCGAAATCCGCCGCCAATGGGTGTGGTTAACGGTCCTTTGATGGCAATATAGTGCTGTCGGATGGCTTCAATCGTCTCCTCCGGCAGCCATTGATTATAGATGGCGTGGGCTTTCTCTCCGGCGTAAATTTCCATCCAGGCGACTTTGCGTTTGCCGCCATAAGCCTTTTCTACGGCAGCATCAAATACTGTTTTGGAAGCCCGCCAGATATCAGGACCAATACCGTCACCTTCAATAAAGGGAATGATGGGTTGATCGGGAACTACGTATTGACCATCTTTCATTGTAATCGGCTGTCCCCAATCGGGCACTTGAATGTGTTTGTACATAAACTTCTCCTTTTCTTAAAATATTCCGTCCTGAATGATAAGCGCATCCTTACGATTTTTTATCCGCTGAATCCGATGACTTTTGTCCGGAAGTCGTTTTTTGGGTGGTTTTTCCGTTAGAAGATGATCCGTTGGAATGGCGCTGGTAATCCGTAATGTAGAATCCGGAGCCTTTGAATATCAAACCGGTGCCACCGCTAATCAATCGCTCTACTTTGCCATGGCAAGCCGGGCATTCCGTTATGGGTTCCGCGGTGATATTCTGAAATTCTTCAAATTGATGACCGCATTCTTTACAACGATATTCATACGTCGGCATAACCAGTTACCTCCACGTTAATCCATCCCCATGTATCGAGAAAGCTGGTCATTTCCAGGTATCTGTTCACCAGGGATTAAGGTCATCGATTCACTCCCTTAGTATCCATCGATACATTGGACACGAAATTTAACATTTTTTTTAGCCCAAACAATTGCAAAGTTAACTTTACTGTGGGTTAGATGCGGCAGCCACGGGAATGCTACAGGATAAAATATTCGGGGATGATAACAACGGAACGATGCGGATTGACTTTCCAAATTTGAGCATGTTCAGTGAGAGTTTCTGACTCCTGTCGTTATGTCACTCACCTGGAATATTTCTGTTCGAGTTTCATTTGTACCACGGTCGGAACAAAATTGGATATATCTCCCCCAAAGGATGCGACTTCTTTAACGATGGTTGAATTCAGGTAGGTGTATTTCTCGTGGGGCATGAGAAATACGGTGGAAATTCCGGAAGCAAGCCGACGATTCACCAATGCCATTTGCAATTCGTATTCAAAGTCTGTTACGGCGCGTAAACCGCGGATGATTGCAATGGCTTTTTTCTGTTGGGCAAAATCGACAATCAATCCGGTAAAGGTATCCACTTCCACCGTATTTTCCGTTTCCAGGTCGGCAATAGCTTGTTCAATTAGAAACACCCGTTCCCGGGTGGTAAACAGGGGCGTTTTTGCCGGATTTTTAGCAACGGTTACAATGATCTTATCGAACAGGCGGGAGGCGCGTTCGATAATGTCCAGATGCCCGTAGGTAATGGGATCAAACGTTCCGGGGTAAATTGCGGTTTTCATACGGCCCCTTTCCGGCAAAAGAAAGTAATCAGGCTGCGATCAAATTTTTTCTGGCGCAATTTCTCGTATAATTCCCCATCCCATTGAATTTCGTGGGTTTTCTCACTTTCCAGAACCAACAAACCGTACTCGGTTAAATTTTCCGCCTTGAAGATTAAAGGTAATAATTTGTCAAATTCATCCCACTGAAAAGGCGGGTCGGCAAAGATCAGGTCAAAGGGTTGCTTATTTTTTCGCAGAAAGGTGAGCACATCCTTTTTGATGACCGAGAACGGGTCTTCCACTTTAATCCGTCCGATGTTACGGCGCAGTACCCGCAAAGATGCCTGGGAGTTATCCACAAAGGTTACGTGTTCGGCACCGCGGCTGAGGGCTTCCAAGCCCAGGCTGCCGGAACCGGCAAATAAATCCAGAACGTTGGCGTTCAGCACAAAATCATCTAACAATTGAAATATATACTCTTTGATCTTATCGGTAGTCGGACGAATGGATTGATCTTTGGCAGAGACAAGTTGGCGTCCTTTATACTTTCCGGAAATAATGCGCATAGAGATACCTAATTATCCGTGGGTGTGGTTACATTCATTTCAATACGGGCTTTTACGTTTCCCTGATGGATGACACCGGTGCCGGAAGGGAAAATAGAAACCTTGGTAAGTTGAATGGCTGGATATTTTCGGGTAAGTTCCGTTAGAAATTTTATTATGGCGGATTTGCTGCCGGATACCGTCATATAACACGGGATAATATTCAAAACACCCGTGCGATGTTTTTGTCCCTGTTTAAGTCGGACAACCCGCAGCCGGGTGGAATGCGCCTGGGCGCGGAGAGTGGAGAGTACGGCTCCTTCTGAAAGCGGTTCCACTGTATTGCCTGGCGGTTTAGGCGTTGCAGAACCGGAAAGGGGAATAAAAAAATCCGCCATTAATTTTTGTTGGTCTTGAACGATACGGGGAGAGATATTCTGGATTTGCAATTGCATCCCGGGTAATTTATCTTTTGCTGCCTGCCGAAACCGGGCAATGTCATCCCGACTATCCGCCAGAACACTAACATAAATTGCTCCGGGGGCAATAACCACCATGGAAAGCCCTGCCCGGGCAGTGGAGATTCCCAACAGGTTGGTAGCGTAATTCAGATAGAATTGATTCTCTCCGTTGTTTTGGGCATATACCCTTTGCAACATGGGGGATACCCGATTCTGGGATGTCTGAGCAGTTGGGGAAGTTCCCGGTTGCCCGGCGCCGGGGGGTCCACCGGATTTAACCGGGGGAGTGACAGTAGATGGGGATTCTGGCTCGGGACCCATCCAGAGGATGACAAACAACGCTACCAACAGCAGTACCACGATGACACCTAATATAATAAAAAGCTTTTTTTTCGAGCCCGATTCGTAGGTAAAAGTATCTTCAGTTTTTTCGTCGGTGGTTCCGGGGGGAGCAAACAGGACATCTTCTTCGGTGCTCTGCCGGGGAAAGGTTGCCGGCTCGGCAGGCGCTATCTGCGGTTCCGGCGGCGGGGTGGTTTCTTCCGGTTGCAAAAAGGAAAAATCCATCTCAGACTTCGGCGTCTCTACCGGGGGAGTTTCCGACTTTTGCTTCCGGAAGGACGGCTCATCTTCCGGAGTGTCCAACAAGTTAATTTTAACCATAATGTTTCCCTACCGGATTTTCATTGATGAATAAAGTTAAGAAAGAAGTTACGCATATAGTCCGACAGTGCTCACGTTTTTTTATTCCGCTTTATAAAGCCGAATCCCCGGCGGAAAAACTTGCCCGGGAACTAGAAGTCGTTTTGAACAGGATTTTTGTGAATGTTATTTGTACTAAATTCCTTAAAACACATTGGACAAAGATTCTACAAAGCGATGGGCTACCGGAGATTCGAACCGGGGATCATCCGAAATGATTTGCCATTCAGCAGATTCCATAGGGTTTAAAATACGCAATGGCAATTCACATCGTTCTCGTAAAAGATTCAACAACTCCGGATTGAAATTGTTGCCGAATAAAAAAATCTGGGAAATCGAGTATTGAGGTGAATTGCGAAAATCCGTCGATTGAAGCTCCTCCAGAACTTTTAAAAACACTTCAATTATCTCTGTGCTGCTCAGTTGCTCAATACTTTGTAGAGATTTTGAATAGGGTTTATAGAAATAATTTAAAAAGTTTTTCTCATCGGATATAATTAACTCAAACCCCCGGTCGGTAAAATTAATTAATAAAGTTTGCCCGATAATATTGGGAAAGAAACGACGGAATAGCTCATCAATCGAAAAGCAATTCAGATTAATCGCAGTTAGGTTAAACCCGGCTTCGAGGGCAATATCGCGTATCACTCCGAACACCTGTTTGCGAATGGCAACCCCTAAAATCTCTTTCAGTTCGTTCACGTCGCGCACATAATCGGTCATGTAGACGCTAAAATCATCAACCGGAGAAGTGAAAACATAGTTTAGTTCGTTTTTAACCAATGGCAGGTATTGCGATTCGGGTATGGAATGATCAACCAGAACTTTTCTAATAAAACCGAATTTCGTGGAAATCAAAAATCGGACATTTTCCGAAGACAATTCATGAGCTTCTGCCATCCCCTTTAATTGATTGGCGATTTGAAGCGCAGTTGTCTTTTTTTGAATATTATCAAAATTAAGGATAAAGGGTAAGGGACTGTCCGTTACCCTTTTAATCAAAAGACTTTGTCCCCCGGTAAGCTCAACCTGAACCCAACTAATATGATTGTCTTGAAAAGCAATGCTATTGATTGTTTCAGCCATAATAGCGTTTATTTAGACTCCTCCCAACTTTTGGTGCCGCCGCTTATATACCCATGGTTGATGTGTTTCTTAAAAAATACGCCATAGACTCGTTCTTTATACCCCTCCAGGGTTTCCAGCAGGGCTTTCTCGACGGTGGTTTTAGACGAACGCAATTGCTGCGCCTCCTCCGGGCGAAATGTCGTTTTCATTTCCCGGGTCAGATCCAGAACTTGTTGATAGGTGGGGTAGAAAGGGGGTACGTGGCGTCGTCGCACCCGTAGTGCAATCAGTGAATCTAACGCTTGAATTTTATTGCCAAAATAGGTTAACCGTTGTTCCAGATCGGCAATATTGCCTGTTTCGATGCGGGTTGCCAGAGTATCCATCGGATTCAAAACATCTTCAATTATCGGTTTTAACACCGAAAGTTTTTTCTCGGTCTTAACAGTGTCAACAAAGTTAACCAGTTTCTTTGTATACCGATAAAAGAAAACATTATCGAGTGCTTTCATTTCTGCTATCAACTCTTTCATGTTCAGAATAATTTCTCCGGTTTTGTCTGCCCGGGCTAAGCGATAGCGGTCTTTTGCATAAGTCATCACAGCTATGGTGCTGTCCAATACTCCCTGGATTTTATTCATATAATTGAGGTAACCAAGACCGCTTAGCGGGGTTGTTGCTTCAAGCAATTGTTTTTGAAAGGAATCCAACAGATTGGGACATTCCACCACCAGGGTGGCTTTGCCCGGTTGATAACTGACAATGTATCGCTTTATGCCGTCAAAGGTATCCGGACAGGTAAAATTCTTCTCGCTAAAGGTTACCAGGATCGAATCGACATCGCTTAACTGAAGAATGCCATTCTGCTGAGTTAACAAAAAGTGGTCGTGAGTGATAAAATCATTGTAAATCCCACTCAGGGCATTCTTTTGATGGTTCAGTAGCGTAATGTTTTGATTGATATCGACCTTAAGAAAAGCCTTCATGGAGGTATTAATCCGATCGATAAATTTTTTCAATCGATCCGCAACACTGGTTACTTTCACCAAATCGGTTTTCTTAATCTCATTAATAAAACTAAAAATCTTTTTATATTCGGATTTCCAGAATTCATTCGCAGCATTGGTTTCCACCCTGGGCAGAAAGTATTCCAGGGAGTCTACATATCGTTGGGCAAGTAACGCCGAATTCTGCAGGCTCACCTCGTTAATTCGGTCTCTCAAATCATCTAACGAATCCACATAGGTTTTTACTTTGTTAAAATTCGGGAATTCCGTACTGACATCAAATTTCACTAAATCCCGGCTAATTTCATCTTTCTGAACCATCAATTGCTCATATTTCTTAAAATAGCGCGTATTGAAACTTAAATCACCGTTAATTTCATCTACCGATTGGGAAAGGGGTAGCACAGCACTCAATGCCGGAATTTCTAAAATCCGGTTAATACTGTTGTAAAGCACATTGGTCAACTCACCGATACGCTGTTTCTTCTGGAGGGAACTATCATTTTCAATAAAAACGACCAATTTCTCCAGAGAATCGGAAGGGATATATTCTTTTGTTTGGGAATTGTAAAACCGTTCCGCTTCGTAGACCGCCTCTAAATTTTTTCTACCTTCCGTTGTCATTCGTTTTTCTTCGGTCCAGAGTTTATTGGGAATTGTGATAGTTTCCCACAAAGCAACGGCTAAAATAACGATCAGAATTTTCAGGATTAGCGAACCCTTGCCTTTCGCCGCCATAGACTCCTCCAATGTATTGGTGTTTCAACTCATTCTCAATTACAGCACTATCGGGTATTGATTCGCAATAAAACGGAAAAGTTTAATAAAATAACATGAAAATGTCAATCGCTTTCTCAAAATAAAAATGTAACCACAAGTATTTTTTATAAGTTGGGATTCCTTTTTTAATGGGAGATGACGCAGTGCCCGTTGAATAATCCCTCTGGTCACAACAATAAGGGAACGGATTCGCATTCTGGTAATAATTTCATCTCCCCAAAACACGGTCGAGCGGTGATAAGGATGTCTAATCCAAAACGGTAAAACCGGTTTTTGTGTCAAATTTTATGCTACCTGATCGCCCCGAACTTTTACGTCCCGCATCTGTTCTTATAAATCGGGGGCGCTGCTAATCCGGCGTTTAATGAATTTCTCGATCTCCTGAAAAATAAATTCCTTATCATTGTCCACACTAATCACATGATTTGAATTTGCCACCGTGATTGTTTTTTTTATCGGTGAAGAGATATGCTTG
>CAYYGL010000206.1:0-8534 GCA_964471235.1 uncultured Calditrichaceae bacterium
CGAATGCCACGAAGTGACCCCGCCACAACGTGGTGACGTCGTCATTGGGGCAGGATTCCCCTTATCTTTTTTGATTTGTGCAATTTGTCATGCGCCCTTTTTATCACTACGTAACGTCAAAAGTTCAAAAATACTTAAATGTACAATCGCTTGACAAAATCAAAAAAACACTCTATTATGCTAAACAGATAGCATTAAAGGGCAGTATTATGGCGAATTTCAAACAAGATTCAGCTAAATTACCCTACTGGTATTTCCGCCAGGCAGGGGCATGTACAATGCCCTGGCTATTGCCGTTAAGAACAATTTAATTTATTTGTAAATCCCTCAAATCTGAGGGATTTTTTGTTTAGATTTACTTTATCTCCTTTTATAAGGGTCAGCAAGACAAAGTAAACTCTCCCCCTTTATTAAGGGGGAGTTAGAGGGAGTTTGATCTTTGCTTAACAGACACCTGATTGGAATCATCCATAATTCCAGATTCATTATTCCTGATTCCAGCTAATTGCTTGTTAAACAAATTCTTTTTCTTTAAAACTTAAAAAGGGGGGCAAGTCATGAAGAAAGCCAAATATATTTTTTTCGTTTTATTCTTTTTTGCGAGTCTCGTTTCTGCTCAGCCCAACCCTCCGGAAGCCTATGGATGGGCGCTAGTTGGGGGAAACCATTCTCAGGGTGACATAGTCACCATGAGTGAGTCTCCACCCTACACGGATGGACCCTGGGCCTCAATCCGGGGAATAGAGATCACCATTGTCAAGGATGACACGGGAAGTTTCGTCGAAAATTTCGTTTTTAGATACCAAAAAAATTTTGCCATGCCGGATATAGGGGGTGATGTACGACTTGTAATCCCATATAGAGCGGTTATTCAACCGTACTACAAAATAAAGTTAGGTTTTAAACATGCAAATGGTAATGATTATTGGCCAAGCTATAGTTTACAACCAACTTTTAATTGGGATACAATAACGTTTGCTTTTTTCCAAGATGCAGCAGGCACCCCCCCACCTTCCCAAAATGACAGTGTATATGCCCAGGCTCTTCTTATTAAGATCGATGAAATCAATATTAATCTTACTGTGGGATTTCAATTTGATTATATAACCAACAATGACGACCAAATCGTTTATGAGTGGGTCGGCAACGATCCAGATCCGATACTTCCAGTCGAACCACCCCCTCCCTCCCAGCCCACCGAATTTACCCTGTATCAAAACTATCCCAACCCGTTTAACCCCAGCACCACCATCAAGTTTGCGCTGAAGGAAAAAGCGGACGTGGTGTTGAAGGTTTACAACATCCTTGGACAGGAAGTGCGCACTTTGGTGAACGTCAAGCAGAGCGCCGGGTATAAGACCGTATTGTGGGATGGTCGCGATAACAATGGTGTGCCGGTTGCCACCGGTGTGTATATTTATCGGATTCAAGCCAACGATTTCGTAAAGAACAAAAAAATGGTGCTGCTGAAATAAGCAGCACCTGGTCTCATGACAAACTGTTCGCCCAGGCAAATTTTCATGCGCGCCTGGGCTGTTCTTTATATGTTTATTGAAACAAAAAGAGCACAATTACCTTATTCGCAAGTCACATCCGGGTCTAATATTTTTGTGCCACTAAAGCGGCTGTTCCACTCATTCCAGCGCACTCGCTGAGATTCGAATTCCGGCAGCTTACGATCGGCATAGACCCCGCTGATGCAAGTAAGCCCGTATTGACCTTGGAGATGATACCACAAGCTTTCCGTTTCATAATCGTATAACACAAATGTGTTGCGGTAAGTCCACCCGCTGGCACTGAGTGTTAACACCTGACCATCAATCTCCCGGCTATACACGGCCGTTAGCTCGACCAGTGGTCAGTAAGCCACCGCCACTTCCTGTTGCCCGATGGTCTCATTGGCAACTTCAAAACAGAGCATGGTTCCGATGGGATAGGCGCGAATGTCATTGTTTAAGCGCACCCCGATGACCAGAAAATTCTCCCGGCTGCCCGGGTAACCCGGGTCTCCCGGTGAGATCATCGGGGGGTGGTCTAACGGGGTGATAGAAAACGGTCCCAATCCGAATTGGAAGTCTTCCGCTTTCATCCCGTATTTTTTTACCGCATGCGTTACGTCCCACTCCTTGCCGGTCCGATCCACGATAAAAATACGCTCATTATTTTCTTTGACCATCGCAGGGGCACTATCCGAAGGCGTTTTACCACAACCGGAGATGGCAAGTAGTGCCAGGAAAGGAAAGAAAAGACGAAAGAATCTGATAAGCGGGATTTTCATGAATGAACCTTTATGTAATAACGTTACCCGGTGAACTTCAGATTGCAACGGGATTTGTCTGGAGGATAAAGTATGCAAGAATGCCACCTATCATCTGTATGATATCTAACAGATTAACTGCCATGGGGGTGGCTATTCTTTGTGAACCGCGCCCAGGGCAAGATTCTGCGCTGTACTTGAGAGTTCATTTCCGCTCTCTTACCCCCTCAAAATTCATTCACCACTCGAAAATGCAGCTTCCCCTCCCGGAAGGGAGTGCCTTTTTCCAGTCCAAAATCGACCTGCACAATGCCCAACGGTCCCGGGAAACGCAAACCCAACCCGTAACTGGTCAGCCATTGGTTCACTTTATCGGGAAAATCACGGCTGAAGTAGGCGTTATCGGTAAACAGGAAAAACCGGGCGAACGGTCCTAAGAGAAACCGGTATTCGGTGTTTACCCACACCACCTGCTGCCCGAAGAACTGGGACTCCCGAAACCCGCGCACCGAATTGGCGCCCCCAAACCAGATTTGGTCCGGGCTGCGGATAATTGCCACGCTGTTATCCACCGCCTGCCAGTGGAGATGATTGGCAAGCAACTGCCGCTTAAACGTCGGCAGGTAAACCTCCACATCAGTGCGCAGCCGTTTGATGGTCACAGCCCCGGGAAGGGAGTCTTCCTTAAGTAGATAGGAAGGACCGTTATTTTTCTGATTGCCCAGGCTAAATGCAAGTTCCAGCGACATTCCCTTCCGGGGATTTTTGGGATTGTCGCGGACATCCCAGCGAATGCCGGTTTCGGTGGTGAATTCCCCGGTTCGCGGCAGCCGCAACTGTCGGCTGGCTAAAGAATCCGGGGTTACCGAACGGCTGGTCAGGCGAACAAAAGCGTTTAATACATCCGTCAGGGGAAGGTCAATATCCAACCGGTATTTCCACTCGATGAACGTGGTATCCCGCACCAGGCGATTCAACCCGACCCCGGCATGGAAAGGCAGCCCCAGCACAAACGGCTCCCGGTACGCCAGTCGGAACTCATCGGAGAAGCGATCCTGCTTTTGCCAGTACACCTGAAACTTACGCCCCCCGCCGAACAGATTTCGCACCCCGATGTTAATCAATCCGGTGAAATATCCTTTCGCTTTGGGATCGTTTGCCGGCGGCGGGATGTAACCGATAATGCCATCCAGTGAAGTAGAAGGAGCTTCCTCGAAGGGAATGTTGAGGAAAAAATGACCTTTTTTATCCTTTGCCAATTGGGGCGTTTGCACGGTTTTGATAAATTCCTGACGGCGGAGAATTTGCACGTATTTGGTGATTCGCTGCTCCTCATAGCGCTGCCCGGGGTGAAAATGAAGGGTGCGAGTGAGATATGGGGTTAGATTGCTCTGCTGCCCGGGGAAGCGGAGGTAGGCAATGCCCACGGAATCCCCTGGAAATGCCCGAAGGGTCAGGTCCAACAGCCAACGATTTTTCTTGCCCTCCCTAAACTCAAATCTGTCGGTGTTAACCCGAGCCAGCGGAAATCCGTTATTTTCAAATACATTAACGATCCTCTTAAAAATTTCCCGGGAGAGTTCTTCGGTATAAAGTTGATGTGAAAATTGGGAAAGGCGTTCACTCAGCCTGTCACGAATTTCGCCATTCAGGGAATCCAGGTTGCCTACGGTTACGGAATTCAGATAGAGGGGATTTCCGGGTTTCACGGTAAATTCGATATCGGCGGTTCGCGCCAGTGAATCCACCTGCCGCTTCCCGACGTTGACGGCGGCAAAGTAAAAACCCCGGTGGCGGAGTTCGGTAAGAATCTTCTCCCGGATTTCCGTCTGAAGGTCCGGCGTCCATACCCGGTGCCGGTATTGCTGACGGAGCTGCTTTACCGGCAGTTTAACCTTTTTGCCGGCGGTAATATCCAGTTGCTCCAGGAAAATAGGCAACGATGGCTTCCGGGCGGGCTGCGCCTGAAGTGCGGTTACCCAAAAAAAGCCCAGGGTGAGTAAAATTTGCCAGTGGTTATGTCGTGTAAACAGTGTCATCATTGTATCGAATCTTTCGCAAATCGTCAAACGTCAATCGCAGGTCGCCAATCAAACACTGGATTTTCGATGGGCGATTTCCGATTTACGATTGGCGAAGTTGGATTTCTCTTAAAAAAACGCCCGCACCTCGGCTTTGCCCAGGTGGATGGTGCGCAGGGTACCGGCATCCTTTCGCCCGTTATAAGTCGCATTAATGGTGATGTTACCGCTGATAAAATATTCAAAGCGCACATTCCATTGCCAGGAATTTCCCGGCTTCTTGCCCTTCCCCATGTCAAACGGGATGGGGCGCTGAAAGGGATTGTTCACTTCCCGAACCTGGAGATAACTGAGATTGGCAGTAGCACGGGCTTTCCCCCGCAAGGCATAGACGATTTCCGGTTTGACATCCCAAAAGTTCACCTGAAGCAAACTGTTGCTGTTGCGATCCTTTTCAATCCCTCGCTCCACATCTAACTGAAATTGCCAGCGAAAGTTCGGGCGAAAAGTAACCCCGCTGCTAATAACCTGGCTCATAATGTTTTGATTCCGGGATGGTGATGCCGCCACCCAGCGCTTGTTGAGGGTGTTTTTATACTCCCCGGTGAGGTTGATTTTGCGCCCCAGGAACCGCTTGCGCGCCTGAAAAAAACGTTCCCAGATGATTCGGCTTTCATTGTTTTCGGCATCCAGAAACTGGTTGGATAGAATATCCCGGTAGCGGCTGCGCAGCAAAATCCCCCATTCCGGATTGCGTTCATTGTAATACAAGTCTTCGTTGATGGTATACACGCTGCGCAATGAGGTGTTCACATTGTGAAATTTACTCAGATTCAGCAAATAAATATCCTTGATATCGTTCAAACGGCTTTCTTCCTCAATTTTGATGTAAGTGAGGTTGGAGATTTTATTTGCCAGGGCTTTCCAGAAACCCGCCTTTTCCCGGGAACTGCGGGGTCGGTATTGAAACTGCCACCCACTCTCCAGGTTGGTGACGCTCTGAAAATCGCCGGTTTGCAGGAGAACCAGGATAAAATTCCCCAAAGGGTCCGGCACATACTCGTTTAAGGTGGAATCAAAGCGGAAATTACCGCGGTTTTCCCCCACATTGAGGTAGACCTTTTCCCGCAGGGCTTGCAACTCACTGGACACTTTATAATCCCAGCGGCTGTTAATCACCCCGCTTTTGTTGCGGTAGCTCAATTCCAGGTTGGCTAAATTGCTTTGCCGGTCCCGCCAGGTGGTATCCTGAAATTGAGCATCGGGTTGATAGATGGGCACGCTGTCTGCCGGAAGTTGTTCAAAGAAGCGGCTGTAATCTTTCTTCCGGAAGGCGAAAGAGAACCTGCCCCGGAGCGTGCCTTCCGGCAGCAACTCCCCACCCAACAGATACGTTCTGGAAAACGCTTGCTTTAATTTTTGATGAAATTGCCGGGGATTGTACAAATAATCCTGGCGAAACTGCAAATCCATCTTCCAATCCACTCCCAGGAAATGGTGCATATCCAGCCCGACATGATTTTCGGTGAACACGAATCCGGTTAATTGATTGCGCAAGAAAGATTCCACCGCTCGATCCTCAGTTTTGTATTCATAGCGCGGGGTCAATTTCCAGATGGTGCGGGCGATGCCTATATTGCGGCGCGTCCAATCACTGCGGGTCAATGTGGTTCGGCTGTCAACATTCTCATAGCGCAGGGAAACATTGGGTAGGACTGTTCGGGCAAGCTGAAGTTGAGCTACCTGGCGTTGGGAAGAAATCCCATTGCCTTTTTTTAGGGAGCCCCAATTTCCGCTAAACCGGAGAAATTTGGCGGGATCATACAATAGATTTGCTTCCAGGGCGTTTTCTTCATTGGTCAAATTTTGTTGGGCAAAGTTCCACTTATAGGCGTATTCCGGTTGCAAGGGGCGATCCAGCGGGGCAAAAGCCGAATCCTGGCGGGTCCATCTCCCGGTCAGGTTCACCCTGCCAATATTCATCCCACCGATTCGAAGTGCGCTGTCTATCAAAGCGGAAGAGAACTGCACCGCCACTCCCTGGTTATCATTATCATCGACCGGAGAAAACACGTTCCGGTCCGACTCGCTAACGGCAGCCTCACCCTTGATATGCCAATTGCGCAGCACCTGCAATCCCAACCCCATATCGACAAAACGCTTATCGCCGGCCAGGGGTACCAATTTCACCGGAAGATACTCTCCTTTTCCGGGACCCACGTAACGAAACACGCCCAGCCGTTGGCGAAGGTAATCTCCCTTTCCCCTGCCCACCCCGGTAAACCGTACCAGGTAATTTCCCTGCCCTTTACCCACAAACCGGAAGAAAGAATAGCTGTTGCCGTCGCTGAGAAGGGTATCGGCTTTCACGTAAGTGCCGGCACCCGGTTCCACCTGCCGGGCACCGCTGACCACGGCTTTCAGGGGATCATCACCGGCAGTGCGAAGCGCACTTTGTTCTGCGCCGGTAAGCGGGGCGTTATCCTCCAACAGATTGTTGGTGTCATCCCACTCCCGAAACAGACGGATGTCGTAATCCAGCCGTTTGCTAATCCGTTGAGCGGTGGAGGAAAATCCCA
This sequence comes from uncultured Calditrichaceae bacterium, assembly GCA_964471235.1. Lineage (GTDB taxonomy): Bacteria > Calditrichota > Calditrichia > RBG-13-44-9 > J075 > CAYYGL01. The sequence continues at coordinate 6,858 of CAYYGL010000206.1, forward strand.
GGAAATTTCTGCCGTAGCGTTGAAAACTGCTGGTGTATTCAAAATCAACCTCAATCCGGTCTTCCGAGGTAATCAAGCGTTTGTTGGTAAAGGTAATCTGTGCCTGGCTGTAATCGATGATGTAATCGTTGTTTTCACCACGGAGCTGCAACTTGCCGTTCACATAAACCCGTTCCGTGCCCGCCAGAACAATGATCTCCCGCTCCCCGTTCCTGCCGGTTAGCTGATAGGGTCCCTGGTTGCCTTCCTGGGCTAAAAAGCGATTGGTATGGAAAAATCCACGGGTGGTACCAAAGGTGAGCTGCTGATGAGCATTCTTCAGTGAATTTTCCAGGGTAATCCCCTGCAGCTTCCGTTGCAGATTGCCGAAAAGGGTTTGTTGATACCGAATGTTGAAATCCCCCAGGGTGCCGCCAATATACGGACTGTTGATTTTCACGAAGACCTTATCCACTTCCCGCAGATTCTGGGTGTTGCCCTCCGGCTGGATGGGAGTGCTTTCATCGGTCAGGGCGGCAACAATGTTCACATCCGGGGTAATGTTGCCGGATAATTGCAGATTCAGCCCGGAGTTGAGGGTGAGGTCCTGATTGCTGCCAATTTGAATCCCCCGTACAATACTGCCGCTTTTTTGTAACCGGCTCTGGTATTGATCAATCTCCTGCATAAATTTGGACTGTACTTCCCGGGCTGCTATACTGCTATCGCCATTCAGGGAATCATTTTGGGGAATGGCGGTTAATTCCCGGTGAAAATATTCGCTGATTAATGGGAAGGGATATCTTCGGTAGATGATGCGCACCGTATCCACCCCGGGAAATTTGCGGAAAAGTTGTACGCTTCCCTGGCGGTAATCTATTTTGTAATGAATGTTGCGGAGCAATTGGAAAGATTTAAGATGCAATCGCTCACTGGAGGGAATCAGGAACCGGTGGGGAAGCTGAAACGGCTGGAGGAGGGAATCCTGCGGCACAAAGATCGTATCCGGCTTTACATCCAGGAGCACTTTTGGCAACCGGCTCTCCTGGGCAACAAGAGCAGCAGGTATCCCCAGGAGAAGGATAATTCCAGTGAGAAATGTAAAAAGTTGTTTATTTGTTTTCACGCTTTGCCTGAACAATTTCGACTCACAGTGGTAGCAAAATCTTTCCCGGCTGACCTCCTGAATTTGGGTTGAACGGAAAACAAGTTAAAAGACTATAAATTTAGGGGGTAACGAAGGGGGAAACAATGTAAAAGTGATGTATATCATCACTTTGAACAGCTTACTATGGAGAATTATATCAGAAAAAACTCAGAATTTCTCTTATTGGAATATGTGGAAATATTAAAAGAGTGGGTTTTAGGAGATTTAAATAAAGATAGAGAACAACAACGGTACTAAGCCCACCAGTAACTAAAATAAGAGCATATTTGGTCGGATAAGGTTTTTTATCCTTGGTTAGCAAAACATATTTTTTATAAAGGCCAAGAAAAAGACCACCCCCAACCACTGTGAAGACAATCCCCATATATAAGTAGGGCAAAAACGGAATGTAGTTCAAAATATTAAACGTAATACCTGTATAAGAAAGTTGAAAAAAATATTGCCAGAGTGTTGGAATCAAAAGAATCGCCAGGATTGTAAAAAAACCGATATAACTTTTTTTTATAATCCCCAAAATTGCCATGAGGATA
>CAYYGL010000207.1:0-1674 GCA_964471235.1 uncultured Calditrichaceae bacterium
CGGGGCAATAGGCGTTGGGGGAATGCTGATCGTCTATACTCTATTCGATCAACCGCATCTGCTTGCCGGGGCGCTGTTGATGGGTTCGGTTTTCTGGTTTCATCCGTTTACGGCAGTGTATGGCAGTCTGTTCCTGGGCTTTAAATTCCTGTTAGATGTAAGAAAAGAAAACCGGTGGAGATGGCTGGCTGCGCTATCATTATTTCTGATCATCGCGGCACCCAGTTGGCTGCCGTTCTTAATTCACAAACTTACCACTTCGTCCCCGGCATTTGATCTACCGTTGTGGTTGCGAATCACCAAAAAACGGATGCAGTTTTCCTTTTATATGAGCCAATGGGTGCCGGATCGGTTTATTCATCTCGTCATCGCTTTTATTGGGCTGTGGTATTTTCGTCGCCATCCGGCATTTCGAAAAACCCTCCCGATTGTGCTGACCACCCTCGTTGCCCTGGTACTCATGGCACTGGCAGAAATCTTTTCCATCAAATTTCTTCTCCAACTCCAGCTGGCAAGATGTTCTTACTTCCTGTTCATTCTGCTCACCTTTTTCCTGGCAAATTTTTTGATGAACCGGAAGCAGCCACAAAGGGGGATTGGATTTCTCTTCTGGGCAACCCTGGGATTTGCATTGATGATAGAATCACCGATCGGCAACCCTCACAATCCCCTCCGCTGGGTCTTGATTGCCGCCGGTATGGTAACCATTCTTTTTATTATCTTCAAAACGCCGCTCTGGTGGAAACAGCTATATGTCTCCACCGGGGTAGGGATGGTGCTTCTTGCTACCGCAGTGACGGTCTTCAATACTTATCAAATAAATAGAAACTGGCACAAGATGGTCTTGAAAAGAACGATTGATGAATCTTCCGCAAGACCCGAGGGAAACTTCCGTCATTCTTTCATTAGTACGTTGTACGACAGGACTTTTACCACCCCCTGGGAAGACATTCAATTCTGGTGCCGAAACCACCTTCCGGAAGATGAGGTAATCATGACTCCCATGTATCTGGAGGGATTCCGATGTTTTTCTCAACGTTCAATTTATGGGAGTTACAAAGATGGAGCGCCACACAATTACAGCGAGAAAACTTTTTTCCGTTGGTGGGAACGGATGAAGCGCCTGGGGATTAATGTGGCGGTAAACCGGGATGACTTTCCAGGGCTTTACCATCTTCATGCCAAAGATGCCGCCCGGGAAGCAGGAATCCGGTATCTTATTTATGATAAACAAGTTGTGCGATATGAAGGGCACCGCCTGTATCAAAATTCGCGCTTCGGAATCATCGATCTCCATCTGACCCCAACACCGGTATTCGGATTTTGAACCGGAAAGCGGGAAGGCGGTTTTACCAATCGGAACCGGTGCGGTTGTGTGTTACTGTTAAAAGCGTGCATTGAGGGAATATATTTTTCTTTGATTAGAAAAGTTATTATATTAAAAACAATGAAATGAATGGTGTAAAAATTTATGATTGATACCCTTAAATTTTATAACAAATTGAAGGAAAATTTAGACCCGGGAGCAGCTTTGACGGTTGCTGAAATTCTGGGTCAGGTGTATTCCGAATTATCGGATTCGGTAACCAAAACAGAATTCAATGAACTGCGAGAGGCGGTTGCTGAGAACACTAAAATAATAAAAGAGCTTGCTGAGGCGCAGAAGCGTACTGA
>CAYYGL010000207.1:1774-8333 GCA_964471235.1 uncultured Calditrichaceae bacterium
TTGCTGAGAACACTAAAATAATAAAAGAGCTTGCTGAGGCGCAGAAGCGTACTGAGAAACGAGTTGAGGAGCTTGCCGAGGCGCAAGCAAAAACAGAAACGGCATTGCAAAGACTTACGCAAAGAGTTGACAAAATTTCGCAGGAACTGGGTGGTATCAGCAATACCATTGGATACAGCCTGGAGAACGAATCATATTCCAGGTTAAAGCCGATTCTGAAGAAGCGCTTTGGTATCGAAGTCGAAAAACTATATCGTAAAAATATTGTATATACGCTGGATCGCTTCGATGAGATTAATATTTACGGGGAAGCTCGACGTAATGGGCAGGAGTTGGTGGTCATTGGGGAATGCAAAGCACAATTTGGTCCCCGGGATGTTAAGAAATTTTTAAAACTTATAGAACGGGTGAAAAAACACCTTCAAGCTGAAGTCTTTCCGTTGGTTTTGGCACATCAATTTCATCCCCGGGCAGAAGCTGAATTCGCTAAAATTCAGATCCCGATTTTCTGGTCTTATGAATTATTGGAAGAATGAGATTGGAGCTTATAAAACAGCTGCATTTATGTAGCAAGACATTTGAAAATTTTTGAAACAGCTATTGAGCATATCACACACCTCATTAACATTAATCCCGGTGTTAATGAGGGCGTAAGAGCTGTGGAATCGTTTCAACGGTTGCGTTATTGTTAGTTAGCTGCATAAGTACAAACCGGCTTATTCATCCGTCCTCCACACTGAAAATTCAAAATTTTTGGCTGAGCAACAGAGCCCCCCCAAAAGTACTCTTACCTGAATTTTTGCTTGACATTCTACTCATCTCTTTTTATTTTCTACTAAATTTATAGTAGATATACTATAAAAAGAGGAGATGGTAATGGCGAGACGGAAAAGTCAATTAACACCCCTGGAGTGGGAGATTATGCGGGTGGTGTGGGATAAGAAAAAGCCGGTCACTGTACGGGAGGTCTTGCAAACGGCATACCCGGGAGGAGAAAAGGCATACACTACAGTACAAACGGTTATGAATACCCTGGTAGAAAAAGGTTTTTTGACCCGGACTAAAATCGGTTTGGTTAATCATTACCGCCCCACGAAAGAACAACTTCATACCCTGAAAGACGAGATCAAGTTTTTTGCCAATAAAACCTTTGGCGGTTCGCTGAACGCCCTGGTTAGTTTTTTGATCAATACCGATTCCCTGACACCGGAGGATATCCGGGAATTAAAACAGTTGATCGAACAAAAAGAGAAAGGGGGTAAGGGATGATTCAATGGATAAATACCATCGCTTCCGCCTGGGCACATGCGTTCTGGATAATGAATTTGCAAAACAGCCTTTTTTTGATCATCACCCTATCAATACTTTACAAACTGCGAAATCATTCTCCCCGGGTAACCAGCCTGATCGCGTTTATTGCCCTGGTGAAGCTGCTCATTCCCCCGGTAACCATCGAACAATTTTCCGGGTTTGTGCCGTCGCAGGCGGTGGCATACCTGAACATTCTGCCCGGTATCACCACATCCCCGGCAACGATGCTTCAACAACCTCATCTTTCTGTGACGGCGATCTGCTTTCTCCTCTGGTTCGCCGTGGCGGGGGCATTGTTGAGCGTCTATTGTTATCGGTATTATCGATTTAGAAAAATCGCTTTCCTCGGGGAAGAGATAAAGCCATCAATCGTTCCTGTTCCCCTGCGGATATGCCCGGTGGTGTTGAGTGAACGATGTTACAGTCCCTATGTGATTGGATTTTTCAGACCACGCATTGTGCTGCCGGCAGAAGCAGCACAATGGCGGTCTCGCTACCTGGAAGCAATTATCGCCCATGAAATCGGGCATATCCGCCAGCGAGACCAATGGATTAACTTGCTCCAGGTAGTGGTGCAGGCGTTCTACTTTTTCAATCCCCTGGTCTGGCTGCTCATTCGGCAATTCATTCACTACCGGGAGTTGCAAACTGATAATTCCGCCGTCCGCAGGTTAAACATTACTCCGGACGATTACGCCCATATCCTGCTTCGGATTGCAGAGCAGTTGGTGATACCGGAATCTCATCTTTCCTCGCCGGCTTCTTTTAACAAAACCGTATCGTCGCTAAAAAATCGAATCGGTTATCAATTAAACAGAAAGGAGGGCTCCATGTCCCACAAATGGATAGTTCGGTATAGCGTGGTTATGCTGGCTCTGGTGATGGTCATGCTGCCGCTTTCGTGTGATTTATCCAGCACTGCCCCCAAAGAAGCGCCAATTGTTGCGTTTGGGGAGCTCACTCAAAAGCCCGCGGTCATCAAAAGGGTGAGCGCCGAATACCCGGAGAGCGCCAAAGCGGCGGGTCTTCAGGGGAATGTGGTGCTAAAAATTCTCATTGGTGCCGATGGCAAAGTTCAGGAGGTTGAGGTGTTAAAGTCTGCATCCCCGGAATTGGACGAAGCTGCCATCAACGCGGTAAAACAATTTGTTTTTACCCCGGCGGAAAAAAACGGAAAACCGGTTCGGGTCTGGTTTGCCGTTCCGTTTACGTTTCGGTTGAAATGAATTGTCGTGTGATGTGGCAGATTACAGGACCCTGGAAAAAATTAGAGTTCTCCGGGGATGTGGGATAACCGGAGAACTTTATAAATATGCCGGGAATATGAATTCCCGGCATTATTTTGTACCACACTTTCAGAGTTCACATTCTTGCAAATTATCGAACCTCCTCCTCTTTCCAATATTTTTCCCTCTCCTTGCCCCGATTATTGCAATATCTTTTCCGGGCTCTTCAACACTGCTGTCCTCTCCACCCTTAATCATTCTTACCGCTGGCTGACTTCAAACGCTGGCATTAATTCATTTCGATAACCGAAATTATAGCTGATCCGCAGGGAGAAGAAGGTATGATTGCCGTTGGTAACATTGCTGTGTACCCGTTGCAGCCGGAAGGTGGCGAAAGTGTTTCGAAGCAATTCGTATTGGGCTTCAGCACCGATGAGGTTGCGTTCGATACGCTCTCCGTCTAAGAAAGTCACATCCCGGGCATCGATACCGAAGCGGAACGGCAAATCCACGTCGCCGCCCACATTACGGTCTGGTGGGTTCTGCCCATGGCGGTAACGTTCCACCGTTAACTGAAAGCGCAAACGCCGGTGCGGAAAAAAACGATACCGCACATAGAGGTTATCGGAATTGGGACCGATGAAATGCCCCAGCACGGTATCGTAATGCTTGTACTTATTGTAATCCTGCACCGAGTGGGTATACACATACGGTTTAATCCGGGTATATTCCAAAAGCAGGTCACTTCCGGGAAGCCGCAGTGGGTTCACCCAGAAAAATCCTCCCTGCCATCCAAATTTATTCCCGAAAAATTTACTCCCCAATTTAGACGTGGTGATGTCATCAATAAACCATTCCCCAAACACCTTCAAGTCGGGCACTATCCGCCAGGCAAAATCAATTCCCAACGAACCGTTATCCCGATCGCCATAGTAATGTTCAATCGATTTGAAAAATGCCAGGGGATTCATGTAACCCAATTTAATGGATTGATTGCCATAAATAATCGCCTGGGAGAAGCCCACCTGGACGCCTTTCCCCAGGTAGGCTTCCAACCGGTTACCTGCCCAGTAGACGTCAATCGGATCTACCGCTTTAATATATTTGCGACCATTCGGGGGAATGTATTGCAGAAAAGCAGTGATATGGGTGTATTTAAACCGCCAGTAGCGAATGGTAAATTTGAGTTGATCATATACCGGAGCATTGGTGGACATCACCAATTGCCCCCGATGCCCGGCGCCCCACTGGTTATAATCTCGTCCAAACAAAAAGGAAAAATATTTATAAGTAAGATTGAGGTAAGCGATGTTTTCATCCACATCAAATTTTTTGCTGACCCGGGCGGTATGGTAGGGAAAACCGGAGCCTTCCAGCACCTGCTGAATCGGATAGCCGGGGGTGCGGGAGAAGTGATTGTCGGTCAGATTAAAATAGAAACCGAGGTGACTACCCAGGCTGCCCCGAAACAAAAAACCATTGCTCCAGCGGGTGATGGTTGCCACGGTGTCGGATGCCAGCAGGGTTTTATAACGGGAATATTGCAGCACCGGGTCTATATAGATATAAAATTCCCGGTGATGTTTGGAAAGAAAATTTCGGTTGTTGCCATACACAAAACCCGGCACTATTGAAAACGGAGGTGTTTCCCGGATTGCGGTAAACCGGTTGTTCGTCTTTCCCGTGGTAATCTCAACTTCCCGGGATGCCAGTTCTTCACCGAATTCCACGGCACAGTATTGAAGATATTGCCGATCATATTTGCTGAACCGGGAGGGAGTATCCCGATAAGCCCGGTACACCTGCTCAAGATATTCGGCGACCTCTGTTCGCGAATAGGGACGGGTGTGATCGTACACATTGTCGATAAATCCCTGGGTTTCCCAGCGCTCCAGAACATCGTATATCCAGTGGTTAAGTGGCACGTTGCTGGTTTGCCCACAGATGAGTCCGCTCAGTATGATGCTTAGCAGGATGACAGGGAGTGTCTTATTCTTCAACCTGATGAACCACCTTTCCATGTCGAATCACGATTTTAACATGATTAACACCGTAATGATAGGGCAGGTATTGATAGCGGGGAATATCCACTAATATAACATCCGCCATTTTGCCAACCTCCAGGGAACCGACCTCATCTTCCCGGGCGATGGCTTTGGCGCTGGTAAGGGTCGCCGCCGTGATGGTTTCTGCGGGGCTCATCTTCATGTATAATGCGGCGATGGTGAGCATGAGCTGCATGTTGTGGGTCATGCTGCTGCCGGGGTTGAAATCGGTTGCCAGGGCAACATCTAATCCGGCATCGAGCATCTGACGCGCCGGGGCATATTTGCTTTTTCCCAGGTAGAAAGTAGTGCCCGGCAGCAGCACTGCCACCACCCCGGTTTCTTTCATGGCGGCAATGCCTTCCTCGGAGATTTGTACCAGGTGATCGGCGGAGATGGCCTTTACCCGGGCTGCCAATTCCGCACCGCCGGTATAAAACAATTCATCGGCATGCAGTTTGGGGATCAACCCATAGTCTTTCGCTGCCATCAATATCCGTTCACTTTGCTCAACCGTAAAGACATCTTTCTCACAAAAGACATCACAAAACACTGCTAACTGCTCTTCTGCCACTGCCGGAATCATTTCGTTAATGAGAACATCCACATAGCCATCCCGGTTGTTCTGGTATTCATCGGGTACTTCATGGGCGCCTAAAAAAGTTGGCACGATGGTGATGGGCAGCAACGAGGCGACCTTTTTCAATATCCGCAGGCTTTTTAGTTCATCCGCCACGGACAAGCCATAACCGCTTTTGGCTTCGATGGTGGTGGTGCCATATTCCAGGAATTTGCGGATGCGGTGGTATGTCAATTCGGCTAATTCATCGAAAGAAGCCTGGCGGAAGGCGCGCACGCTGTTTCGGATGCCTCCGCCGGCGGCGGCGATTTCTTCATACGATTTCCCGGCAATGCGCATCTCAAACTCTTCCTCCCGGGTTTTGTAAAACACCGGGTGAGTATGCGGGTCCACAAAGCCAGGCATTGCCCAGCATTGCCTGCCGTCGATGTACCGGGCGTCCGGGTGACGTTCCGCCAGCACTTCCGCGGTGTCAATTGCTTCGATCCGGTTATCCTGAAACAGGATGTTAACCCCTTTCCGAACGGTAAGGGCTGTTCCATCCGAAGAACGCTCCGGGGTCATAATGCCCTGGATGTTGGTAAGAATGGTATGCAATATGGGTTGCCTCCGGTGAATTACACACCTGCTTACTTTTGTTGAAAGTGTTCCAGCAGTTTTTGATACGTTCTATCCAGTGCCTCGGAGATTACCTTGGTATTGCCAATCACCGGCATAAAATTGGTGTCCCCATTCCAGCGGGGCACAATGTGAATGTGCAGATGGTCTGCCACTCCGGCGCCCCCGACCTTTCCCAGGTTTATACCTATATTATATCCCTGGGGCTGCATGGCAGCATCCAGTGCCCGACAGCTTAGCTGGACGGTTTCCATCAACTCCTGATTCTCTTCCGGCTCAATTTCCTGCAAATTACCGGTATGTTTGTAAGGCACAACCATCAGGTGACCGTTGTTATAAGGGAAACGGTTCATGATCACAAAAACCAACTTCCCCCGGTACAGGATAAGATTCTTTTTGTCATTATCCTGTGAGTAGAGATTGCAAAACAAGCAGCCCTGCTGATTTTCTTCTTTGGCGCTGAGAATATATTCCATCCGCCAGGGCGCCCAAAGGGTCTCCATCGGTGATTCTTTCTTCATGCTTCCGGTTTTTCTCCTGAGTTGATTGTACCGTATCCCCGAATTTTACCTCCGGGGTAATATTAAACATACAAAAGCCCTGTGGCGGTATTTCCACAGGGCTTTAGCAATTTCTGTCAATCCCCATCCTTTATGCTTCTTCTTTTTCCTTCTTTGCTTCTTCTATTACCTTCTGGGCAATATCGGGGGGCATTTCTTCGTAATGGGAAAATTCCAGGTGAAAGATTCCCTGTCCCTGGGTCATGGAGCGCAGGGAGG
>CAYYGL010000208.1:0-8292 GCA_964471235.1 uncultured Calditrichaceae bacterium
AAACGCGACGGTTAGCACCAGGTTGGGGTAACCGAGGCTGCTGAGGAGCAACACTGCGGCACAGGTCACCATGGATGCGGTATTCCCTTCCGGAAAAACGGCTGCCCCGGCGGGTACAATGTTCAACCACAGCAACTGCATCATGATGCCAATCTCGACTCCCTGGGTGAAGTCACCTAAAACAAATCCCAGAATACTACAGGAAAAAATGGGATGGGAAATTAATACCTGGAATGCAATTGTGGTATCCAGTGCTAAAATACCAATCAACAATGAAATCCCTATCAGTGTGGTTGTATCGGCAAACGGTAATTCCATCATAGCACATTTTGCTTTTAAAGAAGTTGTAAATTAAATCACCGACATGCAAATTCAAAGATTAAATCGAAGTAATGAAAAATGAAACCTGAAGGAAAGATCATACATCGGGGGTTTAAGAGCGTTTCCATTCGGGAAAAAGACATTCCTTTCGCACGAACCTCGCAGGAAAAATTCACAATCATTTCATCGACGGGATCATCTCGGCAAAATTCGATTAAAGACTATTGTTAAAATTCGCCGGAATATATTATATTTGTTGTTTATTTTCCGGGTTGGGATCGATTTTCCGGTAAAACGCTATTACCAAAGGTCAATAAAGTGAAGGTTCCCAAACTTCTTTCCCTTTTTGCAATTCTGTTCTGGCTGTTTTCTCCGGGGAATGCCCAGGAATATGTCTGGCCCACGGATGCCAGTCATGCCATTACCAGCACTTTTTGTGAATTTCGCCCCCGTCATTACCATGCCGCTCTTGACATCAAAACCTGGCAGCAAACCGGGTATAAAATATTTGCCATTGATGACGGCTATGTGTACAGGCTGCGGGTTTCTGCCAATGGCTACGGCAAAGCGATTTACCTGAAATTAAAAGACGGCAACTTTGTTGTCTATGCACATTTAAGCGGATTTAACAAACCGCTCCAGCAGTACAGCGATTCTCTTCGCCTGGCTACCCGGCGGTTGATTATGGATACCTATCTTCACCCCGGGCAATTCCCGGTAAAAAGAGGGGACTTCCTGGGATATACCGGGGAGACCGGCATCGGAGTGCCTCACCTGCACTTTGAGATGCGGGACCGCCATGAACGCCCGATTAATCCATTACAATATTTTCAGGACCGGGTGACGGATACCATTGCCCCCCGAATTCGCATGCTGGCGTTGATTCCTCAGAGTGCCTCCACTTACATCAATTTTTTGCCGGATACCCTGATAATGCCCGTACCGCAACAGGAAACGGTGCGCCTCTCCTCCCCGATTTATTTAACCGGAAAAGCCTATCTTGCCCTGCGCACCTACGACCTTGCCAATGGCGCCTCCAATCACTTCGATTTTTACCGTGCCGAGATGTTTGTGAATGATTCCCTGGTTTACGAAGTGCAATACGACCGGTTTAGTTATGAGGAAACCCGCCTGATCGAACTGGACAAGAATTTTTCCCTGTGGCGAAAAGGGAAAAGGATTTTCCACAATTTTTACCGTCACCCGGCAAACAGTCTTCCCTTTTATAACCAATGCCCGCCCGATGCCGGATTGTTAAGCGGCAAAATTCTCCGGGAAGGAAAAAACCGGGTTCGCATCCGGGTTTTTGATTACGCCCGTAATGTCTGCGAACTGACCATCCCCCTGATTTACCACCGTAAAATTCCATTACAGGCTTATAACGTTACCACCTCCAACGGAATTCTGCTGGTCGGTATCAAATCGCCCCTGCCGCTGGAAAAATTTGAAGTCTCCCGGGCAAACCATTACCTGATCTGGCACCCGGTGCGAAACTTTGAAGTGAGCCATCGCGACGACATACGGAGTGCATACGATTATCATTTGCAAATTCCGCAGCCTCGGAAGCATACCACGGTCTTTCGCATCATCCCATTTTACCGTCAAGACACGCCGACCCTGCCACTGTTGATTCCCACAGCCCAGGAGGATTCCACTCCTCACGGTCTGAATGATTCCTTTCATTTCACCTTCTACGGAAACACCGTCAGTGTGAAAAGCAAGGGAACTCTCCCGGGAGCAGCGGGAAATTCCCTACCTTCCCGTTTCATTTATCGCTATTCCCCGCGGGCATACCAGGCGGCTCTGGATGTGAATGACATCAAAACCATGCCGGATTCCACCAACCCCCTACTCTCGAAATTGGCGAAGTGGGCAGCGGTGGTTCCCGGCAAAGCCAGAACCGTTTCCTCTCCGGACGGGCGGGTCTCCGTTCACTTCCCGTTTAATGCGGTGTACGATACCATATTCGCCCATATCCGACAATATGCCCCGCACCTGCCGCTGACGGCTCCTTACCGGTATGTTTCTGAGATTTACGATGTTCAGCCGTTTGACCAGCCGTTAAATTACGGGGCGTTTTTTTCCATCACCCTGCCCGATTCTCTTGCCGGTAAGCACGGAGTGGGCGCTTATTACTGGGATTATAAAAAAGGATGGTTGTTTCTACCCACGGAATCCAATTCCCAAAAACACCGGCTAACCGCCCGGGTGACCAGCCTGGAAAAATTTGTGCTGATTCAGGATACCATCCCACCCCGAATCACACCGATCAATTTAACTCACCATCGGTTAGCGGAACAGACTGCCCTGCATTTCTCGGTAGTTGATGAGATGGCGGGAATTTATAAAGAAACCCAGATAACCGTGTTTATCGATGATAAATGGTCTTTGTTTGAATATGATCCGGAAGAGAAGCAGGTGATCATTGCGCCTCGCTTCCTACCCGGGGGAAAGCATGAACTGCGGATCACAGCAAAAGATAATGCCGGGAACCAGGCAACAGCCGTTTTTCAATATTCCCGGTGAATTAAATTCTGGAAATTTGCAGAAGTCTTTGCCAAGTTCTGTAAACGTATTAAATTTCGGAGGGCGATATTCGATAGCCTTCTCTACTGTTCCCCTGGATTTCCTGAACATTAACCCCTTCATCCAACAGAAAGGAACGAGCACATGAAACGACATCCAATTCTCTCTATTGTAATTCTGTTGATGACTCTGGCTGCCGGTCTGTTTCCGCAGGCAGAGTTACTGCAATCCGGTCCCATGGTGGGGTATTCGGAGATGCGGGAAGTGCTGCTATGGGTGCAAACCACTCAACCGGCGCGGGTAAAATTTGCATACGTTGATACCGCTGACACTACCCAAAAACTTTTTACGCCCGAGGTACAAACGGAGAAGCAATCCGCATATATTGCCAAAGTGGCGGTGGAGAACCTGGAGCCGGGTCATCATTATCGATATAAATTGTATATCAACGATCAACTGGTGAAGCGGCCGTATCCGTTATCGTTTCAAACCCAAAAATTATGGCAATGGCGAGAGGACCCGCCACCGTTTAGCATTGCCGTGGGAAGCTGTGCCTATATTAATGAACCGGTCTACGATCGACCCGGCAAACCCTACGGCAGTGAGTATGAAATTTTTCAGGCAATTTTTGAAAAACATCCGGACGCCATGCTCTGGCTGGGTGATAATGTTTATCTCCGTGAAGCAGATTGGTACAGCCGGAGTGGTATCCTCCACCGCTATACCCACACCCGTTCCGTGCCGGAGTTACAGCCGCTGCTTGGCTCTGTCCATCACTACGCCATCTGGGATGACCACGACTATGGTCCCAATGACAGCGACCGTTCTTTTCGTCAAAAAGAGCAGACCTTACAAGCCTTCAAATTGTTCTGGGGGAATTCCACTTACGGTATTAACGGCAAACCGGGGATCACCAGTATGTTTCAGTGGGCGGATGTGGATTTTTTTCTGTTGGACAATCGGTACTACCGCACCCCGAATCACTATACCGGCGGCAATCGTACCATCCTTGGGGAGGATCAATTTAACTGGTTGATAGAAGCATTAACGTATAGCAAGGCGCCGTTCAAAATTATCGCCATTGGCGGGCAGGTGTTAAATCCGGTGGCAAAATATGAAAATTACAGCAACTATCCGGCGGAACGGGAACGGCTGCTGAATGCCATTGCCCATGAAAACATTACCGGGGTAATATTTCTAACCGGCGACCGTCATTTTACGGAATTATCGAAACTGAAACGCTATGGGAGGTATCCATTATATGATTTGACCGTCTCCCCCCTGACCGCCGGGCCGGCAACAAAGGTGAAATCGGAAGCCAACTATCTGCGGGTACCCGGCACCCTGGTTTCCGGCAAACACAACTTTGCGATTTTACACGTTGAGGGACCCCGAAAAGATCGAGTGTTGACGATAACCGTTTACGATAAAGACGGCAGGGAGCAATGGCATAAATCAATCCGGGCAAATGATTTGAAATGACCGGGGAATATCATTTTTGAATATGACGCAAAAATTTTTTACATTGACTTTCCAGGGGATGTCCAATAAATTCGTCGCTTGTAATTTCGGAAACGCTTTTTGCAGCAACATCGCCGACAAGCGTTAACAATATGTATCCGTTACATTGGAGGAAGGATTTCAAATGCCTCAAAAAATTACTTTAAAAAGTGTTATCATTTTGGGGGTCGTGGCGTTGTTTGCCTACCTGCTCCATTTTACTCTTTTATTTAATTCCATGAGCAAAGAAGAGCAGAAGAAGCTTGCCATTGAGAACCCGAAACGCTACGAAAAGCTGCTGAAGAACTCCATCAAATTGGGGTTGGATTTGCAGGGGGGCATGCACCTGGTGATGGAAGTGGATGTGAAAGCATTGTTAGAGAAAATAGCCAAGAATAAAGACGAACGGTTTTACCGAGCCCTGGAAGCTGCGGCAAAAGAAGCGGAGGAGTCCGAAGCCAGTTTTGTTGATATTTTCGATCAGAAGTTGACCGAAGAAGGGGTCAATTTAAGTTTGTATTACGGCAGTCGGGAGTTCCGCGATCATGATGAAATCCTTTCCTATCTGAAAAAACAAGCCCAGGAATCCATTAACCGTACTCTGGAAATTCTGCGAAACCGGGTGGACCAATTCGGTGTGTCGGAACCCAGTATCCAGAAGCAGGGGCACAATCGTATCATTATCGAATTGGCAGGGGTAACGGATCGGCAACGTGCCCTGGATCTGGTCGGGAAAACCGCCAAACTGGAATTCCGTTTATTAAAGGACCCCCAGGTTGCTCAGCGCATTGCCAGCCGAATTAATGAATACCTGACCGGAGGAGGTGTTTCGGAAGATACCTCGAAAGTTCTGGCGGAAAAAGAAAAATCCTCAAAGCAGGATACCAGTGCGATAACCGCGGAAGAGTTGCTGGGGAACCCTCAAAAGACGGCTTCGGAATCCCTTACGGTGGATACCACGGCTGTTGCCACTTCTGAAAATCCGGAATTTGGTGAAAACTTATTTTTTGCCTCCGGTCGAGGGTTAAGCATTAAAGAAAGCAATATCCCCCGATTTTACAAAGTAATGGAAGACCCGAAGGTTAAAGAGATAATTGAGATGGAAGCCGGGGAAGCCGACATTTTGTTAGGCAAACCGGATGCTCGCACCCACAATCTTCCCCCGGACAAACGATTTGTACCGGTGTATGTGGTAAATGCCAAACCGGCTTTAACCGGGGAAACCATTGTGGATGCCACGCCCCGGGTAGGCAGCGCCAACGATCCCAATGCCTTTGGTAAGTTTGAAACCGATTTGACCTTCAACGACCAGGGCGCCAAAGATTTTGCCCGGGTCACCGGCGCCAATGTGGGCAAACCGCTGGCAATTATCCTGGACGGAAAAGTGCACTCCGCCCCGGTGATTCGAGATAAAATCCGTAACGGTCGCGCCGTCATTACCGGTCTGGAAAGCATCGAAGAAGCCAAAGACCTGGCAATTGTACTGAAAGCTGGTGCGTTACCGGCACCGGCAAAAATTATTGAAGAGCGTACCGTCGGACCCTCCCTGGGAAAAGATTCTATTGAAAAGGGGTATAAATCTGCTGTGTTAGGCTTAATTTTAGTCGCCCTTTTTATGCTGGTCTATTATAAGTTTTCCGGATTCCTGGCGGATGTAGCCCTGGTATTAAACATTCTGATTCTGTTAGGATTTATGGCTGCCCTTCATGCCACCTTAACCCTGCCCGGCATCGCCGGTATCATTCTCACCATCGGGATGGCAGTCGATGCCAATGTGCTGATATTTGAACGCATTCGGGAAGAATTGGAGGTGGGGAAGTCGGTCTGGGCATCCCTGGAAACCGGATATTCCCGGGCATTCATTACCATTTTGGATGCCAATGTAACCACGTTTATCGCTGCAGTGGTGTTGTACAATTTCGGTTCCGGTCCCATCCGCGGCTTTGCCACTACGTTAATGATTGGGATTACCGCCAGTATGTTTACCGCCATCTTTGTTACCCGGACCCTGTTTGAGTTACTGCTCTCCAAAAAAATTCTTAAACGGATGAGTATTTAATTTTTAGAAAAGGAGAACCATTCCAGATGCGTTTTTTTAAAAGACCGAACATAGACTTTATGAACTCCCGGAAATTGGCGTTTATTATCTCCGGCTCGTTAATGTTGTTGTCTGTTATTTCATTGGTGCTGCATGGGGGTCCCCGGCTGGGGATTGACTTTCGGGGTGGCACCTTAATTGAAGTGCGCTTTGAAGATAAAGCCAATCCGACAGCACCGATTGAGGTTCCCATTAATAAAGTCCGGGAAGCAATGGGGCGTTACGGCTTGGCAAGTTCCGAGATTAAACATTACGGCAGTCTCCAGGAAATCTCCATTCAAACTGAAGTCAAAAAAGGCATCGATCTCCAAATCGTGGAAAGCCTTCAAAAAGAATTTCCTCAGTATAAGGTGATTGAGCGTCGAAAAGAAACCGTGGGTCCGAAAATCGGTAAAGAGTTGGTGGGAAGCGCTATCAAAGCAATCTTTTTTTCCTTGTTACTGATTCTGCTTTACATCATGTTTCGCTTTGAGTTCCGTTTTGGAGTGGGAGCCGTTGTCGCTCTGTTCCACGATGTGCTAATCACCCTGGGTGTCTTCTCGGTGTTAAACCTTGAGGTTGATATCCCGGTGATCGCCGCCCTGCTTACTATTGTCGGGTATTCGTTGAACGACACCATCGTGGTATATGTCCGCATCCTGGAGAATATGAAAAAGAAAGGCACCGATTATGCCGGGGTCATCAACGACAGTATTAACCAAACCCTTTCCCGAACGATTATCACTTCCGGAACGACGTTAATAGTGGTCGTAATTTTGTTTTTCTTTGGGGGAGAAATTATTAAAGATTTTGCCCTGGCGCTGATGTGTGGGGTAATCGTGGGGACTTATTCTTCTATCTACATCGCCTCGCCCATTTTGGTAGAATGGGAAGCGCGCCGTAAACCGGCAAAGGTAAAAGTCGCTGCCAAAAAGCGTTAAGCCGTGGGATTCATCCCCGAACCCGGAAGAGCAGCTACTGCAAAATTTATCGGAGAACCAATGGAGTTATCACGGGAACAACAAAAGGATGTCGTGGTCATCAAACTGGATGGCGATATGATGGGCGGTCCCGAGGCGATGAAAGTGATGGATGAGGTTCATTCGCTGTTAGATGAACACCAATTTCAGGTAATTATAGACCTGGGGCAGGTAAAACGAATGAACAGCAGCGGAATGGGAATTTTGATTAATGCCCTGACCACCTATAAACAGAATGGCGGACTGTTAAAATTAGCCAACCCCACCCCGGCGGTGGAAAAAGTCTTAAACCTGGCAAAGTTAACCGAGATTTTCGAGTGCTACGATACCCTGGAGGAGGCACTGAACAGCTTCTGATAAAAACTTTCGAATCTATTACCGTCAATCTTGTAACAACTTAATTCATTTTTCAAAACATTTCAGGGTCATTTGAAAGCCTACACCTCAACCTGATTCACCGTAGCCGGACTCCAACCCAGTCCGGGTATCATCGAATCAGGTTTTTTGGGTTTAGGGAAAGTCGGAGCGATAAAGCATTGCCGGTGGCATTGTCGATTTTCACCCGGGACAAACAATAAAGCAGGAGTTTAACAATGTCAGTTGTGGTGGTTGTGGGTGCGCAGTGGGGCGATGAGGGAAAAGGCAAAATCGTAGATTTGCTGAGCGAGAATTTTGCCATCACTGCCCGTTACCAGGGCGGCGCTAACGCCGGGCATACCGTGGTGATTGGGGATCAACAGTATATTTTGCATTTGATTCCCAGCGGAATTTTACATCCAAATGTGGAATGTGTGATCGGTAACGGGGTGGTAATCGATCCGGCGGCACTGATGGATGAAATTCGGTTACTGGAATCCAAGGGGATTCAGGTGGAAGGGCGGTTATGGA
>CAYYGL010000209.1:0-8269 GCA_964471235.1 uncultured Calditrichaceae bacterium
TGAAACAGATAACCCTGTTTTACACAGTTGATTGGTCACCATATTAAAAAATTTGTGAAAATCCGGGGCATCTGCGTTCTATTTTTTTTGTGTCGAACTGACGTTAGTTTTGCATTTCCGAGTCTTGCCGGTCTTCCGATTCGGTTTCCTCCCGGCGCTTAATCACGATCATGGTTAAATCATCATGCAAAGGAGTATCGCCGGTAAAGTTAAAAATTTCATCCAGTATTTTTTCTTTAATTTCTGCGGCGCTGCCAAATTCACAATCGTTTGCCAGCGCTTGCAACCGTTCTTCACCAAACTCTTCCCCGCTTTGATTGCGAATTTCAACCAGCCCGTCGGTGAACAAAACCAGAAAATCCCCTGGCGCCAAGGTTATCTTTTCCAGGGCAATAATTTTTTCGAACAGCGTCCCCCGTTCCAGGCCAATTCCCAATCCCGCTGGTTGAACGTAATATGACTTTCCTTTTGTTCGGGAACAATGGAGCACCGGGGAATGCCCGGCTCGGACAAATTCAAAAGTGTTTGTTTCCGGTAACAGTTTACCGATAATGGCGGTAACGAAAATTTGCCGTTCGATAGTGGAATAAAAAACCCGGTTGGCAAGGATAATCAATTCCTTCGGTTCCCGGGTGGTACGTGCCAGGGTTTGGATGACTCCCTTGAACTCTGCCATATAAAATGCCGCGGAGGTGCCTTTACCGGAAACATCCCCGATGACCACCCCGGGATTTCCGTCCGAAAAACAGATGGTGTCATAATAATCGCCGCCCACCTCATAGGCGGTCAGGAAATAACAATCGATGTCATAGCCGGGCACCTCGGGCATGGACTGCGGCACCAGTTTTAGCTGCACTTCCCGGGCTACTTTTAACTCCTGCTCCAGGCGCTCCCGTTCAATGGAAGACTTCCACAAGTTGGCATTTTCCAGGGCAATGGCAAACTGGTTGGCAAACGCCTCGATCAGGGAAACATCGTCGATGTCGAATCCATACGGCTGGGATTTGGCAGCGTAAATAACGCCCATCAATTGATTGCGGTTGGAGAAGAGCGGGGCGGCAATGAGGGCTCGTAAATCTCCCTTCCAGCGGAGAAGCTGGCGAAATTCCCGATTGTTGGTAACATCATTGATCAACACCGGTTTCTGGGATTGAATCATCTCCCGGTTGAGACCACCCAGTTCATCAAAGGGGTTTTGTAATATTTGCTGCTGGGAAAGATTTATATGAGAGGTCACCCGTAATTTGTGTTTTTCCGGATCCAGCAATTCCAGCCAGGTAGTTTGACTTTCCAGCACCCGGGCGGTTAATTGGGTGATCAATTGGGTTAATTTGGAGTAATTCAATTCACTGTTGAGTTGACGGGCAAATTCATATAGCGAACTTACTTCTTTTAGTTTTCGGTCAACTGCCCGGGCGGTAGGCAGGTGAACTAACAGGGTCGCCAGGGAAAAGGCGCCGTAAATCACCAGAAAATGCCAGATAATGTTTCCGAAATTTGCCACCACATCGCTATATGCCCGGATATGACCGGAGTAAACGATATTCCATAGAAAGAAAATCTCGGTGAGTACCGCTCCGCCGACAAAGAAAAACAAAATCTTTTGTTTACGGGACAAATAGGTTATCCAATCATTCCGGAACGCTAACAATACAATAATCACGATTAAGCTAATTGAAAGAATGGTATGCAAAGGCGTGGAATTATCAAAAGCGAACAAGGGGTGGGGTCTCTTTTCCAGGAAAAAGACCAATGAAGAGCCAAGCAGTAACCCAATAAACAGGTTGAAATAGAGCCGGGTGGTCCGCTTTTGTTTGTAAAAAATCAGGTCCCGGGCAATAAAAAGAATGGGCATCAGGCTCAGGATTGCCATAAGCCCCACAATATTGGAATAAACAACTGCTTCGTAATTATCCGGGATGATTGAACGGGTTCCGGTATAAGCGGGGTGTAATAACAACCCCAACAATGCCCCGATAAGAAAATTGAGCGTCAGAATCACAATTAAACGAGTTAATTTCTGAGAAATATTCAAGTCGTATAGCCGAAAGGAACGCTTAAGAATCAGGTACCACCCCCCGATGAACAGCAGGATGATAATCTCTCGCAGGCTTTTCAGGGATACGGCGATAAAGGAGATATCGAATTTGATCAGATACATGAAGCTATCAATTATAAAGATAGCACTTACGAAAATGATGCTTAAGAAAATTAATATGTTCAGTGGTATGCGTCGCATTATTCAACAAATATTCTGATGGGACCTTCGATGGAAATCGCCTCATCTGCTTCATTTAATTGACTGATGATGTTCCCGTCCGGATCGATTAGCACCAGGTTATCCGCAAAATCATCTGTAATGACCACCGTTCGATCAAAAGGGTTAATGGCAATGAACGAAATCCGACGGAATCCGGACAAACGAAATTGACGCTGTCCAGCCGCTGAAAGTTGCACAAGAAAATCACCATTGTTGCCGTTCGGTTCTGCGGCATAAAATAACTCATTCACCCAATCCACCCCCAGGCGGTGCAGAACCGCCGGATAGACGAGAGAATCGGTAACCGCCAAATCGTTTGTTAGAGTGTAAATGATACTTTCTCCCAACCCGGCAGAGTTCACCAACAGGTATTCCGTATTGCCGATGACATTCAGATCGACTCCGCTGAATTGAGACGGGAACACAAATCGGGTAATAAGGGGCTGGGTCTGGTTCACCCGAATTCCTAACACCTGGGTGTCTCCCAATAGGTACAATTGGTGATTAAACGAATTAAACTCGATTTCGGAGAAGTCAACACCCGAATCAATATTGATAGAATCGCTGAGATTTAATCCGTTAAAAATAAAAACCTTATGCAACTCGTTATCCAGAATATACACCTCCCGGGATTCATTGTCAAACGCTATATCGACCGGCTTTTTCAAATTATCGAGATAAAAGAAGTTTAAATTCCCGTTCTGACGGTTTAATTTCACCAATCCCCTATCGAATAAAGTAAAGTTAATCCAGATGATGGAATCACCGGGTTGAACGACCCAGGAGTCGGGACGGGTGAATATCTGAAAATCCGCCAGTTTGTGCTGGAGGTCATAGCTCAGTTGCACCACCCGTTCTCCAAATCTCGATAACACCCAACACGTTCCATTTCCCAGTAGTGCCTTCCGAATCCGGGATGGGGGACTCTCGGTGGATTTTCCCATTGCCGTCACATTGTAAAAATACCATACGCCCTGCTGGACCAGGGTGTCAACGAAACTCATCTGTGACGCCGGCACCTCTTTGTAAAACCGGATATTATCCCGCGAACCTTCTCCCCGGAAAATCCGGTAGCCGGTAATTCCTTCCACGGTTCGGGTAAGGTTCCATTCTAACAAGATGTGATCCGGGGAAGGTGAGAGCTGCAGGTCGATGATGGGAGGTGATTCCCCCTTGGGATCAAAGGGATTGGTACGATGACGCTCTGTACAGGCAACAGACCACATAAACAACATGGTAGCGCTAAAAAACAAAACCATCCACCACGGCTTCCGCTGCTGATTTAAAAACTTCCTCATTTTCACAATAGGGCCTCGCTTCCGTTAACCATCAATCTAACGAACATCCGGTGTCGAACGATCCGTTTTGTGTACACTTGTCTTTACAAACACATCGAAGATGTTCTAATTAAAAGAAGAATATGAAGAATATAACAAATTTTTGTGGAGGGAAATAATAGATTGTGGGGAAGATCCTGCCGGTGGTTCCATCAACTGCTGTGAGACATTTTTAATTCACCATACCATCATGATTGCGAGGCGTAGCGGCAGTTGAAAGCACATAGGTGGCAAGGTGCCATGTTTGGAGGCCTAAGCTGAGAATAAGCTGATAGACTACCGCCCCTGAAGTTGTCATGCTGAGATAAGTGCAAAGTGGGTGTTCCTTTGGAAGTGCCTCTGACATCGGCATCTAACCGCCCAAATTCTATCCACTTAACCATCAACAGCCGGGATCCACACCGGCCGCAGGAGGAAACAATATTTTCATTTCTCAGACAAAACCCTGACAATCTCCGCAAACACCGCTTCCACCGGCCGGGCGCCATCTACCCGGTAAAAATTCTTCTTCTGTTTATAATACCCAATTAATGGTTCTGTACTTCGACGATATACCTCCAGCCGCTTACGAATGGTTTCCTCTTTGTCATCATCCCGTTGAATGAGTTCACCCCCGCACTTGTCGCACTTGTTATCATCCAAAGGGGGTTTCAGCAATAAGTTGTAGAGTTCTCCACAATTTGAACACACCCGGCGACTGGTTAATCTTTTGATGATTTCCTCGTCGGGCACCGATATCTCGATAACCTTTAACGTTATGTGGTTATCCAGTTTTTGCAAAATCACATCCAAACCCTCCGCCTGAGGGATGGTGCGCGGAAATCCATCGAGAATGAAACCGTTTTGACAATCCGGTTCTTTTAGCCGATTTTCAATAATCTTGAGGATGAGTTCATCCGATACCAATTCCCCCCGATCCATAACCGCCTTTACTTCTTTGCCCAGGGGGGTCATTTTCTTTACTTCTGCCCGCAGAATATCCCCGGTGGAAATCTGGGGAATACGAAACTTATCCATGATTAGTTTTGCCTGGGTACCCTTCCCTACCCCGGGAGCACCTAATAGCATCACATACATAAGCTCATCTCCTCTTAGAAACCTGTAACGATCCCGACATTTGTTTACCCGGGTAAAAACCGCTGAATAAGATAAACATTTTTTTCACAAAATTTAACAGGAAAATAACATTTGGCAGCATTCGCCATTTAAGAACAATTTTCAGGATATATAAAGGTGAAGGATTGATGAGGTACGGCTTGAGAGTTCCTTTGTCCCTGCCGCTCAGGTCCCCTTTCTGCGACTATTGAACCCCTACCATTTTGCGGGCATGCGCCACCTTCTGCCGGTTTTGAACCAACAATTGCCCGCACGCTGCCGCAATATCATTGCCGCGATTTTTTCGGAGGGTGATAGCGAATGGTGCCGGTTCCAGATGCTTCACAAATTCCCGAAGACGCACTTCCGAGGGGGTTCGGAATCCGATCCCGGTATCATTATACAAAATCAGGTTGAGTTTGCAGCGAAGCGGGGCTAACAATTTTCGCAGCGCCTTTGCTTCCGCGGGATGGTCATTTACGCCGGCTAACAATACATATTCAAACGTAATCCGTTTCCGAAGCACTCTGGCATTGTAATAGGCAGCACTTTCCATTAAGTCGGAAAGGGGGAATTTGTCCGCCACGGGCATAAATCGGCGGCGAAGGTCCTGGGTGGGGGCATGCAGGGAGATTGCCAGACTGAACGGTTGTGCTTCGTCGGCAAATTGGATAATCCGGGGAACAATACCGACGGTGGAGATGGTAATTTTTTTTGCCGATATAGCCACGCCCCGCGGATCACTTAAAATTTTGCTGGCTGCAATCACACGAGTATAATTCAAGAAAGGTTCACCCATTCCCATGAATACCACATTGGTAATCTTCTTACCGGTATCCTGCTGCATTCGGATGACCTGTTCAATGATTTCCCCGGTGGTCAGATTTCTTAAAAATCCCATTCGGGCAGTGGCACAAAATTCACACCCCAGCGCACAACCCACCTGCGATGAAATACACACCGTGGTACGCTTATCCTCCGGGATAAATACGCTTTCAACTTTTTTCCCATCCGGGAGTTCCCACAGGTATTTGATGGTACCATCCGTGGAGATTTGCCGGGATGCCAGCGATAGCGTACGCAACAAAAAGCGGCTTTCCAGGGTTTTACGGAACGTTTTGGGGATATTGGTCATTTCATCGAAAGAGGTGATTTGGAAATGATGAACCCATTTGAAAACTTGCTCAGCCCGGTAAGCAGGCTGCCCAAACGGCTCAAAAAGAGATGTCATTCCTTCAAGGGATTGCCCGACCAGCGGTATTTTATCGGTTGTTTTTCCGGTCCCCAATGGTTTCTTTCCTTTCTCTTATACATGGATCATTAAAAACCATACGCCGTAATGTATAGTTGGGTCGTTGACATTTCAAGATGATTCTTGACAAGATCGTTTGTTCCCGGTGAGGAATTGCTTATTTTTAGATCATTTAAAGTAAAGCGGAAATAGGATGGAAATTTTATTACTTGCTATAATTAGTGATTTTTTTTAAACTCAGCGATGTTTTTTCTCTAATATGGGATGTTGTATGGAATTCGATGAACAATCACCATTGGTTTCCCTGGTCACGCTCAATTTCAACGGATTGAGATTTTTGAAGGACCTGTTTGATTCGATTCGACAAGTCACATACCCCAATCTGGAAATCATCATGGTTGACAATGATTCCAGTGATGAGAGCGTTCACTTTGTGAGGGAGAATTACCCGGAAGTGAAGATCATCCGAAACGTTGAAAACCTGATGTATGCCGGGGGCAACAACGAGGGGTTAAAAGTGGCTGCCGGAAAATACATTTGTTTGATAAACAACGATGTGGATGTTGATCCGGGTTTTATTGAGCCGATAGTGGAAGCGTTTGAAACCCGGGAGCGCCTGGGGGCTGCTCAACCCAAAATTTTAGCCATGCAGGAGCGGGAGCGACTGGAATATGCCGGCGCCTGCGGCGGGTTTATCGACTGGCTGGGCTATCCCTTTTTGCGGGGCAGGATATTTTTTACCACTGAAATGGATGACGGGCAGTATGATCAACCGGTGGGGCTGTTCTGGGCAAGCGGCGCCTGTATTTTTCTGCGAAAAGAAGCCTTGGAGGATATTGGCTACATTGATGTGGATTTTGTGATGCACCAGGAGGAAATCGATTTGTGCTGGCGGCTGCGACTGGCAGGGTGGGATATTCAATGTATACCCGATTCCCGGGTCTGGCATCATGTGGGCGGAACACTGGACAAGGACAGTCCCCGAAAAACTTATTGGAACTTCCGTAACAATATCTTCCTGCTGATGAAAAATCTGTCGGCACCCAACCTGGTAATTCGTCTGCCAATCCGTATTCCCCTTGATATGGTGGCATGTGGTCTGGAATTGGTAAAAGGACATTTTGCGAACGCCCTGGCAATTCTCAAAGCTTATTCCTGGTTGATTAGCCACATCCCGTTAATTTTACGGAAACGCCGCATCACTCAGCAACGCCGCAGATTATCCGACCAACAGGTACTCAATCGGATGTATCCCGGCAGCATCGTTTTCGAGTATTTTATTCTGAAACGGCGAAAATTTTCCCAGCTTCTTTTTCTGAAAAAATGGCTCGCCAAAAACCAGGACCCATTGATCACTCCCTTACCCTTTAAAAAAAAGACCATTGAAGCCGTCACCAGCTAAATAGGGTAACGATCTTGCAAGTTTTTAAACTCATTCGGAGAAAAATTCAACGAGAATGGATAAAAATGAAGGAGTCAGGTTAAGAATGAACACAAATCGTGTAAATCGAATTTTTGCCGGAACCATCTTTCTATTCAGCTTAATCATGTATTTCATTACCGTGGCACCAACCGTGTCCTTCTGGGATTGCGGGGAATTTATCGCCTGTTCTTATCGGTTGGCCGTCCCCCACCCTCCCGGTGCCCCTTTATACTTGCTGGTGGGCAGACTCTTTACCCTTATCCCTTCCTTTATAATAAAAAATATCGGCTTACGGGTAAATATCATCTCCAGCTTCTCAAGCGCCTTTACCATCATGTTTTTGTATTTGATTACCGTTCATCTCATCCGGGAATTTATGAAATCTGATACAGGATTTCGACGCTATGTGCCCTTCATCGGTGCCGCGGTGGGAGCGTTAACCTTTGCCTTTACCCATAGTTTCTGGTGGAATGCCGTAGAAGCGGAAGTCTATGCGCCCTCCATGCTGTTTACCGGGCTGGTGGTCTGGCTAATTTTTCGTTGGAGTGAAAACAGCGATAAAATTGGTAACGAAAAATACATTTTATTGATTGCTTATCTGATGGGATTGGCAATTGGAGTACACCTGTTGAATGTTCTGGCAATCCCCATGATTTTAATGATAATTTACTACAAACGATTTGATATCAACCCTACTTCGTTTGTAATCCTGGGGTTGGTTGGGATTGCCCTCACCCTGATGGTCTACCCCGGGGTGGTTAAAGGCATTCCCTGGATTGCCGGTCAGATCGGATTTGTGGGGCTGGCGATCACCATTGTGATTTTGCTGATGGTGTTTGCCTGGGCAGTGCAAAACCGACAGCATGTCCTCTCGATTCTGTTGATGTCGGTTCTCCTCATTA
>CAYYGL010000210.1:0-6785 GCA_964471235.1 uncultured Calditrichaceae bacterium
GCCATGCGGGGTCACGGTGCGGTGAATCCTCGCTTTGCCGTGGAGGTCATCATCGATGAGTTAGCCCGCCGGAGCGGCATGGACCCCTGTGAGTTGCGATTGAAAAATTTTTTACCGGCGAACACCACCACCGTGGGGCAGTTTCGCATCACCAGCAATGGGGTGCGGGAGGCGCTATTAACCGTCATGCAGCAAGCCGATTGGGAGAATCGTTATGGAAAGCTGCCCTACGGAGAGGGGATTGGCGTGGCGTGTGGCTTTTTCATCAGCGGCAGCGCCCTGCCCATTATCTGGAATGAATATCCCCAGTCGGTGGTGCATCTCAAGGTCGATTTTGACGGCAGGGTAGTGGTGTATTCCGGTGCCAGCGACATCGGTCAGGGCAGCGATACCATGCTGGCAATCATTGTGGCAGATGTATTGGGATTGGACCCCCAGCGTATTTATGTGCATTCGGCGGATACATTGTTTACCCCGGTAGATCTGGGCAGTTATTCCAGCCGGGTGACTTTTATGGCGGGCAATGCTGCCCGGATGGCGGCGGAAAAGCTGCGGGATGAGATACTCAACAGTGTGGCGGCTCGGAAGGGCATTCCGGTCGGTTGGCTGGAAACCCGAAACCGGCGGGTGGTCAGCAAAGACGGAAAGATAGATTTAAGCTGGAAAGAAGCCATTGACATTGCCACAGCGCACCGCGGCGCACTGACGACCAGCGGGTATTATATTTCCCCGAAACTGGGAGGAAATTTTAAAGGCGCCGGCGCCGGACTAAGTCCCTCTTACAGCTTCGGAGCGGTCATTGCACAGGTTCAGGTAAACCCCGATACCGGGCAGGTTCGGGTAACGGAATTGTGGGGCGCGCATGATTGCGGAAAAGCGCTCAATCCCCTGGCAGTGGAGGGTCAGTTGGAAGGGTCCTGGCACATGGGCATGGGGCAGGCGCTCAGTGAAACCATGACCTATTATAAAGGTCTGGTGGTCAACCCCAATCTGCTGGATTATAAGATTCCCACGTCGCTGGATATACCGGAAATGCACACCAATATCATCGAATCATGCGACCCGGAGGGACCCTTTGGAGCGAAGGAATGTGGGGAAGGCGCCCTGCACCCGGCAGTGCCAGCGATTGCCAATGCGGTATTTGATGCGGTAGGTGTGCGTATCACCCGACTACCCATTTCGGCAGAGCAAATTTTGGAGGGGATTCGGCAACATCATGGCGAGGAGGTAAATGTTTGAAGACTCTCTTCTTTTGTTACCACACTCTGTAAGGAGTGACTTCCCTTTGTAAACGAGAAAATCCTTTGCTACCGCTCGTCAGTGAGGTTTTTCCGATATGACGATTTTCAACTTGAAATCATCTAGAAATCGGTGTTATTTTTAAATAAAAGCGGATACAATTTACTCATCAAACTTGAGGGATTTTTTGCCTGAGCTTTCGCGTTTCTTTGGCATTATCATACGGATGTATGTCGAAGTAGGTGCGCCGCATAAACAGCCACATTTTCATGCGTATTACCAGGACTTTGAAGCTGTTTTTGAAATTGAACCAATAGAAATGATTAGTGGTTCATTCCCCCGGAAACAACAACGTTTTGTGGAAGCGTGGGCTGAATTGCACCAAGGGGAATTGGTTGAGAGCTGGAATCGTCTTCAAAGCGGGCAATTGCCGCATAAAATTGCACCTCTACAATAACCGGAGGAAAAAAATGTCCCATGCAATTTATCGTGTTGTCGATTTTGAAATTGTCGGTCCATACACTTTACGGATAGTGTTCGATGATGAGACCGAACAGGTCATAAATTTTTTGCCTATTTTAAATGGACCGGTATTTGGGCAGTTACGGGATGAAAATGTGTTTAATCAAGTACGGTTAGATCCGGAAGTTCATACATTAGTCTGGCCAAATGGTGCTGATTTCGACCCGGAAACATTACATAATTGGCAAAAATTTCGCAAAGCGATGGAACGGATGTCAAAACGCTGGGCAAAAAAGGCAGCAAATCTTCAGAACTCAGGATAAATCAATAACCGGGTAGCCAATGTGATATTTGAGTCAATGGATGTGCATATCACTCGAACGCCCATTTCAGGGAGGAGGTCCTGGAATGGATGTAGGGCCATGAAAATGAAAAGGTGAATGTATGAGTGCTTTAGCAACAACAACCCCGCCCGTCTATATGACCGCCCGGAGTGTGTCTGAGGCGCTGCAGATCGCCGCCAAACAGGAAGAAGATTTTTCCTACCTTGCCGGCGGCACCGATGTACTGGTCAATTTCCGCCAGGGGACTGTCCATCCCGCCTGTTTGATTGACATTACCGGCATCGAGACGCTGCGACAGGTGACCGTGGAAAACCACACCTTGCGGATTGGTTCCCTGGTACGGCTGGATGAACTGCATACGTTCCCGGAAATTGAGACTGACTTCCCGGTGATAATTGAAGCAGCGCAAGCAGTCGGTTCTCCATTGGTACGCAAAACCGCCACCATCGGCGGAAATATTCTTTGTGAGAATCGTTGCACTTACTTTAATCAATCCACTTTCTGGCGGGATGCGGTCAATCATTGTTTAAAAAGCGGCGGGGATTTTTGCCTGGCAACCGGCGGCACCAAAGCCTGTTTCTCAAAGTTCGTATCCGATATGGCAGCCGCGTTGATTCCCCTGGATGCGGTTCTGGAAATCCATGATCTTCATGGCACCAGCACCACCCCGTTGGAAGACATTTACACCGGGGACGGCATTCAACCCCGGAAGTTGAGTAAAACCGCACTTGTGGGTACGATTTTGCTTCCCCTGGACCAGGGCTTTCGTACGATTTTTAAAAAACTCTCTCCCCGCAAGAGCGTGGATTTTACCTCCCTGACCACCGTGGTATCCATAAATCATGAAGGGAGGGTGAAAATTGCGGTGAGTGGGGTCAGCCCCAAACCGGTGGTTGTCACTGCATCGGTAGATACCCCATCGGAGAACATGATCCGCCAGGCACTGAAACAGGCAAAGACGGTGGATAACGATGTCTATTCCCGCACCTATCGCCGGGATATGCTGAAGTTGTTTTTAACCGAGAGTTTCGCCGAACTGGGCATCGGGTAACGGTAACGGCGTTTGCCAAGCATCCCTGCTTGTCAAAAACCAACAACATCCCGGCTAACCGTAACTGGTTTCCCGGAGACATTCATCGCAGCCATTCTCAAAAACCCCTCTTTACTTTTTTCCCACTCTTTTGTATCTTCATTTTCTTTCTGAACCATTCGAGTTTCGTGCGAACTTGTTATACCCTATGAGAGGATTCATTCATGCGACTGCCTCACCATTCTCACACCGTACCGATTTTTAAGCGACGACAGTTCATTCCTACCAGCACCGGCACCTTTTTCCATCCCGGTTCGTCTATTTTATTTTTG
Source organism: uncultured Calditrichaceae bacterium (assembly GCA_964471235.1). Lineage (GTDB taxonomy): Bacteria > Calditrichota > Calditrichia > RBG-13-44-9 > J075 > CAYYGL01. The sequence goes on from CAYYGL010000210.1 coordinate 3,408, forward strand.
TTGGTCATCTGGTTCTGTGGAATTTTCCCCATGCACCTGTTCGCCCGGGAACCGGCAAACTTTTCCGTGGAAATGCCCAAAGTTGCCTTGTCCGGCATTGAGTTCAGCGTGACTATCCATCCAACCCCCGCATTTTACCTTGTCGCCGGCAATCAAGAGATTCCCTACCGTATTCTGGAAGGAAAGACACGTACCATCTTAAAAGAAGGGGTTCAACGCTTTGATCCTGCAAAGCCGGAACCTTTGCGAGTCGGTGGTTTGCGCTTAGCCCATACCGGAAAAGTCGGGCTGGAAATCTCCTTAGGAAAAGAAAAGGTGAGGCGGGAAATTCGCGCTATCCCGGCGTTTTTCAGCATCCTCCCCCCGCTGCTGGCAATTGCCCTGGCGTTGATCACCCGGCAGGTGATCGTTGCCCTGTTCTCCGGCATCTGGCTGGGGGTTACGTTCCTGTATGGCTATAACCCGATCCTGGGATTTCTGCATACCCTGGATGAATACATCGTGCAAGCCATGGCGTCCAAAGAGCATGTGTTTATTCTGGTGTTCAGCCTGGTCCTGGGGGGGATGGTAGGCGTCATTTCCCGCTCCGGCGGCACCCAGGGAATTGTGGAGAAGCTTTCTCAATTAGCCAAAAACTCACGCGGGGGGCAAATTGCCACCTGGCTGATGGGGGTGTTCATTTTTTTTGATGATTACGCCAATACCCTGATTGTGGGTAACACCATGCGCCCGTTAACCGACAAACTGAAAATTTCCCGGGAAAAGCTCTCTTACCTGGTGGATTCTACCGCTGCTCCGGTGGCGAATATTGCCATCATCTCCACCTGGATTGGCTACGAAATCAGTCTCATCAATGATTCCCTGTCACAGATGGGGGTCAATAGCAATGCCTACATCCTGTTTTTAAAAACCATCCCGTATAATTTCTACCCGATTTATACCCTGATTTTCGGGCTGACCGTTGCGTTGTTGTTGCGGGACTTCGGACCGATGCGGCGGGCGGAGTTTCGGGCGCAATCCACCGGGCAGGTGCTGCGTGCCCATGCGGTGCCCCTGGCGGATTTAAGCGCCAAAGAGTTATTAGCCGATGAACATACACCCAAACGATGGTACAATGCCCTGGTGCCGGTTGCCATGGTGATTTTGGTGGTCAGCGTGGGGTTGTTCTATACCGGATGGTCTGCCGGGATGGAAAAATTAGCAGCGGAAGCGGGAGCCGCCGGCGTAACCGTCTCCGACCTGCCCTTAATTCGCCGCATCAGTGCAATTATCGGGGAATCGGATTCCTTTGCCGTACTGATGTGGGCAGCCTTTATCGGGAGCATTACCGCTATCATCATGGCGCTCTGGCAGCGACTGCTGAATTTGCACCAGGCATTGGATGCCTGGGTGGGGGGCATCCGCTCCATGGTGATGGCTGCCATTATTCTCACCTCTGCCTGGGCAATCGGGAGTATCTGTGTGGAGCTTTTTACCGCCGATTACGTGGTGCATCTCACCCGCGCATATCTCACCCCACACTGGCTTCCCCTGGTGACGTTCATAACCGCCGCACTCATCTCTTTTGCGACCGGAACTTCCTGGGGCACCATGGCAATCCTGATGCCCATTGCCATTCCCTTAGCCCATAAGTTTCCCCAGAGCGATATCTCCATTGATGCCGCTCATGCCATGGGATTACTGCTCAGCACCACTGGTGCAGTATTGGCAGGAGCCACTTTTGGAGACCATTGCTCCCCCATCTCGGATACCACCATCATGTCTTCCATGGCTTCCGGCGCCGACCATATCGACCATGTGCGCACCCAGTTGCCCTATGCTCTCACGGCTGCCGCCGTGGCATCCCTGTTTGGATATATCCCGGTGGGATTTGGGGTAACCAACTGGGTGGTGCTTCCCCTGGGCATTCTGGCGGAAATTGTGATTATCTTCTTTGCCGGAAGACGAATTGATAAAGCGGTGTAAAGGGTAAATGAGTAGAGCAGTAAGGATAGCCACCGGCTGTCAGCGTTTCTCAAAGCGGCAGGCAGCGGTAAATGGAGTAAAAAGGGATAAGCGAAAGAGCGGATGGGCGGCAGATAGCAGTAGAGTTGTTTATGGCACGTTTCATTCTCTGTTTTTTCCAGAACCTGCTAAAGAATCGGGGTCAGATAATGCGGAATCTTTTCAGCGGCGGAACGACTAAATCCTACATCCTGGTATTTTTGCAATTCTTCTGGCTGGGCTGGTTTGCGGTCACTGGTCATTTGATTGCCCGACACCCCTTGTGGTTGTTGTTGGAATTTTTCGGATTGGGCTTGGGCTTGCAGGCAATCTTAGTGATGCGCCTCGGGCATTTCAAGGTGATCCCGGAAGTGGTGGAACACGCCACCCTGAACCAGCGTGGACCCTACCGTTTCATCCGTCATCCCATGTATTCCTCGTTATTGATTACCACAGCGGCATTGGTGATGGATGATCCTTCCTGGTTACGGGGTTTTATCTGGCTTGCCCTGCTGATTACGCTGGTAACAAAACTATCCTATGAAGAATCGCTCCTGTTACAAAAATTCCCGGAGTATGCCGACTACATCAAACGGACCAAACGGTTGATTCCCTTTGTGTGGTGAGATGAGCATTTAGGATGAATCAAAACGGACCGCAACCCTGGCGCTCCCGATCTCGAAAGGCGCAGCTAAATTCATCAATGTGCCCTTTGTAATGCCCATGCAGGGAATGGCAAATGTCCGGGCGGCTCAGCCAGTGTTCCGTCTCATCCACGCAGTAGTCTTTTTCAATCTCCCGCTCGCTCCCCCGGTAAACTTCGAACAGTTCCACCTCCCCGGGCTCGATACCCTTTTCCCGGAGATAGTCCAGCAAACCGCACAGCGTATCCGCATAGTAATAGACGTAAATCGGTTCCTCCCCCATGCCTTGAAGAACATCCATCCGCGCCTCATAGGTGTACGGCAGGGTTTTGTCATACTTGGATTTGGGTCCCAGGATTTTTCTGAATACATTCATGATGCCCCCCCTGAGTTTTTAAATCTTTAAACTTTATGGATTTAAAAAGTGACCTCGCAGTTCACTCGTTCTCAATCAACTAACGGGTGTCGGGTAATGATGGAGAAGCATGAGCGAACGAGTGATGATGTTCTTCCGGTCCCCTGAATTCAGCCGCTTGAAATGTACTTATTTTTTCGGAAAAATGGAAGTGGGAATGCCCTGAAATCGATCTTTTCAGATTTGGTGTGGGAAACCGGGGAACGTATCAAATGGGGTTCTTTTGATAGGAAATCTATGGTCCTGTTAAATTTGTTTCATATCATAACCGTACGTATTCAGCTATAGGGGCTCACCCCAACCCCATCGGGGCTCCGTTGGAGCGGCACCACGACG
>CAYYGL010000210.1:6885-8246 GCA_964471235.1 uncultured Calditrichaceae bacterium
GGTGCTTCATCCCATTCACTGGGGAACCGTTAATCTGGCACTTCATACATTGTATTCCGATTGAATAATTCCGGTAACAACTCCTTATAAATCAATTGGAAAAATATTGATTTGGTTCGCTTAAAAGATTATAATTTTCATTATCTTGTGTTCATTCTAAAAAATGTGAGCAATTATGGACAACTCTCAGATTACCTGGATTACCAACTTCATCTGGGGCATTGCCGATGATGTGTTGCGGGATCTGTATGTGCGGGGCAAGTACCGGGATGTCATCCTGCCCATGACGGTGATTCGCCGCTTTGATGCGGAAACCCATATCGAGGAGAATGAAGATGAGTGAGGAGCTGATCCCCAAGCACGGCGGCTACCGCAAGCTGAAAACCTTCCAGTTGGGTCAGCTGATTTATGATTTAACGGTGCGCTTCTGTGACCGCTACATCGATAAGCGCAGCCGCACCCACGATCAGATGGTGCAGGCGGCGCGCTCCGGGGTGCAAAACATCGCCGAGGGCAGCCAGGTCAGCGGCACCTCCAAAAAGATGGAAATGAAACTGACCAACGTAGCCCGCGCCAGCCTGGAAGAACTGCGCCTGGACTATGAGGATTTTTTAAGACAGCGGGGCCTGGCGCAGTGGGAACGGAACGACCCCAGACGCCAAAATCTGATTGACCGGCGGCCCAAAACAGTGCAGGATGTTAATGAATGGGCTAAATCTGTTTATCAGGGTGGACAGGGTGGACGCGGTGGAAAATCCGAAACCCCCACAACGTCAACTAAGTCCACTTTACAGGAAATAGCCGCCAATGCGGTGTTAACTTTAATTAATGTAGCCACCGCCCTTTTAGACCGCCAGCTATCTGCCCAGGCGGAGGCGTTTAAAAAAGAAGGCGGTTTTACCGAACGGCTGTACAAAATCAGGAAAAATCAGAAAAGAAAGAACAACTCATGACCACCGATACCTCGGAACGCGGTCTGGAAAGATTGATCTGCACGGCGCTGACCGGCAGCCCCTGCGAACCGGGGAGCTCCGGCAGCCATATTGCCGAGCAGAGAGAATCCTACAGCCGGGCAGGCTACTTCTGCGGCGATCCGGAAGACTACGACCGGGAATACTGCGTGGATCTATTCCAGTTAACCGTTTTTCTGAAAGATACCCAGCCGGAAATCGCATCAGAACTGGATTTGAGCCACGACAGCTCCACGCGACGCAAATTTCTGGCGCGCCTGCAAGGGGAGATCAGTAAATGAGGTATTGTGGATGAAGATGCGGAGATTGAGCCGGTGCCGCCTTCCGGCGGTGGGCACAAGCCTGAACCGGAGCTGGATCGATTGTCAAACATCATCCGACAATTTAATG
>CAYYGL010000211.1:0-8023 GCA_964471235.1 uncultured Calditrichaceae bacterium
GGTGTATTTTTACCGCTTGAAGGCAGGCAGCCGCTTTGTGCAAACCCGGAAGATGGTGCTGCTGCGCTGAGTTGACAGGGAAGGCTATTATATGTGTCTGCCAGAAGGGAGGGTGTTTGTTTTTAAAATTCTGACAAAGGGACTTCCAATCTATGAGTTATGGTTTTTTATTAAAAAATTGTTGAATTATGTCGAAACTCTATTCTATATGTAAACATTGAATTTAAAAAACAATCAAACCCTCGGTAGTACGCTTATCCAACGATCCAGGAAAAGCCGATCCCGGGGGTTATTTTTTTTAAGGTTACTCCGATAGCTAAAAAGAAGTACGACCTTTTTAAATCGATTAAACCCACAGCTATTTTAGTAGATGGTGCCTTTTTCTTAAAGCGATAAAAAGGTGTTTTCAAGATGCTAGAAATCATGATCCGAAAACGGTAGCAAAAAACACGTATACCATGCTTCTTAGTCATGTTGAAAACGACCAATTATATCGAATTTTATACTATGATTGTCTACCACTTTCTAAGAAAGCTCACCATCCACTTACCTACCGGGCGTTGTTGGACTGGTATCATTATCATAACATCCCCCGGCCGGTGTTATGGGCAGTGACTTCCTGGTTGGCATACCACTTTCTTAATGAAGTGGTGGAAGACAGCAGCTACCGCGGTCCAACTGTAGCCCCCATTGCCGATGTGTATATTTTCGATACTGCGGGAATTTTTTTGTTTTCCTTTAACAAAGTGGCGAGCTTTTTTGCCAATACGCTCAATATGCGGGACTGGTCGTTTATGCCATCTTACAATCCCTGGTTGAACAGCATCGAAAACAACGGGCAAAATTTTATGGTTCGCATCAAGCTTCCCGTTGGTGAGCATTGGCGTTTGATGTACCACTGGGGAGTGCATGGGATGTATGGCATTTCGTACCATCATCGCGATGGCAATACGTACTCGGTTGCCGGGGGTCTGGTCAAAAAAAACTGGTGGAAATTGATAATGGAAGCGGGGTGCGGGAACAAACCGGCAAATTGGTATGGACCGCCGGAGTATTCTGGGATTTCCCTGATGACTTCTTTAATTCTATCCGGCACCAAGGGTTATAAAGCCCGTTTGAACATTTATCCGGGTGTGTTAAAGATAGGTAAATTCTCACCGGGAATATTCATTAACTTACGGAAGGATAACCAAATCGTTCTGGGAATGCAATACAGTTGGATGCCGTTTGGCATCGGGCGACAGTTGTGAGAGGAATGCCTGCCCCTCCTCCAACCCGGAAGGGGCAAACAATGGGATTTTTATCCCCCTTCACTGTGGAGAAAAACACCGTGCCGACATTATCTCAAAAAGAGAAAATAGAAATTGCCCGGGCAGTAAAAAAAGCCTGCCTGCAAACCGCTCTCGATTCTTATAAACATGCCAAAATGAGCGGACTTTGTCATGAAGGCGCCTGGGACCTGGCGATAGACGCCTTAAAATCGCTTGATGTTACCCGGATCGTTAAATCATTATCCGGTGACGAAGAGACTTGACAGTTTTCCCTGAGATAGTCTCTCATCTGAATTCCGTTTTCAATTGGTACTGCCGGGTGGGAACCGGTTTCAGGGTAAAAGTAATCCGCCCCAACAACTGCTTTTGTTCATTTTCCACATCCACCCGCCATTTTCCCGGTTGCAAATGACGTTTAAAGGTATAGCCCCGGTACCCGCCATCGCGTCCCCCGGATATCGGATAGCTTAACCGATCGGTGGTCTGCCACTTCTTTTGTCTTTCGTTATAATACTGCCAGTGATGATAAATTTCGGTTTTCAAGCGGGCAGGGGCAAACACCGAGGCGTAGCAAAAAACCGTATCTCCCGTTGCAAAATGAAATTCGTTATCGGAATTCTTCCAGAACTGGTACCAACGAGGCGTTTCGTATTGCACCCGGTATAAATTTCCCACCCGCTTGACATGATGGAAAATTTCACCCGCTTTTAAAGACAACGGCACCGGTGGAATCCAGTTCAAAAAATAAAAGCCGTTTAATCCTACAAACAAAAACAACACCAATCCGTTTACCCGTTTGTACTGGCGAACACTGGGAATGGCAGATTTTTTTTGGAGGAAAAACAGCAGCCCCATTACGAATAGCACACTTAACGCCCCACCGGCAAAAAACATGTATAAATTCATGATACCGGTGAGCACTGGTAAAAAGAAAATAAAAAACGAAAACGCTGCCACAAAAAACAAGGCAGTTTGCAAATATAAATTGGTTAGCTGATTTTCCAGAAATTCATTGGCTACTAAAAGAAATAACAAGATGATGAGGAATAGAGATGTTTTGGTAAAAGAAGCACTGTGGAAATAGAATACCACGTAAGCACTGAACAAGCCACCCAGGAAAAATTGAATCGCCAGGGGATACCATTTTGAAAATTTTATCAACCCGGGATGTTTCAGATTGCCGCTGTTGATCAGATTCACCAGCACAATACAGATTCCCAGCAGGATTAAATAGATGAATAACTGAATATTATCAAACCATTGGTCAATGCGTCTCAGGGTCAGGTTATCCCAACCGAATCCCGCCAAGAAGGATACGAATGGAAAATAATTGCCATATCGATCATAAAGGCGGAGAACCTTCTGGTAAAATGGATTCCGCTGAAGAAATTGTTCTACCATAATACTCCTTTCCGGATGAAGAAAGAATTTACCAGGGATTTTAGGTGATTTCTACTTTCGGAACACAACACATCATCCGACAATTTTCATGTTCCGAAGAAATAGAGACGAACAATTTAACAAAAATTTTGAATCATCAAAATGATGTATCGGATCAAATCGTTGGAGTTGGCTGGTATGAATGATTATATTCACTGCTGCTTATCTGGAAAGCAACCTTAGTCCGGTTCAGTGACATACGAATGCGGACGAGACATAAATTACTCGGGCGTTCCGGGTAAGAAGTAAGGCGTTATTTGAAGCATTCTCTATACCCTGAAAAGAAATTATGAAAAAATTAATTTTTATCGTCGTATTGTTCCTTTTCGTGGGAGTGGGCATATATCTGTATCTTTCCCGGCAGTTCAATTATTTACCGGAGTGGTATAAAGAAAGCCGCCCTTCCACCGGGGAGACCGTATCTCCTCCACAGGAGCCCGTTCCCCCTGTCCCGGAGCCCCAACCGGTTACTCCAAAATCTTCGCCTCAACAACCGGCTGCATCCCCCACACCGCCTGCCCAACCGAGCATTACTCCCCGGTCGGTTAATAAACAATTGCAGAAGAGCGCCTCCGTTCGGTTAACGGAAACGGAGGTAACTGAACTGGTGCGCTCCGCCATTGCCAGTGCATCTCCCGACGGGAAAGCTGAGTTTCTAAAAGCGCTTCGAACCCATATTCGTAAAGACAACCTGACGGTGGAAATGATTACCGATATGGAGCGTTTCCCCTGGGAGCATCTCCCCTCCAAATACCAATTTGCCCGGCAGTATTTCACCCGAATGGGGAAGAACGGGTCATCCGAAGTATATATTGAATTTTCCGGAAAGCCGAAATTGATCGGCAACAAATTGATAATGGATGAAAACAGCACCGTGAAAATTGGGGCGATGGCATATTCGTTAAAGACCCTGACCACCCTGTTGGGATTGGGAAAACAATTCTCCGGGGAAATTCCCCTGCCGCCGGATATACCTTTCTCCGATGTAACTTTGGAGGATGGGGCGTTGATTCTGAAAAAGTAGCTGCGGTTATACAGGCAATAGATGGATAATCGGTCCAGCTTCAGCCTCTCAAAAAAAGAGGACATGGCTGTTGACAAGCTTTCAGGGGCGAGGGAAAAACAGGAGGGACATGAGAATGTACTCCAAACGCACGGCACTATGGGTTCTCATCGGGTTAACAGGGCTCGGCATACTGCAAGGGCTTTATTTTTATCCCAGACTGCCGGATATCGTTGCCCATCATTACAACGCTTTCGGGCAGCCGGATGCCTGGGGGAGTAAACAATTCCTGGTGTCGTTTCAGATTGGAACCATATTGTTTATCGCGGTTATTTTCTACGGAATTGGCAAACTGATTTATAAAACTCCCGACAGTTACATCAACCTGTGGAACAAATCCTACTGGCTGGCGCCGGAACGACGCATGGCTACTTTGGATAAGCTCTCCGCAATGAGTTTCTGGCTGGGTAATATAACCCTGCTATTTTTGCTCTGGCTTTTTCAATATCAATACACCCAAAACCTGATGGGTCGACAACATGAGATGCGATACGTATGGGCAGGCATTCTTGTTTACATCGTAATATTGTTCGGTTGTATATTCCTTTTCTGGAGAGCGTTTCGGAAAAAGTCATCCAGTTAATTGGCAAATAGATTTTTGCCCACTCAATGCCCTTTTTGTAAGCCATCTAAACCTTTTTGGCACAACCTTTAACTATTTTGTGTTGTTTATGCCTAACAAGTTCTGCAACCCAAAACGGGGTAAGAAAGAATGGCAAAATACTTTAGAATGAGCGAAATATTCATGATAATGGCTATATTTCTTATTTCGGGTGAGTTAATCGCCCGATCGGTATCTTTCAAAGCAGACACCCTGGGATACCCCCTGGCACCGGTGCAGGCAGGGGATATCTGCCTGGTATGCGGGATGGAGATAAAGAGTGATGGGCTGGCTATTATTTATAAAGGCAGGAGAGTGCCGCTGGCAAACGGGGAGATGCTGCGAAAATTTCTGAAAGAACCCCAGCGATATTTTTATCAATTGCAGCCCCGGGGAGCCTTGTTTCATGAGGATACTATTACGAACCTTGCTGCAAAACAGGGCTGGTTTATTTTCGGTATCTGGATGGTGCTTGCCCTGCTCTCCTCGGCTATTACGACCGGCATCGCCCTGCGCAAAGGATTTTCCCCGGCTCGCTGGTTTCTGACAGGTTTCCTGTTGCCTGTTGTTGCCGTGCTCTGGGCGCTTGTCAAACCCTCGCAGAAGCTGGTGGAGCTTCCCCCGCACCTTGGAAAAGTCTCGACAACGTTAGCACCGGGAGTATGTCCTCAATGCGGCGAATTTAATCATCCCTCGGCAACCCGCTGTACCGGCTGCGGCGGTAAACTAACCCCCTCGGTAGAATCGGAAGTGAAACGGGTCGGCCGGTGATAAGTGAGTCAGTATTCAGTGAATCAGTAAAGCAGTAATCAGTGAATGGGTTGATGAGTATCGGTGGGTTCCCCAAAATAACAGTGGCGTTTATAAATCAAAATCGTCCCTCGGGAATCCCCGGACTCTACGAAATAATTTTTCCCGACAGGGCAAACCAAAGGCGATGAACGGAATGAGTATCTCGATTCCCCCTGGAGACGGGTGCATGACAAATTGCACAAACGTAAGCTGTTTCAACGGTTTCTAAAGATTACCGAAATGTGCAATTTGTCATGCGCCTCATGGAGACGGACTTATGACTCATTATTTATTACCGCTTCCGTTTCACAACCTGCTCCCGGTAAAGTTTTACGTTTCCCTCGTCAGGGGTATCGGGGGTGCAATCAGGGATTACCGGACTCCCCAACCACGATGAACGGAGGATTTAAAGAATGCTGAAAAAAGTGCAACACTGGTTGGAAAATTTATTTGAAACTGCGAACGGTCCCTCTCGTCGTCCCATCCTTTCCAAAAATCTGGAGAGCAATATCCCCGGTTTATTTATCGTTGGGGATTTAGCCGGAGCGCCCGTTATTAAGCTGGCGATGGAGCAGGGCTACAATGTGATTGAGTATATCGCCGGTCTGCCGAAACCCAAAGGCGCTACCGGTGATGTGCTGGATGTGCTGGTCATCGGCGCCGGAGCAGCCGGCTTAAATGCTGCGCTGGCTGCCAAAGAAAAAGGCATGAGCGTGCTGGTGTTGGAGAAAGAAAAAATTGCCAACACCATCGAGAATTTCCCGGAAGGTAAATGGGTGTATGCCGAACCGGATACCGTTCCCCCCAAAGGGAAACTGTGGCTGGATGGCGCTCAAAAAGAAGACCTGATCAACCGCTGGCATCAAATTGTAGAGGAAAATCACCTTCCGGTGCACACAGATGAACCGGCTCTGATAATTGAAAAAGAAAACGAGATCTTTCATATCACCACTCCCAAAGGCACTTACCAATCCTGCCGGGTAATCCTGGCGACCGGGCAGCGGGGCAATCCCCGGAAATTAGGGGTGCCCGGTGAAGAACGGGAGTTTGTGTACCATCGGTTGTATAGTCCCCGTAAATATAAAAACGAGCAAATTCTGGTGGTAGGCGGCGGCAACAGCGCCGTGGAAGCTGCCCTGACGTTAAGCGAACAAAACAAGGTGGTGTTATCTTACCGGGGCAGCGAATTTCGACGAATTTTTAAAGACAATGAACGCCAGCTAAACCGGGCGATTGCAGCAGGGCGGATAGAGGTGGTTTTCCATTCAACCGTAAAAGAATTCGGGGACCGCCGGGCTATTTTAACCATTGACCGGGGTGGGCACCGGGAAGAACGGGAAGTGCCGGCTGATCATGCGTTTGTGCTTATCGGTGCGGAACTGCCGGTGAAATTCCTGAAATCCATCGGCATCAAATTGGAGAATGAATGGGAGGGTAGTTTTCCCCGGGCGGTTGGCCTGGCATTGCTGACGCTTTTCGGTCTGTGGTTTGCCGGCGGGCAGACCGGTTTTGTGCCGGAAATGATGAAGAACATAGCAGCCTGGGCAGGAGCGGTGCTGGCGCTGGCATCTGTGGGTACACTCATCCTTTACGGACGAAAAGGTGACCGCTGGGCATGGCTGGGAATTTCCTTCCTGATCTGGTATAGCGTGTATGGCGCCAAAGTGGGGAGCGGCCGGGAGTTCTGGCCCTTTACCAACTGGGGCTACCATGCCCTTTCTTTTGCCGACCGCCCCTGGAGTTTTTGGTACACGGTCATCTATACTGCACTAATGACCATCTTTGGCATCCAGGCGTTAAAGCGCTGGGGTCTGGAACGCAAAGACCGCTTCCAGGTATGGCGTTATGTCAGTTTGCTCAGTTTTCAATGGATTTTCTTTTTCATCATTCCGGAATTTCTTTTTCAATGGGCGGTAAAATATCAGTGGATAGGTGAACTGGCTAAAGACCCGGTGTTTGCCGATCAAGCCTGGCGGAGCTATGGTATTGTGTATGCCTGGCCCCTGTTCTTTTACACCTTCTTCTACAATCCCCATCAAATCTGGATTGTCTGGGGAGTATTGCTCAGCTTTGTGATCATCCCGATTTTTGTGTTGTTCAATGGAAAACGTTATTGCTCCTGGATATGCGGCTGCGGTGGATTAGCGGAGACGTTCGGAGACCGCTGGCGGCATTTTGCGCCCAAGGGCAATGCCGCAATTAAATGGGAAGCAATGGGTACCTATGTGTTAATCGCCGCGACCGTCATCACCGGGCTGATGCTGGCGAAAGATATCTGGGGATTGTTTACCGGCGCTGCCAGCCTCTCGGTGCGCTGGTATTCTATCATCAGTGATGTCTGGCTGGTGGGCATCATCCCGGTAACTCTCTACCCCTTCCTGGGCGGCAAGGTATGGTGCCGTTACTGGTGTCCATTGGCGAAAATGATGCAATTCATCTCCAAAGCCTACACCAAACTGGGCATCAGCCGTTTTCATATTCATGCCAACGACAAATGCATTGCCTGCAACGAATGTTCCCGTAACTGCCAGGTGGGCATTGATGTGATGGCATACGCCCTCAAACAGGATGTGCTGGATAATGAAACTTCTTCCTGCATTGGCTGCGGCATTTGCGTTACCGTCTGCCCGATGGATGTGCTCTCCTTTTCTCCGGGAAAGCAGGAGAAAGGAAGATTAAAGATGAAAGATTAAAGATTAAAGATTAAAACTCCCGGTTCGGTTAACTTTTTGCCGGTTTGAAATTTTCCAGCGCCGTTTTCACCTGGGATACATCCGTTTAACCGTGATTGCGAGAAATTGCCCCCCCTGCTAAAATGGTTTCGGAATATGCTCGTTCCCAAACTCCGGTTTGGGA
>CAYYGL010000212.1:0-7665 GCA_964471235.1 uncultured Calditrichaceae bacterium
TTCCCCGCTCGTTGAACAAACGCTTTACCGCCGGTTCCAACAATCCTTCCACAAACCGTCCCCACTTGCCGCCCAAATCACCTATCGCTTTCGTTACCTCGGCAATTTTGCGATCGGTCTCCTTAAACTTCCGATCCGTCTCTCCAAATTGTTCCTTCAAAAATTCTTCGGTCTCCTTAAACTTTCGATCCGTCTCTTTAAACTTGCGATCGGTCTCTTTAAATCTCCGATCCGTCTCCTTAAACATTTCCCAGATTTCCCGAATTGCTTGTTGTAATTCTTGTGCAGTCATGCTTGCCACCGGTTTTCCTGTTATCTTCCATTAAATATAAGGCTAATGAAAAAGGATAGCAACTGAACCGAGAAGGGAAATTGAGAGATTATCTGTTAAAAACTGACAGAATAGAATCTCCCGTTACTATTCCCAAAGCGCGGATTTACCACATTGTTATATATGGATCCAAAGGAATAGCTAATTCCGAAGGAGATATAATAAGAATAAGTGGTTGCCAGTTCTTTACGGCGCAATAACACTTCTTCCTGACTGGCACCACGAAGCGGCAGGGAAAGCTGGTCGTGGATCATAGAGATATTTCCAAACAGGCGGAGAGAAAAACCGGTAAACAATCGAAATTGTAATTGACTGAAAAGCTGAAGACGGTTTTTTGAAAGATCATGCAGAAACTGGGAAGCTTCCAGGGATGTCTCGGTTGATCCCCAGGGTTGGTTAAATGTCAGGGTAATGGTAAAAGCATGGTTGAACAGTTCTTCCCGGGTTTTATAAAATATAGTTTCCTCCAGGTATTTGCGGGTTCTCACCTTTATTGCGTATTCAAGTCGCAGTTCATGGTGGGTAGATTCAGAGTAGGGGTAGATATTATATTCAAGCGCCGGGGATAGACTGAACTGGTAATCGATATTGCTAAACGAAGAAGAAGAATATCCGCCGAACACACCGATACTCCAATGTTCCCCCAGGCTTTTAATCTCCGAGGCAGTAAAGCCTTTGCTATTGGAAGTACTGGTGATGGTCTGTCCGCCTACATCAAAATTATTTTCGCTGTAATTAGCATAGAGTGAAAAGCGGGTTTTCCATTCGAGTGTAATTCGTGAGGCGGATACCGAGGCGTTCAGGAACATTGAATTCGTTGATTGCTGACCATTGGCAAAAGTATTAGCATTAAGGCTGAAAACCCAATTATGCCACTTATCCACTACCTTTACCGTGGTAGCCTTCGGTTTATAATGAATTTGAATGATATCGGCAACCGGTGTATGCGCCACGTAGCGCACTACCCCTAATTTCAGGATAGAGGCAATCCCCTTTCGAATTTCATCATCGGTAGCTGTATTGCCGGAGTAATAACGAAGGGTATCCCGCATCCCGGCAAATTCGGCTTTTCCAAGAAACATCACCGTAAATTCACTGCCGCCGCCGGCGGTACCCTGGCGGGTAATCAGAACATGCACATTCGCTTCATTCCGATCCCTTACATAGTTCACAAAGGGGATTTCGGTACGGATAAAATCCAGATCACAAAAATCACAATCCAGATAAATTCTTGGCGCATTGTGCATCACAGAATTGGTGTTCGGAGTGACCGTTTGAGCGAAAAGAGTCGCAAAACAAAGCAATACGAAGAATCCTAAGCGTTCCACAATAACTCTCCCATAATTGATTGAGACTTCCCGTTCGTTTATCCGCAAAGCAGGTATATACTTAAGTTCTAATCTACCTCGACAATATGGGTGCGTTGAAGCAAGGTATCCAATGATATCTGAGATCGTGCGTATGCTTTCAAATCTATAGGTAACAACCGAATCAGGTAAGTATGCTCTTCGCTGGAAATGCTCCTTATTTTAAGCATCATGTAAAACGATGAATTTTGGGGTAAAGAGTGAAAAGCTCTTCCGTAGTCCCCAACTGTTTGAATTAGTTTTCGAAACAATTTTACGGGTTTTTCAAAACGGTTTTTTGTAAAGTTAACTGATAATTCCTGAACGTTTAAAAGAAATAACACTCCCATATCAGGGATAAAAATACCATTTATATTTCTTTTTAAAAGTAATTCCTGACGGCTATAATTCGAAATCATTTGCTCTAAAATTGCTGACATAATTTGGAACGATTCTTTAAAAGAAGGACTTGTTAACCTTTTTTTCTCGATCTTTTTATTAAACTCCTCTTTAGAAATTTCATTTTTCCTGTAACGATTAATGTTCTCTTTACTAATCCAATATTCAACCGAAAGAGCATTATCCGAGTTGCTCATGGGAAAAAGTAGGAGAATAACTTTTTGCCCGGGTTTCAACCGATTCGTTACATCTGCATAATTTTGAAAAAAGGTATAAATTTTCTCCTCATATTGACTCAACTTTTTCTCCAAATAATCATTATGCTGAACGAATATGGTTCGCATCTCTTCTAGCTTACTTGAGTCAAGTGTTTGCAAAAAGCCCTGGATGGATTTTGGTTTTCTCCCATTTTGCTTTAGAACCGAATCCAGAACTGTTAATCTTTTTTGTAAAACTGAAAGTGAATGAATATCATAAGCATAAAATCGGGGACTCACGAAAAAAACATATCCCCGGTCAGAAAAATAACTGCCAGAAATATCCACCTGGTATGTTGATGAAGACCCAACCGAGCTAATCAGTTGTTCCAAAATAGATTCCATAATTCTGATATCTTCGGAAATAGACTGATCGTATTTCTCGTATTGCTGGGCAAAAAGTAGAGAACAAAGAAAAATCGTATTGATGATAGTGAGTCTTGTAAAAAATTTCATTGGGCTTTCTCCAAATTTACACGTACCAATTTTTCAAGAATGTAGCGCGTTTGCTCATTGTTTTGATTCAGATGCTCTAAAGTGGAAGTATAATATTGCAAATCTCTCCATCGTTGTTCCTGCAAATTCATTAAAATCCGTGTCAGTTCTATCTGGTAAGCTTTTTGTTTCCGCTCTTCATTTGCAATTATCATCTGGCTCATTTCTAGCAGAGTTTCTCGTTGCCATGCAAGAAATTTCTCATTTAAAGTGGTTCGGTCTTGAGATTCATACCGAGAATTACCAATGGTAAGGGTAAATTCTCCACGTTGATATCGAAATTCCATTCCTTTTAAAAACAATATTCCAAATAAGAATACGACGAACATGGCAAACACATACTTTGGTTTAATATTTCGAAAATAATTCAGCCCGTGTTTCTCCCAAAATGAACTCTTGACTCTCAATGGCAGGATCAATGCCTCAGCCGGTGGCGCCTCCCATCTTTTGAGCAACTCAACTGTTTTCTGCAATTCTTTTAACTCTTTCTGGCAGTGACTGCACTGTTTTAGATGGGAAGTCACGCTATTTTTAAGTGTCTCATCTAAGTCATCATCTAATAGTGCTGGTAAATGTAGACGGCTTTGTTCACAGTCCATGTTTTTTTAACTCCTCTCCTAAATTTTCCTGCTCAATTATTTTTCTTATTGAACGTAATCCATAATAAAATCGAGATTTAACGGTATTTTCCGATTGGCTCAAAAGTTCCGCAACTTCACTAAATTTAAGGTCTTGATAAATTTTAAGAATGATAACTACCCGCTGCTCAACGGGAATCTGCAAGAAAAGACGTTCAAAAATATCCCTTACTTGTTTGTCAAGAATTTTGGCCTCAATTTTCTCGTGATGCTTATTCTCAATCCTGTTTTCGCTTTCAGTAAATTGGTCTTGTTTCTGCTTATTTCTTTTGTTCCAACGATAATTGTTTTTGGCTTCATTTAAGGCTATTCGATAAATCCATATTTTAAATTTTTCAGGTTTTTTCAAAGTTTTTAGATGTTTATAAACCTTTACAAACGTCTGCTGACATACATCCTCAGCGTCATCCATGTTCCCTAAAAACCTGTAAAGGTAATTTAATATCGGCTTATACCAATAGCGAATAATCTGGTTAATAGCATCGCAATCCCCATCCTGAAATCGATGTATGAGAAGTGTTAAATTATCGGTATTCATCGGTTTCCATGTTTTTTTCCATGTATTAAAATGACAAGTGCATATCCCAAAAAGTTTTATTGAAAAAATTTAGTAACTGTCAGCCACACCCAATTCCAACGGTATCCAATTGGAACAGGGCTCCCGGGGAGAAATGAACACGCTTACCTGTGCCGTTGGTACCTGTAAGCGTATCCATTATTGGCTAATGATGTGAATAGGTACGTTATTTTGAACTTTAACCAAAAGAGCGGAGGCATTACAAGTGAGTGTTTCTATAACAGTTTTCTAAGAAGATGTTTGAAAAGTCATTATCATTCCAGTCATAAACGCCGGCTTATCGGGAATTACCCTTTTGGCTGGAAGATTCACCAACGGAGTCTATGACAGGGTATTTTTCCGAAAAAACGTCGGAAAAAATCGGAATGATAATGCTTTCAAAAACTTTTCAAACACCCTCTAAGAAAAGAATTGAGGAAAGGTAGATTGACAGAACGTTATAATTACCGAAGAAGCAGCATTTCCCGAACCTGAAAAAAAGAACCTACTTTTATTCGATAGAGGTAAATTCCACTGGCAACCGTTTGTCCGTTATCATCCCTCCCATCCCATTTTACCCTATAGCTGCCAGCTCCCTGCTCCCGTTTTACCAGAGTACGGACTTTCTGTCCCATCACATTGTAAATCATTAATTGCACGTTGCCGTTACGTGACAGTTGATAACTGATTACCGTTTCCGGGTTAAAGGGATTGGGAAAATTCTGTTGCAATTCGAAATCCTGTGCTGCGGGTTTCACCGGCGGCTCATGGATACCGGTAGGATTCATCGGGAGCAGAGCGACATCCAGCCGGGTAGCCACGCTGTCTGTTACCGGCACACTGTGCAGCGTATCCGACTGGTAACCATCCGCCGAGATAATCACATCGTAATTTCCGGGCTGGAGGAGTCGGTGATAATCGCCCACGTCTGGATCGGTATACACCGGGGCATTGTCAATGCCCAAGATATCAATCTGGGCAGTTAATGGGAGAGCTGTTAAAGAATCGGTAATGATGCCTCGAATGCCTTTCAGGCTTTCTTCCATATATGCTAAAAAAGATTCTTTATTATTATGCCATCGTGCCGGGAGCACCGAACCCGGTGGGTTTTTCACATTCCACAGTTCAATGGTGGTTTCCCGCCCGCCATACCAATAGTAAATCCAATCCTGCCGCCCGCCAAAGATGGCATACCACTGGCAGCCGTTGATTATGCCGTTAGGGAAGCCGCCATTGAGGATATCCGGGTTATTGCTGGCATAGACCATGGAAACATCGATAAACCAGGCGTCATCGGGGCAGGCGGAATAAGTGCCGCTGGGTTGACCGTTATCCCAGGGATAATTGACCACCTGGGCACCCCCATGGAAATTTGCCGACAGGTTGAAACTGTGTGCCGCTACCAGGTTCATCATCGCTGCCGTCTCCGGCTCCCTGCCATCGGTGGTATTGTTGGGGTCAGATATACGGTCCGGAAAGTTACGGTTTAAATCTACCCAATGGGCATTAAACCGGATGGCGCCGTCTACAGTTTGATTGCCACCATAATACGTACCGTCAGGATTAAATAATGGGTTGATCCAGATTTCCATGTTGTTGACCAGATGGGTCACCCGCTGCCCTTCAGGAGTTGGTTGAGCATAGTTGGTGAGGAGGTAGTCAATCAAGCGTAGCAACAAAACATAGCCGACGGTTTCATCCCCGTGCATGGTGGAGGTATAAAGAAATTCCGGTTCATCCTCATCCATGTCCGGGTTATCGCTAATCTTCAAACTGAGCAGCATTCGCCCCTGCACCGAATACCCCATGGTATCTAAGCGGCAAATATCCGGAAAGTTGTTGGCGAATTGCTGCATCATAACCACATAAGCAAGATAGGTGGGATAGGTATCCCAATCGGTCAAGATTTTCTGAACATCTTCGCTCATGGCATGTTGATACAGACTGCCCGGATTGGGCAGGCGCTCCGGCTGATACCCCCGCGCAAGCAAATTCTGCCATTCGGTGAAATTGGCATAGCCGTAAACATAGCCGTCTTTGACCTTATCCACCGAGCAAAGACGGGTTAAAATATCCACTTTGGCATCACGGGTTACCGGAAGACGAAAGTAGTACTCCACCGGCTGGGCAAATAATGAGGATAATGCACCCAGCAGTAAGATCAGGAAGATCATTGCTTTCATAAAGTCCTCTCCGAACTTTGTTTGGTTGTTCGAATATGCTAAGTTTACGGTAGAAAACTGTTTTTCTCAAGTTCTTTGAGGATTTGTCAGTCATTTTCCATCGTTCAGACTCTCCGGGACAGGAGAATCCCGTTTCCCGGGCAAAGTTAAAGAAACTAAAAAAACGGAGGTTCCATGACAAGCATCGAAAAAGCCCTCAAAATAGCCCTGGATGCCCACAAAGGGCAATTAGATAAAGCCGGGAAGCCGTATATCCTCCATCCATTGCGCATTATGGCAAAGATGCCTACCGAGGAGTTGATGATTATTGCCCTGCTGCATGATGTGGTGGAGGATTCTGCCTACACATTGGAAGATTTACGCCGGAAGGGATTTTCGGAACGGATAGTTGATGCGGTAGATTACCTTACCAGACGGGATGGAGAGGCGTATGATGCCTATATCTTGCGAGCCAAACAAAACCCGCTGGCAATCCCGGTAAAGTTAGCGGATTTGGAGGATAACATGGATATTCGGCGGTTAGATCAGGTAAGAGAACAAGATATAGGTCGATTTCAAAAGTATCTGCAGGCATATCATATTTTAACTGAGTGGTAAAAATTCACGCTATTTGTCTCCCCCTTATGCCGGATTTGCAAATCCCATTTCCGACTTGTTGTATCTCACCATAACCGCGGCATTTCAAACACATAAATTTTTCAGAAACTCCGTTATCACCGGCACAAATTTGTCCGGTTTTTCCCGCGGCGGCAGGTGTCCGCAATTCGGTATCACCACCAGGGTGCTATGTGACATCTGTTGATGTGCCCGTCGAGCGACCCTCAGGGGGATCAGGCGATCCTTTTCTCCATGAATGAGCAGGGTGGGAATTTCCAGCCTGGGAAGCAGGGGGGAGAAGTCACTCCGGTAACCATGGGGGGTAATCTCCGCCTGCTGGAAAGCCAGCCAGGCAGGGTGCTGTGCTTTTTGCCGGAGTACTTCCCAGGCATCATCAGTTAACTCCCGTAGTAACTGACGGGAAGGACGATATACCAATCCATGCAATCCCCACCTGACCAGGGTACGGGAATGTAGCAGCAGCCATCGAACAAAAAAATTGAACAGGGGTAAACGGGAGAGAATGTAAGTGAATCTGCCCCCGGGCATTTTCCCGGTTAACCCGTAACTGTCCACCAGCACCAGCCGTTCAACCAGGTGAGAATATGCCAGGGCAACCCCTAACGCAATACCGCCGCCCATCGAAATGCCCACCAGACTTGCCCGCTGAATCCCAAGGGATTTGAGAAATTTCGGTATGAAGTGGATATGGTATAAGAATGGATTTTCCGTAAAATCGGTTGTTGTGAGGGAATTATTTTTCGGCATTAAATACTGTCGGGTTACCCGGGCAGCTTCTCCGGTTAATTTACAGGATGGCGGCGATCCACTGTTACCATATCCCGGCAAATCCGGGGCTATCA
>CAYYGL010000212.1:7675-7988 GCA_964471235.1 uncultured Calditrichaceae bacterium
TAAAATGCTGGACAAGCGCCGGCAAAGTGTGTTTCCAGGAAAAGAGCGCATGGTCGCTGCCGCCGCCGTGGATAAACACCAACGTCTGCCCACCCATACCGCCTTCCCAAAAATAGGTTTTGATACCGGAAACCATTAACCAGTTTTCGGTGAGAAATTTTGTCACCTCTAAAAAAGAACTGATGGGGTAATTGTTTGGCTTTGGCATTAAATGAACTCGAGAGGAAAGAGGCTATTTCTCGACATCAACTATCTTAATCCCCTAAAAATGCAACAAGTATTATTTAGCAAAAAAACAATATTAGCAGAGGTC
>CAYYGL010000213.1:0-7938 GCA_964471235.1 uncultured Calditrichaceae bacterium
CGTTAAAGGTGGCTCCGTTGGAGGAATCTTCTAACATGCAATTTGTCATGCGCCCCTTGATGCCCGTCGGGAGTAAGGCGAGTGACTTTCTGATCGGGAGTTTCGATTGCTTATCACCCACTGCTTGTGGGGCGGGTTGGAATTTTTTCAAACTGTTATTAAGGAGAAACGAAGATGATTGTAAATCCGGAAATTGAAGCATATCTAAAACAAATATCGTCCTATCCCCATCCGGTATTTAAGGAGATGGAAGCCCTTGCGGAAGAACGGAATTTCCCCATTGTGGGTCCCCTGGTAGGGCGTTTATTATTTGCCATGGTGGAGTTTGGTCATGTGCATACCATTCTGGAATGCGGCAGCGGCTATGGCTATTCCGCCCTGTGGATGGCGCTGGCGCTCCCGGAGAATGGCAAGATCACCTGCATCGAGTATGATGCAAACAATATTGAGCTGGCAAAATCGTTTTTTGAGAAAGCCGGAGTTTTTCATAAAGTAAGTTTTGAACAGGGGGATGCCGTGGAAATTGCTGCCAGGCTGACTGCCACGTATGATGTCGTCATGAATGACATCGACAAAGAGCGCTACCCCACCATTTTGCCCACCCTCCTGCAACGGTTGCGAGTCGGTGGTATGTTAATCACCGATAACGTGCTCTGGAAAGGGAACGTCATCGGGAAAGCGGAAGATGATCGCACTCGCCACATCCAGGAATACAACCAAAAGCTCATGAGTGACGATCACCTGTGGACCACAATCATTCCCCTGCGCGATGGGGTTTCCCTGAGCATTAAATTGCGCGGCAAATAATTCCCCTGTAAGTTCATCGCCAAAAATACCCTTTTCCCGGTAAGCCAGGAAATTTCTACCCGGTTTTTTTCCATCCCCCCACTACGCCCTTTCCTCAATTTCTGTAACTTCCTTTTTTGGTGGCAGGTCATGGTTATCTTTTTTAAATTGTTTGGCAATTGAATCAATGAAGACAAAAGATAGGTACTCACTAACCAGAGAGGTGTTAATATGGATTTTCTGAAAGAACTTGGCGTTCAGGAGAAAAATTTTGGAGCATCCACCGGGTTAAAATGGCGGGAAACTTCCGATCAGGGTGAACTAAAAATTCATTCCCCGGCTACCGGTGAATATATTGCCTCGGTTTACATGGCTTCGCAGGAAGATTACGAGGCAATCATCCAACAGGGGCAGGAAGCGTTCCGGTATTGGCGAACCGTTCCGGCGCCCAAACGGGGGGAAATCATTCGCCAGATTGGATTAAAATTGCGGGAGTTCAAAAAGCCGCTGGGAACGCTGGTCTCTTACGAGATGGGCAAATCACTGCAAGAAGGCTGGGGCGAAGTGCAGGAAATGATAGACATCTGCGATTTTGCCGTGGGGCAGTCGCGCCAATTGTATGGCTTTACCATGCAGTCGGAGCGCCCCAAACACCGAATGTATGAACAATATCTTCCCCTGGGAATTGTCGGTATCGTCACATCCTTTAACTTTCCGGTTGCGGTATGGGCATGGAATGCGATGATTTCTACAGTCTGTGGCAATGTCAACTTGTGGAAGCCATCTTCCAAGGTTCCCTTAACGGCAATCGCGGTGCAGCACATTATCCAGGATGTTCTGAAAGAAAACCAGGTACCGGAAGGAGTTTTCAACCTGGTAATTGGGAGAGGTTCCACCATTGGGGAGACAATGCTAAACGACCGACGAGTGCCCCTGATTTCCCTGACCGGCTCCTGTGATGTGGGACGACACGCCGCGGAAGCCATTGCCCGCCGTTTTGGCAAGGTGATTCTGGAGTTGGGCGGCAACAATGCCATCATCGTTACCCCGAACGCCGACCTGAAGTTAGCCATTCCGGCAATTGTATTTGGTGCAGTGGGTACTGCCGGGCAGCGCTGCACCACCACCCGCCGCTTAATTATTCACGAATCTGTTTACGATCAGGTTAAGAATAGTCTGGTGAATGCTTATAAAAGCCTGCGCATCGGCAACCCGCTGGATGAAAAAAATCACGTTGGCCCGTTGATTGACAAATTTGCAGTAGACGCATTTTTAAATGCGTTAAAGAAGGTCGAAGAGCAGGGCGGAAAAGTGATTTTCGGTGGGGAACACTTAAGCGGACCGGGGTACGAATCCGGCCTATATGTGCGCCCGGCGTTGGTAGAGGCGGAAAATCATTATCCGATTGTGCAGGAAGAGACCTTTGCTCCGATTTTGTATCTTATTAAATATAAAGGAGAGGTCAGCAATGCCATCGCCCTGCAGAATGATGTTGCGCAGGGATTGTCATCTTCCATATTTACCAATGATTTGCGGGAAGCGGAAGAGTTTCTTTCCCCGTGGGGTTCCGATTGTGGGATCGCCAATGTGAATATCGGCACCTCGGGGGCGGAAATTGGCGGCGCTTTTGGCGGTGAAAAAGAAACCGGGGGCGGCAGGGAATCCGGCTCGGATGCCTGGAAAGCTTACATGCGACGCCAAACCAATACGATTAACTTTGGCACCGAACTCCCCCTGGCACAAGGAATAAAATTTGATATTTAATTTGGAGGAAAGGAAAGCGATTTCACTTTCTGAGAAATTTGCCCAGCCCCGGCGAATGTTGGTCAATCGTCGGGGCTTTTGTTTGTTCAAAATTTACATAGCCGGTGCACGGGGTCTTCACAAATGATTGGAAGTTGTATAAAATCTTGAACAATCATATTCCGTAAACAGTAAAAATCTCTCTAAAAAATCGATATATTTTAAATCAAACGTATATATATTGGGTATATCTTATAACAGTGCATGATATTTACTTGAAAAATAAATCACATATTTCATTTTTGTGAAAAAAACTGTATATTTAAAAGAATATTTCTTCCGGGATGGTGGTTTGGTCGAGATTTTCATCTAAATTTGTAAGGAGGTATCGTATGAAGTACGCCAGAGTGTTGTTGTTTGTATCAGGTATTTTATTATTCAGCGTTGCATTATGGGCGCTAAATGGAGCCAAAGAAGCTAAGGACGGGAAACATCAACAATATGTATTTACAGGTAAAGAAAATCACTCGATTCCACTGGACGAAGCTGCAGAGATGACCAAGCGGTATCGAGATGATGCGGATTTGAATGCTCGTCTCGGTGGCTTATTTGCCAGGGAAGCCTTTGACCGGATTCTTGCTCAGAAAGGTTGCATGGGTATTCGTTTCTACTTTGCAAAATCAAAAGATGGCGAAATGGAACTGATATTGGTCGGTGTGGATGCGAACGGTAATGACATGGAATATGGTGAGTTGGCAGAACGGATTATCGGCTGCCCGCCCTTCTGTGGTTCTGAAAATGTGTTGAACAGCGAAAGCGACCAAATTACCGCGAACACGAATATCGGTGACTAATAAAACGCCATACCCATTGACAGACCAAGAGGAACCGCCTTTAGCATGGAGGCTTTGGCTATTGGTATCAAAGGATATGAAAAATGTAAAATCCCGATGAAATGAGAGCAGGCATCACCCGGAAGAAATTATTATAAGATTGTCTGATAATCCCAAAGAAAAACAGGATACTCGAAATAAATCATCGGGTATCCTGTTTTTTATTTTGGGGGCGAATATCGTTCTATGTATTAGACGAAATCGTTGATGGGACCGTAAAGATGATAAAACCCATTCATCAACACCCCATTAACATCTTCTGCGGTGTTGGCAACCCCGGTGGATACCAACTGCTGCCCGATTTCTTTGGATCGTTTGAGATATGCAATTGCCAATTGACAACCCGGGGTATCGCATTTATGTAAGTTGGAAAAATAAGTCGCCAGCAGTGTTTCTCTCTGTGGAGATTGTAATAAACTTTTCCAGGATGCGTGCCCTTCCGGCAGGGGACCGATTTTGGCATCCACCTGTTCACGCCACGCCCCCTGGTTTAAAATACGGTATTGCCCCTGCTCCTTGTCGTAGATACCAACAATCTTACCCTGTTCATATTTCAAAAAACCGTCCTTCTGACTTCCATCCGGGTATTGCCCCCCCTGGATACCCATGTTAACAAGTTCATCTATCAGATCACTGTGGAGTTCCTCATCCGGAAAATATGGGTTCATAATGTTTAAAATACTTTGAAACACATCCAATCCCACATAATCAATGAGTTGAAAAATGCCCATGGGGCGGATTAAAAAATCCTGGGTGACCCGGTTCATGGTATAAATTGCTTCTGCAAATTCCATTTCTCCGGTGAGGCGAAGTGCCTGGGAAATGCCATACAGCCCGTCCCGGGTGAAATGCCCGTTGCCAATAAATCCGGCGATATCATTGGCCGGGATAACGATCTTGCCCAGTCGCTGCGCCAACTCCCTGGAGAGCCCCGGTAATTCCGGATGAATTTTCTCCGGGGTGATCAACTCCACCAATTTTTGCACCGCCGGCGGATTATAAAAATGAAACCCGATGATATGCCCGTTCAATCCGGCGCGCTCATCCAACTCGTGTATGGGGATAGAAGAAGTGTTGCTGAAAAAAAACGCATCCGGGGCAGATACTTTTTTCAATGCTTGGAAGACATTTACTTTGATATCGATGTTTTCTATAATCGCTTCAAAAATCAAATGGGCATTGCCAACCTCTTCCACCTTCGTTACCGGGTGAAGAATAGCGATCAGGTCATTGGTAAATTGAGATGCCAATTCTTCCGGTGAATCCACACCTTTGTAAAATTTGCCCAGATTTTCCGGGTGTTTCATAGCATATTTCCCTGCCTGTTTGCGGAGATAGTTCTGTACCCCCTGTAATGCCTCCGGCACCACATCCATCAGGGTGAGGGTGAATGAACGCTGTTGATGCTCCGGCTGCAATTTTAACAGGGTCATCTCCCTGGCAAGCAGCCAGGAAATGCCGCTTCCCATTTTTCCCCCGGCACCCAGAACGGCTACATTCTCCAATCGTTCCTCTAAGGTCATGGTAGTTCTCCTTCTAATTCCCAAATGTTCCCTATCAGTTTAGTTTTTTACCCGGGCAATGTACACTGTTGGCTTCCCACTGTCAACCGATATGAGATAAGAACGGTCTTGCGGTGGCGTGAAGGAAATGAATCATTTATTCCATTGAATCATAACCATATTTGCGATATATTTCATAAAAATCAGGAGGTTGGTTTTTTCCCAAAAAAGTAAATCGCAAATAACAATGATGCAAGAGAACAGTCGCCCGAAAGTATTGGTAATTGATGATGAACAATCCAGCCTGAATGCGATACATCGCACTCTGCGGCGGGAGTTTGAGGTATATTTGTCTCTCAATGGAATCTCTGCCCTGGAGATACTGAATCGGGAAAAAGTGGTAGCCATTATTGCTGACCAACGGATGCCGGAAATGAGCGGGGTGGAGTTTTTTCGGAAAGCCCTGGAAATTCGGCCCGAAGCGGTGCGAATCCTTCTGACCGGCTATACCGATATTGAAGCAATAATTCGGGCAGTAAACGAAGCGAATATTTTCTACTATATCCACAAGCCCTGGGAACCGGATGAACTTCGCATCATTGTGCAGCGCGCCGTCGAGCAATATCAATTAAAACAAGAAAATAAGCGCCTTTTAGAAGAATTGCGGAAAGCAAACGAACAGCTCCAAACGGAAAACGTTATCCTCCACCAGGAAGTGGAAAAGCAGTATTGTTTTGAGAACATCATCGGGCAAAGCACCGCCATGCAAAAGGTTTTTGAATTGATGCGAAAAGTTATTCCCACCAACACCACCGTGTTGTTATTGGGAGAAACCGGCACCGGTAAAGAGCTGGTTGCCAGGGCGATTCACTACAATGGTCCCAGGAAGGATAAAGTCTTTGTTGCCCAGAATTGCGGGGCTTTACCGGACACGTTATTGGAAAGTGAGTTGTTCGGTCATGTAAAGGGAGCATTTACCGGGGCAACAACCGATAAAAAAGGATTGTTCGAATTGGCAGACGGCGGCACCATCTTTCTGGATGAAATCACCGACACCTCCCCTGCCATGCAGCAACGGTTATTGCGAGTTTTACAAGAAGGCGAAATTCACCCGGTGGGTTCGGAAAAGACCATCAAAGTGGATGTGAGGGTGATTTCCGCTTCTAATAAAAATATTGAAGAGGAGATACAGGAAGGAAAATTTCGGGAAGACCTCTATTATCGGCTGAACGTATTTCCCATCCATCTGCCACCGCTTCGGGAACGCAGGGAAGATATTCCGTTATTGGTAGATTATTTTTTAAAAAAATATATGCAAAAAATGGGGAAACATCACCTGAAGTTATCTACTGAAGCCCTTTCATTACTAATGGCAGCGGATTTACCGGGCAATGTGCGGCAATTGGAAAACCTGGT
Source organism: uncultured Calditrichaceae bacterium (assembly GCA_964471235.1). GTDB lineage: Bacteria > Calditrichota > Calditrichia > RBG-13-44-9 > J075 > CAYYGL01. Next base: position 6,341 of record CAYYGL010000213.1, read on the forward strand.
GGAGAGAGCGGTTACCCTGGCAGATGATGACATGGTGTTGCCGCCGGATTTCTTTCGTTCCACTTTACCGATGTTTTATCGTTCCGCTACCAATTCCCCCGGCAGTGGGAATCGTTCCGGAAAATCTTTAAAAGATATAACGGAATCGATGGAAAAGTTCTATATTGTTCAAGCGTTGGAAGAATTTCATGGAAATATTACCCGGGTGGCTCAGAAGCTGGGGTTAAGTCGGTTGGGGTTACATAAAAAGATGCAGCGGTATCAAATCAACCCTGCCGAGTATAAACAAAGTTAACAGGTTTGCGTAAACATCGTTAACACTTTTTTAACAGACAGGAACGTAACCGCAACATCAGCGTAAAATATAAGTTGATAGAGAACAATAAATTACTATAACCCTTTCTCTAATTGACTTTTTTGGTACTGTTTTTGAATATAAGTCAATTAGACAACAAGAAGGGAAGGTGATATTATGAGATGGTTTAGAATATTATTTATCGTAATCTTAAGTCTTCTAACCATTTTTCTTTTCCAGGGATGTTATACACAGTTAAAAACGGCCCACGCTTCTCCACCGGAAGTATATGGAGATTATCAGAATGAAGAACCCCAGTCGTATGACAATAACGAGGAAGATGATCAATATGCCACAGCAGATGACGGATATTATGCGGTAGAATCGGATACTTCGGAATATTACGATGAGGAAAGCGGCCGGACCATCATCAATAACAACTATTATTATTACGCTGGATTTCCGGAGCCGGTGTTCTACTATCCATATTCGTATGCCAGCATACACATCACATTCGGTGATCCCTTTTACTGGGATTATTACCCGAGTTACCGTTGGGGGTTCTATGTGGGTTATGTGCCGGATTATGTTTTCTGGGATTATTATGACTGGTGGTATCCCACTATTTACTATCCACCGGTAGCGGTGTTGTATCCATACAATCCATACTATCCGTTTTATCCGGGTTATCCGCCTTATTGGGGACCGGTGGTTTACAATCCGGGGCGGTATCATGATCGGTTTGAACATCATCGGCGGGATTGGGACCGGCGGGATGGAAACATTAGCACCACCCGACCGGGTGTGGTCAGAACCGGTCAGCAGGGCAACGGAAGTAACACCGGAGATGGTTATGTCGGCCGGAAACGGAGAGCCAAAACTCCAACGACGGTGGCAACCGCCCCCAGAAAACGGTCATTGGAAAATCGGGGTATTCCGAGACACTCGGGGGACCGGAGAAGAAAAGTGGTGCGAAAGACCGGCAATCGTTCTATTGCCCGGGAAACCGTGGCGAATCAAGAAAGCGATCGGCAGAGAATCCGGAAAGTGCGGAAACAACCCCGGAAAAATTACCGAAAAAGTAGCCAGGCGACCGGGGAAACCCGCCGAAAAAGAGTGGTTTCAAACAACACGAATTCGGGCACAAATGATCAGTCGGAAGTGAACCGGCAGCCCCGGAAGCGGTCTTATCAATCTCATGGTAAAAGAAGTTCTAAAAAAGAATACACTCGTACCCGTTCCACCAAAAAAACGACTACTTTTCGGAAATCGAAGACGAAGTCAAGCTCAAAGAAATCGGTTC
>CAYYGL010000214.1:0-7838 GCA_964471235.1 uncultured Calditrichaceae bacterium
CTCTTCCCGACAAATCGGGATCTTCGACTTTCCAAGAGAGGGGGATGAAAGGGGGTGAGTTAAATATACAGCCTTAGAAAAAATGATCAAAATTTTGACACCCCAACCGGAAATTTTGAAATGGAATTGGGGAGAGGTGCCCAGCAGGGTGTTAGATTCACCGGTTTCCCATCCCCAATTTCTTCATCCGGTAAATCAGCACATGGCGAGGAATTTTCAACAATTGGGCTGCCCGGGTCTGATTTCCTCCGCTGCGGTGCAGTGCCTCTTCAATCGCCCGTTTCTCGATTGCTTCCAGTGACAGATCCGCCGAGTTTTCAATTCGGAATCCCGATGTGGAGGGTGTTTGCTGCTTTCCACTGATATGCGCCGGCAGCAAATCCGGTGTAATGCGTTCTTCCTTCGCCAGAATCACCGCCCGTTCCATAGCGTTTTCCAATTCCCGAATATTCCCGGGCCAATCGTAAGCCTGTAAGGCACTCAGGGTAGCCGGTTCCAGGGTAAAGGATTTACCTTTCCCGTAGCGCTCCAGAAAAAAATCCACCAGGTAAGGTATTTCTTCTTTCCGTTCCCGCAACGGAGGGAGGGTAATCGGTACCACGCTCAGACGGTAATACAAATCCTCCCGGAATTTTCCCTCTTGCACCCGTTGAAACAAATCTTTATTGGTCGCAGCTATCACCCGTACATCTACTTTTATCGTTCGGGAATCGCCCAGCCGCTCGAATTCTTGTTCCTGCAAAACCCGCAACAATTTAGCCTGTAAGTTTTCCGGCAGGTCGCCAATTTCGTCCAAAAAAATGCTGCCGCCATCGGCTAATTCAAATTTGCCTTTGCGGTCTTTCACGGCCCCGGTAAAAGCACCTTTTACATGTCCGAACAACTCGCTTTCCAGTAAATTTTCCGGGATGGAAGGGCAGTTTACTGTAACAAACGGTTTATCCTGGCGAGGGCTGTTGTAATGAAGCGCCCGGGCGATCAGTTCTTTTCCGGTGCCGCTTTCACCTAAGATCAACACGGTGGCATCGCTTTGCGCCACCTGCCCCACCATGCGGAGCACATCTTCCATTTTGGCACTACGAGCGACCATATTTTCGAAACGGTATTTGCCCACCAATTCCTGACGAAGTTGGGTATTTTCCTGCTGTAATCGACGAAACTGCAATGCTTTCTCGATAACGAAAAACAATTGCTCCTGACCGAATGGCTTGGTAATGTAATCATCTGCTCCCAACCGGCAGGCTTCCAGAGCGTTCTCCACGCTCCCGTAAGCGGTAATCATAATCACCACCGCTTGGCGGTTCTGACGGCGCATTTCTTCCAACACCTGAATGCCCGAAAGGTCCGGCATTTGAATATCTAAAAGAACGATATCCGGGGGGTGCTTATGAAAAAGGTTTAACCCCTCTTTTCCACTCTTTGCAGTGGAAACCCGGTATCCCTGTTTTTCCAGTTGATATGAAATCACCTTGTTTAAATTCACATCGTCATCGATGAGCAAAACATGTTCATTCATACTGATGGTCCAGCTTTTCTACGGTGGTTTTTTCTTCTATTAAAGGGAGAAGGAGGCAAAAGGTGGCACCTTTACCGGGGGTACTTTCCACCCGAATATCCCAGCGATTTTCATCCACAATACGCTTAACAATGCTCAGTCCCAGTCCCGTGCCGTCTTTACGAGTGGTATAGAACGGTTGAAAAATACGACCGATCTCACTTTCCGGAATTCCGGGCCCCTGGTCTGCAATGGCGATTTCGGCACGAGGGATTCCGTGGTCGGAAACAGAACGGACAGAAACCCGAATCACCCCTTGGGTCATCACCTGGATGGCATTCAACAGTAAGTTGGCAACCACCTGCCGGACCTGGTTTGCATCCGCATGAACAAAGAGGCTTTGCTCCGGGATTTCCAATTGCAATTGGATTTGCCGCCGCCGTGCCCGGGAGGTTAATAAAGCGGTCACATTTTGAATGACTTCCCGAATATCAAAATCCGTGGGTGCCCCCAGAGGACGGCGGGCAAACCCCAGGTAGTTTTCCACCGTCGCATTCAACCGATCGGTTTCCTCCACTAAAATATTAAAAAATTCCGTTAATTTGGGGTTTTCCGGAACTTCATCTTTCAGAATATCCACCGCCCCCCGGATGGCACCTAAGGGATTCCGCACCTCATGCGCCAGGCTGGCAGTCAGTTCCCCCACTATTGAAAGGCGATCCAGCAGACGCAATTGCTGCTCCAGCTCCGCCAGCTTCTCGGATTGATGCTCCAATTCTTTGAGGGAGTGTTCCAGCCGTTCTGCTGTACGTTGATAATTATGCTTTTCCTCCTGCTCCCGCTGGGCTTTTAAACCGGTCAAATATCCGATGACATTAAACATAATAACCTGCAAGATGCGCATCAGGGTCTGGTCAGCACTGCTCCCCCAATGGAGCATAATATGTGGGAAATATATTACCGAAATTACCAGAGCGGTACCCAATCCGCCCCGCACACCAAATTGAAATGCCCCGATTAAAATCGGAATGAAGTAGCTCTGCATATATATCAGGTGATAATGGGATTTGGCAGTGGGCGTGGTATAATGAAAAATCGAAATAATCACAATGAAGATACCGATTAGCCCCCACCAAAAAAGTGCAGTCTGTTTTGTGGTTGTCCGTATTGCCATGATCTTTGTCTATCTTTCCCCTGGTTAATTCATTTTTTCATAAAACCTCTGCAAACAACTCGACCGGAGTTTCCGGACTGTTTGTATTAGCGGCATTGGGTTGACCGACGTCCATGTTTACGGCATTTCAAAGCGCGACCCTTTATCCCGATATATCAACACGGAACAGGGCGCTTTACGGCTTACTTTTTCGGCGACACTTCCAATCAAGATATGGGCTAACCCTGTTTTCCCATGGCTACTAATCACAATCAGATCAGCATCCATTTCCCGTGCCATGGCAACAATTTCCACAAAGGCCTTTCCCTCCCGCACTTCATACTCCAGCGGCGTGTTATCGCGAAATTCACGGACGAGTTCTGCCAGCCGTTCTTCCGCTTTTTCACGGAGTTTCTGCATAATCTCCTGTGGCGGCAGGGCTAAAATAAGATAGTGGTCCATTCCGGGCAGGTACTCGATGACGTGGAACAGCTTGATCGCAGCATTGTGCTTTTTAGCAAAATTCACCGTATAACGAAGGGCGCGCTCGGAAATATCCGAAAAATCAACCGGGCATAAAATTCTTCTGATCTCCATACTACCCCTCCTGGTTTGGGTTCAAAGAACATTCGGAAAGAAATGTAACCAAAGTTGCAAAATAAGTAAAGAATAAATCCCGGCAAGAACATCATCGAACATGATTCCCCACCCGCCGGGAAGCTTTTGCAAAGAATTGATCGGAAACGGCTTCACAACATCAAACAGCCGAAACAATACAAAGGCGCTCAAATATAACCAGGGAGTCACCGGAAGGAATATCAGAGAGATCCACATACCGGCAATCTCATCAATCACTACGATGGATGGATCTTCACTTCCCAGGTCATTTTCCACAAATGTGGATGAATAAGTTCCAATCGCTGTTACCACCAGCGTGGCAATTAACAAAATAACAATATTACCTTTTATCAAGAAATAAGCACTCACGACTGCCAGAATCGAACCGGCTGTTCCCGGGGCAACGGGGGAATATCCTAATCCCAGTCCGGTTGCCAGGGTGTAATGTAGATACCGCATAAACCACCTCATTGGCTAAACAGTTCCCTTGCCAAATACCTCATTCGCTTGCCTTTTTCCAAATCCCTGTCTTATAGTAAACGGAAAAGGGGAACTTTCCCAATAAAAAATGAAATTTGACGACGCATTCCGGAAAGGTTCCCCGGGAGGGTTATATTGAAGAACTTCTGTTTCGAGTTCCCAAATTACCGTTTTGGGAACTTTCGTAAAACAGATTCGGCAGTTTCGCTAACCACCGGATGGGGATAGGACCGGAAATCTTCAATCTTAGGATAGAGCTTATGCTCCGGCATCAAACCAATCAGAAAAAGCGTACAACTGAGCAGCCAGGGATCGGAATGGTGGAGAAGCCTGGTTAAACATGCTTCAAAGGGCTTACCAGCCGGAGAGCTTTCGACAACCGAAGGGGCGGATTTTCCATCTTCTCCACTTTGGAAATAGGTTTCGATCAGGGGAAGCAATTTTTTCTCCAATGAGTCGGGCAGGAGGTTGTCTAAAAATTCAAGGGCACTGGCTCGAATATGTTCATTTTTACAGATAATGCTGCGGTAGGCATTAAACATATCCCCCTGGGAAAATTTCAGCCCCAGGAGACGGAATAGGCGTTCCAGGGATTGCTCGCTCTTTTCCCATAAAGCCCGTAACAACAGATTCCGTGCCTCCCGAAAATCCTCTGTTTCCGTCTGGTGGGTCGAATCGGCTGAAACGGAACCTTGCCAGGAACGGCATTCCCTGCGAATGGTTAATAATTCTTCAAAAAATTCCATTTCCTTAAAAATTTGTGGGGTTACCAGTTTTTCCTTTATTCGAAGATGGGGAAAATCCCGCCGGATTTTATTGAGTGCTTTAAGGATTTGGAACTGCATGGCGGGGAAACTCTCATCTAATAACAAGAAGAGGGCATCTGCCGCGCTCTGAGAGTCAATTAATGCCAAAATCTTTAGTATTTCCCGGCGAAGCACTCTTTCGGTATCCGGGTCACTGAACTTCCGGAGCAAGGGGGGGAGGATGGGCTCTCCCCAATTGGCAATTGCCTCCCGGGCAAACCTCCGTAGCGAATGGTTGGACAGGAAAGAGAGCAGTCGGGGGAAAAATCGAAAATCCCGGACTTTACCGGCGCTTTGAATTGCTGTTCGCCGTACCGTTAAAGATTCATCCTCTAATAAATCCTCCAGAAAGGGATATAATGCCTCCCGGTTCGCCTCGCCAATCGCAACAGCAACATTTATTTTGATAAATTCTTGCTCCTCCCGATTTTCGACCTTCGCCACCCGACTCAGCATTTCCCGAACTGTTTCCGTGAGATGAATTTGGGGGGCATCCGGAAAGCGAGTGGCATTTTCCTGTACAGCACATTGTAAAGCAGCTGCCCGCAGGTTGTAATCCCGGTCGAATAAAAAACGTTGCATTAACGCCTCCCGCTCTTCCGGACTGCTACGGTGATACAAATACCGGATTGCTTCGGCGCGCAACGGCAGTTCGGTTTCCGATAAAAACCGTACTGCTTCCTGACGAAAATCCAACGAGTCATAATTCCGAGCCATGCGGAGCACCTGTTGACGAATTTCCGGGGCGGGATGCCGGATAAGACTCGTCAAATAAGGTATCAGGCGGTCATCTTCCACATGTTCCAGAAGATGCAAAAGATACAGCAACTGCCGTTTTTGGGTGGTATTTAAATAAGGAAGAAAATTTTCCAGTAATGAAGCATCCTGAACCTCCAGGGTAAGTTGAGATATATCGACACTCCGCTGGGTAATGGCTTCCCGGAAGGCTTGTACATAGCCCCGGTGTGTTTTTCCGATCAGCAATACCCACAAAAGGACAAAGCCAATAATCACCAGGCTGAGTTGACTCACGGATAATCTCATGATAGTGATGGTTACAATCAACAACAGTCCGCCAATGCCGGTTGCCAGGTTATCCACAAAAACATCAATAAATGATTTTGCCGGCTGCTTAATCGCCGGTGGAACGGGGATGGCTAACAATTCCATGGCGGATTTTTGAACGGATTGTTTTAATCCTCCTTCGCTCACCTTAAGAAACACTGCCGCCCAAAGAATTGGTGACAAGAGGACTGCCAGCGCACCGATCAGAATTCCTATCGGTAGAAAAAACAGGGATATTTTAATCCCCCCACTTTGCAAAATTTTTCCGGTCAGGAAGAGTTGGAACAATAAGGAGAAAATACTCAAATTGGATAACCAGAAACCAAAGAAAGCCGTTAATTGGTCCGGATTTTTGATAGATGTTTCCGCCAGGCTGTTAAATTGATAATCCACTAAATTCGCTACAATTACGGTAATGGCAACAATTGCGGCGATTGATCGGAGATAAGGTGAATTTTTTAAAATCCGAAACAAGGTCGGTTTTTCGGATTTACCGAAGCCCCGGATTTCCCTGCCGGTGCTACCGGTTGGTGATTTTGTCAAACGCAGTTTCCATACTTTATTCAGAATTAAAATGCACAAAAGAGCGAAGCCAATGCAGAGAAGCAGCAACGCATGAGTGCCCACAACCGGAGCAAGATAATTGGTCAGATAACCTCCCCCAATGCCACCCAAAATACCACCGGCACCAATAAAACTGAACAGCCGCCGGGCTTCCCGGGCATTAAAAACATGGTTTGCCAGCAGCCAGAATTGAGAGGTGGCGATACCGGCATAAATTGCCACCCAGATGTAAAATCCGTAAATAAACCAGGCAGGTTGATAACCTTTTTCCAGCAGCAGCCAAAAGATAAACAGACTGCCAATCGTGACCCGCAGGGTGGTGCGGATGACCCCGGGTAGTGGAAACCGCCGGAGAAGCCGGGCATACCACACCGAAAAGATGCCGGCAATTAACGCCACCAGCAGATACACGTATGGGAGTTGAATCGCTCCAAAACGGGTGAGGAATAAGGAATTACGGATAGGTTTAACAATCAGCAGGATTGAGATGATCAGGAAGAGATAGCCGAACATCAGCAGTGCCCGGGAACGTTCCTCGGATTTAACCGGAAAAAAGGGGGCAATTTTTGTGAGTATCTTTGAAATCTTTATCGCTTCTCTCATGGGAGGATTAACATAACCGTCGACACATTATGATGCAACCCTTACTTCCGGGTTTGCTTAATTTTTGGGTAACGATTCAGCTTTACCTGGAAATGTGGATGATTTATTTGGTATTCCGGTTTTTGCATCCAACGGGGCAGGCGATTGATGAAAAATACCGAAATCTTCTACCACGGGATAATGCCAACCAGGGAAAACGGCATCGTTCCCGGAGTTAAGTTACCATTGAATCTCACAACTGAATCAGCACAATATGACCGCTGACTTTTTCCGAAAAGTTTTTATTTATTTATCATTGAATAAAAACCCTTAACATGGGTAAACTCTTCGGTGATGGAAAAACGCATGCTTGACAGAAGCGACGATGAATTAATTGCTGAATGTGCCGGCGGTAATCGACAGGCGTTTGAAGAACTGACGAAACGTTACTACCCAAAGGCCTATAGCCTGGCGCTTTATCGGCTGCATAACCGGGATATTGCCCTGGATATCTCCCAGGAGGCGTTTATGCGGGTATATCGGAACGTTTCCCGGTTTCAAGCAGGGAAATCCTTTGCTGCCTGGCTGTATTCCATCATCAACAATCTTTGTAAAAATTATGTTACCCGTCATCGAAAGCGCTGGGCATCCTTCAGCGATCATTTTCCCACCGCGGATTCCCGGGAAAATGCCCTGCAATATGAAAGCGAAGAGTTAGAGCGTAAGGAACAGCATCACCTCCTGTATAAATCTTTGCAGGAATTGCCAGAGACCGATCGGGAGATAATTATCCTGAAAGAACTCCTGGATTTTAGCTACCAGGAAATTGGTGCGGTGATGGATATACCGGTGGGCACTGTGATGTCACGGCTATATTATGCCCGAAAAAAATTGGCGAAACGATTTCGGGAACTTGCGGAAGAATAAGGCAACCAGGAGCGAGGAAACATCGGGAGGGTTCGGTACATAATTCGCTCTCTTTTTAATAACGTTTGAACGATAAAACAAAGGCTAAGTTTATAATAATATGGCTGAAGAGTGTAAACATTACCACCTGCTAATGATGAAAAAATTG
>CAYYGL010000215.1:0-7807 GCA_964471235.1 uncultured Calditrichaceae bacterium
CTGGCGTTTCGAGGTATTTGGGTAGAGCGCGTGTACGGGGATCGGTCATGAGCCATCGGAAGCCTTCGATGCCGATTTCTCCTTCGCCAAGAGGGCGGTGACGATCGACTCGGGAGCCGAGCCCTTTCATCGAGTCGTTAAGGTGCATAGCGTAGAGATTTTTGAGGCCGATAATGCGATCGAATTCCTCAAAGGTAGCATTGCAGGCCTCTGGTGTGCGTAGGTCGTAGCCAGCCGCGAAGATATGGCAGGTGTCGATGCAAACGCCCACCTGTGCTTCTATACCGGAGTGGGCGATCATATCCCGCAACTGTTCAAATGTATAGCCCAGGTTGGTGCCCTGCCCGGCAGTGGTCTCCAGCAGAATCATCACGGAAGGATCGCCAGCCATCTCCCAGCACTGTTGCAAACTCTTTCCCACCTGCTTAACGCCGATATCTTCCCCGGAACCGAGATGAGACCCGGGATGCGTCAAAACGTAGGGAATCTTCAGGGTAACCCCCCGGCGGAGTTCGTCGGCAAAGGCTTCAATTGATTTTTTCAGAGTGTCTTCTTTGGGGCTGGCTAAATTAATCAGGTAAGAATCGTGGATGATAACCGGGCGAATACCGGTTTCTTCGATTTTGGTGAAGTATTGCGCCAGTTCTTCATCGGTATAATATTTTCCCAGCCATTGGCGCTGGTTTTTGGAGAATATCTGCACCACATCCGCCCCGATTTCTTCTCCATGCACAATGGCATTGAATACCCCGCCGGCAATGGACGTATGAGCGCCCAGCGGCGGTCGAGCGGGAGAAATTTGCGTCGCTGCTGCCATTCATTACCCTCCTTGCCTGATGATTCCGGTTGTTCAAAGAGACAATTTAGAATGCGGCGGGAAAAATTGACAGGAATTTTTCATATTTTCCGGGCGCAATTAGCCAATTCTTTACGATTGCACTTTTGATTGGTTCTTACGCACCTTGATGAACGGGTAAACCAGCCGCAGGAACAGATTGTCCGGGAATTCATCAATATCATCAAAGCCTAATTTCTCCGGATTCTTAGGCGCCTCCGGTGCCATGGGCATATAGGCAGTACCGAATATCCAATCCCAGAGGCTGAACACCACCCCGAAATTTTTACCGTGATCGCCGCGCAGGATGATGTCGTGGTGCCAGACGTGCATCCGGGGTGAATTAATGATATAACGAAAAGGTCCCCAGGAAATATTGAGATTGGAATGATTCAAATGGCCTACCAGGGTGGAGATGATGGCGATCCACAGGATGACATCGCCTCGTACCCCCAGCACTACCAGCGGAAAGTAACTCAGGCTTTTGTAAACCACAATTTCCATCCAGTGGAAGCGCATGTTGCCAATCCAATCCAACTCCCGGATGCTATGATGAAGTTTATGAAATTCCCACAGCCAGGGAATTCGGTGCAACAAGTTATGAATACACCATTCCAGAAAATCCTTGAGCAGGAAAAACACAATGAATTGCATCCAGACCGGGTATTCGCTCATTAGGTGGATGGATTCCGGCGGCGGGATGTGGATGCTCTGGAACAGACCGGAAATTTGTTGCATCACCCAACTTCCCAGGGAGGCTACCAGGATGCCGGCATAATGCCCGTTAAAAATCAGGAAGAACAGATCCTGCCCGATTTCTTTCCGCAGGGCTTTTTGCTCCTTTCGCCAGGGAAATAGTCTTTCCAGCAGCCATACAAAAAGAGAGACCGCCAATAACCAGAAAAAATACCCTCTTGTATCCCAAATCACTTGTAGCATAAATCTCCTTTTCTAATATTACGTGTTGAATCTATCCTATTGATCCGATTTTGTCATTCAACTCATTATGGTAACCGGGAGTTTTTAACTCGTTACGTTAATTTCTCATAAACTTAAAGATAATCATTTTCGCAAATAATGAGTGTAAGCTTAAACACAGAATTATGTTCCGAGGAGAAAATGTGCATCCACAGAATGCATTCATCGTCCGGCAGCTTCCGTTTTTGAATATTGATAAAGAATGATAAAAGTCACAATTTATTTTGCAAAATTATGATATTTTAAACAAATTATAACTTTACTCGTTCGAAGGAGGAATTACAATGCAACAATCTTTTACAAAAATTCTAATGGGGGTTCTGTTAATTGGGATATGGATGGTTCTCCCCGGATATGGCCAAATTGCGATTGATATTTCCGAGTATCCCCATTCATTTGGCACCGTGTTTCATTTTTATGATGTGGCGGACACAAACGGTATCAGCGTCAATGTGGGTTCTCCCGGTGGTCCTCAGACCTGGACATTTGATATCAACATGTATCCCAATGGGGTCAATCAGGATTTTGAAGTGGTGGACCCCGCAACGACGCCTTTCAGTAATGATTTCCCCACATCCGATCACGCCTGGTTTAACGCCGATACAGCGCTTTCTGAAAATAGCTATATTTTCTTCGATCTCACCAACACGGAATTGCATTTGTTAGGCGTTGCTTCTTCATCGGCATTGGGGGATACCGCCACGGTGTTTGACACTCCATCCACCGTTGCCCAATTTCCGATCCAATTCGGCAATAGTTTTCCGGATACTTTTACCCTTTTTTTTTCTATTGATTCTTTAGGGTTCACGTTGCAGGTCGATGTCACCACCATTACGCAAACCACAATCGACGCCTGGGGAACCATCGTCGTTCCCCTTGGAACATTTGATTGTTTACGTGGACAGCAATTATCCACCCAGATAACGGTGGTATCCCTGTTCGGAGTGCCCATCATTACGGATACCACAACGAGCATCACCTATTCCTGGTTGGGTGAGAACCATGGAATCCTGGCACAGGTTACCAGTATGGATAATGAAATTGACCCGAATTTCACACAGGCTGCCGATGTGATGTTTCAAACGTCTGGTCCTACCGGAATTTCCGACAACGATATTCCGGTTGCCGGAGATTTTGAATTGATTGGGAATTATCCAAACCCATTTAATCCAACGACGACGATTTCCTTTAACCTCCCTCAAAATGAGGTGGTAACATTGGATGTATTCAATATTACCGGCCAAAAGGTTGCCACTCTGGTCAATGGAAGAATGGCTGCCGGTCGTCATGATGTGCTGTTTGACGCCAGTGACTTGCCCTCCGGCATCTATTTTTATCGGTTAAGTGCCGGAAGCTTCCAGGATATGAAACGGATGGTGTTAATCAAATAATCTTTTGTGCGATTGCTTTTAAAACCCCGGAAGAAGAAGTTCTCTCCGGGGTTTTTTTATGATTCGCCGCTGCTGTCGGAACCCCTGGAAATCAAAACGGGTGAGAACGGGAAGGGCTAAGAAGAGAGCGGCAATACCAAATTTTCGTTGCTTCCCCCGTTTAATTCATGTAACATTTTAGCAAAACGAAATGTGGCAGAGACCAATTTGGGATGACGAATCATTTAACCGTTTCCTGGTATTCGGAAGAAAATGAAAGAAACCCTTTTAAAACCGGAAATTTTTGAAGCGCTGCACCTGACGGATTTCATTGCCCTGGATATTGAGACGACCGGGCTTGATTATCTGAAAAATGACATTATCGAGTTTGCCGCGGTTCATTTTCATCACGGGGAAAAAGTCGCGGAACTAAACTTTTTCATCAATCCCGGGCGACCGATACCGGAGCCGATCACCCGGCTGACCGGTATCCGGGATGAGGATGTGCGGGAGGCTGCTTCATTCTCCGAGGTGCTGCCCAAAATCCGGGAGTTCGTTAAGGAATACCCGTTGGTTGCCCATAATGTGGATTTTGACCTCCCGTTTCTGGAATACCATGCTCGAAAAGTAAAGGGAAACTTTAAACAGTGGCATGAACGGGAAAAAGTGTATCACTATTTCCCCAATCCCCGCCTGGACACGGTTATTCTTGCCCGGATGTATCTGCCGTTTCTGCACTCTTTCGGTTTGTCCTCCCTGGTTCAATATTTTCAATATTCCTTCGAGCCTACTCATCGGGCGCTGCCGGATGCCGAAGCTGCCGGTTTGTTGTTCATTGATTTGCTGAAAATCGCTTTAAGAACCAAATTTGCCGATGTGCAGAAAATCCTGCGGATTCTGGAGCCAACCGACGACCCGATTAAGACCTTTTTTGAAAATTTACTACTGCTGCTCTCCGCAGGGCGGGTGCAACTTCCGGAAGGCATCACCCGGGAGGAATTTACCCTGACCAGCAGCCATTATAACATCATCGGCCAGGGCGATACACCCCGCCTGCCGAGAATTGAGGTAAACCCGATTGATGAGGATGAGACAGCCGCTTTTTTTGAGGAAGGGGGAGAACTCTCCCGGGAATTCAGCCTGTATGAAGTGCGGCAACAGCAGGTGGAGATGGCACGCGCCATTGCCCGGGCATTTAACCACAGCCAATACCTGGTGGTAGAAGCGGGTACCGGCACCGGAAAATCGCTGGCATACCTGGTGCCGGCAATCAAGTGGGCAGCGAAAAATTACGGACCCTCGGGGCGGGTGATTATCAGCACCAATACCAAGAATTTGCAGGAGCAGCTTTTTTTTAAAGACATTCCCGTTCTTCACAGCATCCTAAAAGAAAAATTTAAAGCGGTATTGTTAAAAGGAAAAGGGAATTACCTGTGCCTGGATAAATGGGTAACGGTCATGAATGACCTGGATTCCCGGGTGAGCGCTAAGGAACGGGTAAAAATGCTCCCCCTCTATTTCTGGGTGCAGCATACCAAAACCGGTGATATCGCCGAAAACAACGGTTTCCGGATGGAACGGAATTTCGGTTTATGGAGCAAATTCATTGCGGAAAACAATTATTGCCCGGGAAAATCCTGTAAGTATTATGACCGCTGTTTTCTGATGCGGGCGCGGAATAATGCCCGGGATGCTCACCTGGTGCTGGTCAATCATTCCTTATTGTTCTCCGATCTGGCAACCGATAATGCCGTTCTCTCGGATTATGTGAATGTTGTTTTTGATGAAGCCCATAACATTGAAAAAATTGCCACAGAGTACCTCGGCGTTGAGATTAGCCTCTGGCAATTCCGGGATTTTTTTACCAAGCTCTATACCAAAGACCGCATTGAAACCGGCATTCTGGTTCAACTAAGACGACGAATCCGGAAGGGAAAACTAAAACGCACTCATCTGGATTCGCTGGAGAGGCAAATCGACGGATTAATCACCCTGGTGCAAAATAACTGGCGAAGCACGTTGTCGTTTTTTAAAGAAATCACCCGCACGTTTCGGGCACGAACCCCGGGGAATGGAAATCAGAGGTACTCCGCCAAGTATCGCTATACCCGTCAGGATAATTTGTTCGAAGAACTCATGACTGAGTATCGGGACTTCCACAAAGGGTTAACTGCTTTGCAAAGCGCCCTGGCAAACCTGGTGGAATATTTTAAGGAAATTCCGGATGAAAAATTTGAATACCAGCGTCAGTTATTTCAGGATTTGAATGCCCAGCTTCAACAGTCCGAAGGTTTGGTAAACAACCTGGAATTTCTAATCAGTGCGGAATGGGATAACTATGTATACTGGTATGAATTACCCTCCCGGGAGGACAGCGACGACACCCGTCTCTATGCCGCGCCGCTGGATGTTGGCGGCATCTTAAAAGAAAAATTGTACGACAAGCTACACACAGCGGTTTTTACCTCGGCAACGTTAGCGGTCAACCGCCGGTTTGATTATTTTATCCACCGGGTGGGATTGAATTTTGTGCCCCCGGAACGATTGGAAAAGTTGCTGTTGGATTCTCCATTTAATTATCAGGAACAAGTGCTCCTTGGGGTTCCCGTCTTTTTGAATGAACCCAATCACCCCGAGTACCTTTCTCAGGTAAAAGCGTTGATCGAACAGATGGTTCGGGAAATTCCCCGGGGAACCCTGACGCTGTTTACTTCCTACTCCATGCTGAACACTATCTATCAGGCGGTGCGGGATACCTTTACTGCCGAAGGCGTGCTGCTGTTGGGGCAGGGGATAGACGGCAGCCGGCATTCCCTGATTAACCGGTTCAAAGAGAATGAAGCCTCCTTTCTGTTTGGCACCGATAGTTTCTGGGAAGGGGTGGATGTTCCCGGTAAAGCCGTGGAGTTGGTGCTGATCAACCGGCTTCCTTTTGATGTGCCCTCGGAACCGATTATCCAGGCGCGGGCAGAATTAATCAAAAGCCGGGGAGGAAATCCCTTTATGGAATATACCATCCCGGAAGCGGTGCTTCGTCTGCGCCAGGGGTTTGGCAGGTTAATACGCAGCCGCTCTGATTACGGCGCAGTAATTGTCCTGGATACCCGGGTGGTTAAAAAATTCTACGGACAAATTTTTTTGCACTCCCTGCCGGTGGAACCAACCCTGTTGGCGGACGAACAGGAGTTCTGGAAGACACTGAAACGCTGGTTTCGATAAGTGCGGATCGCAAAAGGGAAAAATTGCATCGCCGGAGAGAGGGATATATGGCGGGAATCGGGCATTTTTCGGTATACTGCTCCAGCCGGAGTCATGTTTCCTTCCCGGGCGGATTGAAAATAACATAACGATAATTGCTTATTTTAAAAAGAGTTAAAGTTTACCAGCCAGAAGCCAAATATACTTGCTTTTGCCAATGTAGCGGTGTAACTTTGAAATTGTTTAGGCGAGGAGAAGACATTGGCGCTGTTGAATAAATATAAGAAAATTCAGGAAGAACTGGGAATCATTGGTCAGTCTGAGGCAATTCGGGAATTGATTGAATTGGTGATCTCCGTTGCCCCGACCAATATCTCGGTGCTTATTTCCGGTGAAAGCGGAACCGGGAAAGAAGTATTCGCCAAAGCCATTCATATCCTCAGCCCCCGAAAAGATAAACCTCTCATATCGGTTAATTGCGGTGCCATTCCGGAAGGTTTGCTGGAAAGTGAATTATTCGGGCATGAAAAAGGTGCATTTACCGGCGCCATCGCCACCAAGAAGGGCTATTTTGAGCTGGCTGACGGCGGCACCATTTTGTTGGATGAAATCGGAGAGATGCCGCTGCAAACGCAGGTTAAACTGCTGCGAGTGCTGGAGAGCGGTGAATTTATGCGCGTGGGCAGCGGCGAACTGCGGAAAGTTGATGTGCGGATTATTGCGGCATCCAACCGGGACCTGGGGCAAATGGTTCAGGAAAATCACTTTAGAAAAGACCTTTATTACCGTTTAAAAGCGGTCGCCATGCACATACCGCCCCTACGAGAACGGCGGGAAGATATTTTATTGCTGTTGGAACATTTCGTCATCGAAATCACGGAGAAAGAAAAACTGGAGTTTTCCGGATTTACGGATGATGCCCTGCAGGTCATCCATGATTACTCCTGGCCCGGGAATGTTCGGGAATTACGCAATTTTGTGGAATCGATTGTTGTATTAGCCAGGGGGCAGAAAGTTACGGCTGCGATGGTTCGGGAGCATCTTTCCCATTACGAAGAACCGGTGAAGGTATCGATGTTGCCCATGCGGATGGAACAGAGTGTGGAAGAGGCGGAGCGGGAGTTAATTTATAAAGCCCTGGTCTCGCTGGGACTGGAGATGAAGGATGTGAAGTCCGCATTGTTGCAGCTTTCTCAGCGGCTGGATACTCTCATTCAGAACGGTGTCTATGCTTCCCCGGGAGGTTTTGGCAGCAATGATGATGTGAAACCCCTGGACGAAATGGAGCGGGAGTTAATTGAAAAAGCGCTGGATAAGTTCCGGGGGAATCGCCGGAAAGTCGCCCGCGCCGTGAATGTTAGTGAACGAACCCTCTATCGAAAAATTAAGGAATATGGCATTCAATAAAAAATTTCTACTATGCTTG
>CAYYGL010000216.1:0-7795 GCA_964471235.1 uncultured Calditrichaceae bacterium
AGGCAAGAGAAAAAAACATTTTTTCAAAACATTATTCGCTATTGTGGGATTTAATGCAGGGAGATAAGGTAAGCATCGGTACAGAAAAAGCGCTCACCGACTAAAAGTTGGAGAGCGCTTTCTTTTCTGTGAAGATGGAGTACATAGAGACGGTTGTTAACCGAGTCTTAACACCTGTTTACCTATTTCATCAGCATCATCTTCCGGGTCTGTACAAAGTTGTTTCCGACGCGCAACCGGTAGAGATACACCCCGCTGGCAACTTGTTGACCGGCATCGTTGGTGCCATTCCATTGCACTTCGTAGTTACCGGGGGCTAAATCTTCCTGCACCAATGTGGTTATTTCGCTACCCAACACATCGTAAATCTTTAATTCTACAAATCCGAGATTCGCAATCCGAAATCCGATTTGGGTACTGGGATTGAACGGATTGGGATAATTCCGGGAAAGCTCAATTGCTTCGGGAATTGTTTCATCCACTGGTTCGATTGCTAATGCGGGATCCACTACCAGATGTACCGGAATGGTAAGCATGGGTTTTAAAGGGTCATTACTGGCAATATTGATGTTGGCAAAATAATCTCCGGCTGCCAACCCGGTGGCATCAAAAAAGACGGAGACATCAAAGGAGCCACCCGGTGTCACGGTGCCGGTGGTGAAATTGACCGACAGCCAGCTTAGCGATGTAAAATTCAGCCCGTTTTCAATCACCTGTTGGAGAATGGCGAAATCGTTGGCATCTGCCCAGTAGCTGTCAAATGGGGAGTTGAGGAAGTAAACCAGTTCCCCGCTACCAATGGGTTTGTTGAACAGGTCCGGATGCCCATCGCCGTTGTTGGCGGCTACCACCGCTGCCGGGTCATTCACCCGCAGCATGTAGAAAGATGCCGAGGTGTTCACAAAATTGTAGGTAGAGGGCAGCCCGGTGGAGAGGGGATGACTGGGGTCGGTGACCTGCAAGTGGGGGGTGTTGGAAGTAGTCCATCCTTGATCCCCGGTGTGTGAGAGCAGGTACATTGCCACCCCGTCATAGTAAGACTGAGTATTCGTACCCCCGATGATGAAGAGCTTTTTGCCGGTGGCAGCAGCATCAGCAATTGCCTGCACGCTGGCTTCGGAAACCGATCCGCCGTCCATGGCAACAATGAGGGTGGAATAGGGGGTGAAGTCGATGGTGGTAAAATCAGTGGTGGAGACCAAGTCGTATGCCTGCCCCAGGTTGGTTAATGCCAACTCCACAGAGTTGGTGACGGTGGTAGTTGCTACCAGAACGATGTCCGCGGTGGGGTTCATCTGCGGCGAAGGGAATTCCATATCTGCGGCGGCATCTCCCATTGACCCGGTTTGAATTAACACCTCTCCGGAAGGAATATCCTGAATCTCGGTCAAATCCTGCCGGGGAGCGTTGGCAGCCGCAGCAGAGAAGAGGGCAATATCAAACGTCAAATCACTATTGCCAGTGTTTCCGATGGTGAGAATACCGGAGGTGGTAGCATCCGGTCCGATGGCAACGCTGAAAGAACCCGGAGTGACCGTTATTGAGGGAGCACCAAAATTCAGCCCGTTGGTGATGACTTGCTGGAGAATGGCAAAGTCGTTGGCATCGGTCCAGTAACTGCTGTTGGGAGAATTCAGAAAATAAATGAGTTCGCCAGCACCGATCGTTTTATTGAACAAATCC
Source organism: uncultured Calditrichaceae bacterium (assembly GCA_964471235.1). Classification (GTDB taxonomy): domain Bacteria; phylum Calditrichota; class Calditrichia; order RBG-13-44-9; family J075; genus CAYYGL01. Next base: position 1,684 of record CAYYGL010000216.1, read on the forward strand.
GGATGTCCGTCACCATTATTGGCAGCTACCACCGCTGCCGGATCATTCACCCGCAGCATATAAAAAGATGCCGAGGTGTTCACAAAATTGTAAGTAGAGGGCAGCCCGGTGGAGAGGGGGTGATTGGGATCGGTGACCTGCAGGTGGGGAGTGTTGGAAGTTGTCCAGCCCTGATCCCCGGTGTGGGAGAGCAGATACATTGCCACGCCGTCATAATAAGATTGTATGTTGGTACCCCCGAGGATGAAGAGCTTTTTGCCGCTGGCAGCGGCATTGGCAATTGCCTGCACGCTGGCTTCGGAAACCGATCCGCCGTCCATGGCAACAATGAGGGTGGAATAAGGGGTGAAGTCGAGGGTGGTGAAATCAGTGGTGGAGACCAGGTCGTATGCCTGCCCCAGGTTGGTTAATGCCAACTCCACGGAATTGGTGACCGTGGTAGTTGCTACCAGAATAATATCCGCAGTAGGATTCATCTGCGGAGCAGGGGCTTCAGGCATCCTCGTCGCTTTTGTTGATGACGCCGTCTGCGCCAGATTCTCAGCGTCCGTTTCTTGCTGAATCCCGGGCCGGTCTTGCAAAGTGCCGCTACCCGTTACCGTCTGAGTCTGGGCAAATATCCCCGTATTCACTAATAAGACAGATACCATTATTGTTAAAAACAATCTACACATGATGCTACCTCCGATTTGGATAATAGATAAAATATTAGTTAGGGTAAACCATGAACATCCGCTTAAACCTCGCCGTCATTGAATAACGCAGGAAATAAACGGAAAGTGATAACAGTATGAATAAAAAATGGCGATCCGGAAAGCACAGAAGAGGAAGGAGAGAACCGGACGTGTTTTTTCATCCGAAGAACCTGACCCTGTTTCCCTCACCCTGGGATACTTCATGAAGCCGGTTGAATTCCCTAACAATAAAGTTGGGGTGAAACTGTGCCGCTATTTTCCTGTAAATGAGTCGGTATGGTTATTTGCAACTTCCCCCTGAATCCGGCAATACGCCCGGAATATTCGAGAACAAATCATGACAGGTGACACACAAATAATAGATGTGCCCTGAGAATTTATCTAATATAACAGAATCCGGAAAGGCATCGCCGATTGAATCAAACACCACCGGGTTTTAAGTGTTTAAATCAAAGCGGTTTGCAAGTGAATGAACATACGACATCTTTTCTTCATTCCAAAGCAAAATAAACAATGGGGCAAAAAATATAGATTAACCTGAATTCGACGTCACTTGAAATAAAACCCAGATGAAACAGATAACGCTGATTGACACGGATGAGTGGTCATAATTTTACACAACTCTGCGAAAATCCGGGTCATCGGGGTCCAACCGGGTTCTATTCTTCTGATGTCGAACGGACGTTAGATTAAGTTATGGCGGTAGTATGATGAGAGGGGAACGGAACACAAACGGCGGAAGATAAAATAACCTGGCAGTCAGCCCTGATGGGGATTTAGCAAGGTGAGTGTTCCGGTTGGTGTAATCACCAGAACGCTTCCCGAAATTTCAGGCAATGGCTTTCATTTTGCCACCAAAGCGGATGCCCATTTTTTTCAGCATCTCAAATGGGGGTAATCCACCGGCAAATATAAACACGTAATCGTTGGGAATTTCTTTGATTTCTTCCTCGGTCTGAATGACCACGGAATGCACCCGGATTTCCTTAACATGGGAATTAAAGATTGGGATTACTTTCCCTTTACTAATCATTCCCATAATGCGGTCTTCATTTTTTTTCTTGATACGAAAAAACTTTGCCTTCCGGTAAGAAATGAATACTTTATTGCCTTTTTGCCGTGCTAACCCGACCGCTGCTTCTACGGCGCTGTCGCCTCCACCCACGACCAGGATATTATGATTATTATACCCCCGGGCATCAATTAATTGGTACATCACCTTGGGGAGATTTTCACCGGGCACATTGAGTTTGCGGGGGGTTCCGCGCCGTCCTAACGCCAGCACCACATGACGGCTGTAAAACTCTCCCTTCGAGGTAATCACTTTAAACACCCCATTCTCCTTAACGACATGCTCAAGTTTGTGATCGGCCAGAACATCAATTTGATATTGCCGGATAATGTCTTCCCAGATCTCGAGCAATTGTTCCTTGGAGTATTCTTTTCGATTCAACCATCCGTAGAGGGGAATTTCCACCGGCTGGGTCATTACCAGTTTACGGCGGGGATATTGCAGGATGGTTCCGCCAGCGGCTTGCTGATCCAACACCTGGTAAGAGAGCTTATGCTGAATGGCAGTAAGAGCAGCACTTAATCCGGCGGGACCGGCACCCACGATGATCACATCCTTTACGGCGTTATCCGTAGAGCGGGCGATATTGGAGGCAATATGTTCCAGGGCGGCTCTGCCCTGGGTGACAGCGTTGCGAATTAACGACAGCCCGCCCAATTCCCCCACGATATAAAGTCCGGGCACGTTGGTCTGGTAATGTTCATCCAATAAAGGAATATCTTCCCGGGTGGTGATATCGCCCAGACCAACTTTCAGAGCACCTACCGGGCAGGCGGGTTCGCAATACCCATGTCCCACACAGCGCAGCCCGTTGATGATAGTGGCTTTCCCATGCACCACCCCCAGCACATCCCCTTCCGGGCAGGCGGCTACACAAGAACCGCACCCAATGCATTGAGAGTCATCGATAAAGGGATATTGATAGCGAGGGCGGGTTATGCCTAACTCGACAGCTTCCTTCCGCCGCTCGGTCATTATTTTTTCTCGTTTGCGAAACTTAATAAAATATGGCACAAAGATAATAACGGCAATAACTCCGGTGATTAACCAGATTAATGTGTTCTCCATAATCTCCTGTAATTCCTCAGAATCGATAACCCAATTCGGTCAAAATACGCTGACCTTTAATATCTGCACCCCAATTATACTCATATTGACCATACAAAAATATTCGACCCATCAGCGGGAAATAACCGTTAACCCGCGCCCACTTGTTGTTGCGGGTACTATTATCGACACCGCCCGTATAAGCATAATTTCCTAATCCAACCTCAAAGCGCTGCCCGGAAAGAAGCGATTTGGCTAACCGTAAGGATGCTGTATAACCACTACTCAACGGACTATTAAAGCCAGCGGCATTTATTCCCAGGGATAACCGCCGAAGTAAAAAATCCGCTTTCCGAATGCCCCCGGCATAAGAATAAGTGGAACGACTATCCGTTTCCCGTTTCCGTATTCCTACATTGGAATAGACGAACACTTTGGCAGGCAGGCGAAGCGAGATACTCCCTCGCAGCCCCCGCCGAAGGGCATCATCAAACAAAATTTGTTCGATGGTACGGATTTCATACGTCCAGTAATTTTTTCGATTGTCAAACGTTAATCCAAGAGTTAACCAGTTGGCATGTCGATAACGGGCGGAGAGGAACAGGTTGGTGAGTGAGAACCGTTCCCCGGCGCGAGCTTTCCGCCAATTGCGGTTAATGTCTATTTCAGCACTCTGGTAAAGATAGAGGCGACTCTGGTAACTATAACTGTTTCGAATATATACAAATTCCCGGCTGACCACAGAGGAATGATATTCTGCCGCCGCCGCAATGGTCGATTCAAACTGGCTGCTCTGGATTTCACCCTGACGATAGTTCCAGAACGCTCCGAATTTCTGGATGTTGGTTTGAAAGTTCGATGTCCGCCAATCCGGCTGGGTACCGGCAAATATTCCCATACGGACAGAGGGAGAGAGGTTATACTGAAACTGCATCCCATCAATATAACCAATCCCGCTCATGTAATTGGAAATGATGCGCCCCACTTTGTAATTAAACGGTACCTGCGGGTTGTCATAACTGAGGGACAATTCATATACCCGGTTCCGCAATTCATTCTGCGGGATATCAGGACCCAACTCCTGACTTCGTTGATTATATCGGGTACGGGTACGAATCCGGAGTTGGTACTCCTTATTCCAGAGATTGTTCACTCGTAGATTGAACCGTGCGGTGGGTTGGCTAAAATCCAGATTGCTGGCAGATTGATCATTCCAATGGTAATACTGCACGGAAACACTGCCGCTCAACCGGGACGCATTTCTACGGCTCTGACGCCGTTTTTGAACCGTCTTCTTTTCCTTCACTGTCAATACTTCCTTTTTCTCCGGCGTGGGTTCGGGCGTTTTCGATGTCTGAACTGAGGACTCCGTCTGTTTCGTGCGGGTCACCACTACCGCCAGGTCGCCCGGCTTAATGGGCTCATCGGTATGGATGATCCGGCAGGAAGCAGAATGTTCCGCCACATACACTACCTCAATTTCCGCCACTACTTTCTTCTTGTCACATACCACCATTAGTTTATCACCCACATTCAGCCCTTTCGCTTTCCCCCCTTCTAAATAAACCGTCTCGGCAGTGGTGTATTTGATCGGGAAAATATCTTTCCCCTTCTGGGCAAATCCCACCAAACTTAGCAGAATGACCAACAAAAATGATGCACCGAACTTCATAGCCTTTCTCCTTTATTTAAACAAAAAACCATTTTGATACAATTTCCGTACCAGAGTTTTTTTTCCTCCCTGTATTCCTCCCTGAAAACATACCGTTCCCGGCCCGTTTGCCTTAATCTCCTCCACCATCGCCTTCTCCGCTGCCAAAAGGATGACACGAGAGACAGGCACTGCTTTCATACACATAGCCTCCCACTTCCCGATGTTTTCTATCCATCTTATCCTGGTTATGCTCATGGCAACCCTCAAAGCAGCTAAACACCTGAAAATTCCCCGGAGAAAGATGGCAGGTACTACAGCTACTCCATACCCCGGCATGGGCACCGCTGAAAATGGGAAAGAACTCTTCATGCCCGGTGAAATTTGCCGGCTGCCAGCCGGTTAACCCATGGCACTCCTCGCACCGCAGGGGGAAACCCATCTCGGTATGTGCCGGGTTTTGAGCACCCTGATAATCCGCCCTATGACAGCCGTAACATTCCGAACGGGGAAAAGAAAACTCGCCAACAATTTCACTGAAATGACACGCCTGGCAATCCAGCCGGGCATGCACCCCGACCAGTGGAAAAGTGGTATTGGAATGAGCGGTTCTCATATTTAAAACTGTCCAGCGCTCCGGAGTATGGCAATTCCGGCATTCGTTGCCCAGTTTCGCCTGGTGCACATCTTCATGACAATCTGCGCAAGTATTTCCCACTTGACGAAAATCAACAATTTGATGGCAGTTATCACACCGCAAATTCCGGTGCTGTCCTTCCAGGGGAAACCGCACAAGGTTGTGGTCAAAGTGAACTTCCTGCCAGTTTTGAGTGGTATGGCACACATTGCATTCGAAAGCTACATATTGATGCGGATTTTCCGGCATGGCAGCCACAATCCTGTTTAATGTGAATAGAAACCCAATTAATAAAATGCACCCTTTCTTCATATCCCCCCCTTTTCATCATCGACTTAAGAACTGTTCATTGACGCCATCCATGGCCTCTGAACATTCCCATCTTCTCATTTCCATTGGGATGACAATCATAACAGGCCTGGCTGTTGTATTGATAATTCGGTACGTCATTGTGTTCATTGTTCATGTCCTGTTGATTATGCTCATGGCAAAAAATGCACTCAAAGACCGCATAATTATTGGGATCTACATGACAATCGGCACAGGTGTCCCATTTATTATTATGCGCCCCGGAATAGATGGGGAAATACTGCCCATCGTGATCCCAGGTGGTATTGTTCCAGTCGGTTGTGTTGTGGCATTGTTCGCAGTCAGTCGGAAAACCAGCGGCACCATGATCGGGGTCGGTGGTATTGTTATAATCATCCTGGTGGCAGGAATAGCAATCCGTGGGGGTATTGGTATAGCCGTTGGAGTGGCAGTCGATGCACTGCAAATTCAAATGCGCTCCGGTTAACGGAAAGTTGGTGTTACTATGGTCGAAGGTTGCCGGCTGCCAGGCACTGGTGGAATGACACTGCGTACAGTCGGTGCTGAAGTTGTTGGTGACGTGGTTGGGATCGCTCACCCCTTCGTAATCCGACTGATGGCAGGAATAGCAATCCGTGGGGGTATTGGTATAACCGTTGGAATGGCAGTCGATGCACTGCAAATTCAAATGCGCTCCGGTT
>CAYYGL010000217.1:0-7765 GCA_964471235.1 uncultured Calditrichaceae bacterium
AGCTGGCGCGCAAGGTAAAATATCCCCTGGAGAATGTGTATGTGATGGACGGCTCCAAACGTTCAACCAAATCCAACGCCTTTTTTACCGGATTCGGCAAACATAAGCGAATCGCTTTATTTGATACCCTGGTGGAAAAGCATACCGTGCGGGAGTTGGTGGCAGTGCTGGCACACGAAATCGGTCATTACAAAAAAAAGCATATTCTGAAGGGGATGGTGATCAGCATCGTTCATACCGGTATCATGTTTTACCTGCTATCCATTTTCCTCAGTCACCAGGGATTATTCGACGCCTTCTATATGACGCAGCCCTCCATCTATGCCGGGTTGATTTTCTTTGGGATGTTGTTCTCCCCGATCGAGATGATTCTCTCGGTGTTCATGCAAATTTTTTCCCGGAAGAATGAGTATGAAGCGGATCGTTTTGCCGTGGAAGCTACCCGCGACCCGGAGAACATGATCAGCGCATTGAAAAAACTTTCGGCGGATAATCTTTCCAATCTAACACCGCATCCGCTATATGTCTTTTTGCACTATTCCCATCCCCCGGTGCTGGAGCGGATTAAAGCCATCCGCAGGATTCGCCTGGAAAGAACCGCCGAGGCAGCCCCTGCCAAAGCTTAACGGTCCCGGGGGGCTATGGTTTGTGTTCCGGTTGTAACTACCATTTTGCAGACCAATCAAAAGTCGTAAGGAAATGTTCTCCATGAAATCCATCAAAGCAATCGGATTTGATCTGTTTGACACGTTAATCCTGGTCAAAGGACCTGCCCTATCCGATGCCCTGGGTCGTTTAATATCCTCCCTGAAGAAACAGGGATTTATCTTTGATGATGATGCGTTTGTCAATGTTTACCGGCAGGCTGCCCGGCGGTGGATTGCCGAAACCCGCAAAGACGGCAGGGAAACCCACAATCGCTTCTGGATCAGCGATGCCCTTCATCAACTCGGTTATGATATTTCCCCGGAAGACCCCCGCATCGCCGCCGCAGTTGATCATTATTTTGACACCTTCAATGAATACATCTCCCTGGTTCCCGGGGTTCGGGAGATGCTGCAAACACTGAAAGGCAAATACCGCCTGGGATTGCTGTCCAACTTCACCCACGCCCCGGCGGCACACGCCCTGCTGAGGGATTTGTCCCTGACGCCTTTTTTTGACGTCATTCTCATCTCCGGGGAAATCGGTTATCGCAAGCCCCACCCGTTTGTGTTTACCGAGTTATACAAGCGCCTGGGCGTTGCCCCCTCGGAATTGCTGTATGTGGGGGATAACCCGGAGGATGACATCGAAGGAGCCCTTCGCGCGGGCATCCAGCCGGTATGGATGAAATATACCTGGAAGCGGAATAATAATTTTGCCAACCGCTTTTCGCCAATGCCGGATAAAATACCCGCTGACACCATTCCGGCCATTGAACAGTGGAATGAATTGTTGGATCTGCTGAGGAACGGACTGCATAACTCTACAGGAGAATCGAATGAGCGCTTCTGATGCGGAAGTGGTTGTGATTGGGGGCGGTGCCATTGGGGTTTGCTCAGCATATTTTCTCAATGAAACCGGGATTCGGGTAACCCTGGTGGAACAGAAAGAGATAGCTGCCGGCAGTTCTTATGGCAACGCCGGGTTTATTACCCCCAGCCATTTCATTCCGCTCTCTTCCCCGGGGGTTATCAAAAAAGGCTTGCGCTGGTTATTGAATCCTGAAAGTCCGTTTTACATCAAACCGAGACTGGACCCTGCTTTTTTATCCTGGCTGTGGCAATTTCGCAAACATGCTACGGAACGCCACGTTCAGGCGACCATGGGGTATTTGCGGGATATCAACCTGCTCAGCCGGGAGTTATACCTGGAAATTGCCCGCCGCACGACCCTGGATTTTGGTTTGCAGACCAATGGATTATTGATGCTCTACCATTCGCCGGCAGGTCAACATGATTGTGCGAATATGGCAGCCCTTGCTGAGCAGATCGGGGAGCCTGCGGAAATAGTGGATAATCAACGGATTGGAGAGTTGGACCCGGCTCTGGAAACCCGGGCAGCGGGCGGATTGTATTTTCCCCGGGATGCCCATATCAATCCGGCGCGCTTTGTTATCCGGCTTGCCGAATACCTTCAAACGCAAGGGGTGCGCATCCTCACCCGGACCCATGTCGAGAGCTTCCGGGCTGCCAATGGACAAATCACCGCGGTAAAAACAAACCGGGGTGACATTAGCTGTCAGCAGGTGGTGTTAGCCGGGGGCGCCTGGTCGCCATTGGTTTCGGAAACATTAGGATTGCAGCTGCCGGTACAACCCGCCAAGGGATACAGTGTCACCATTCCTCAACCGTCACCGCACCAACAGCTCCCGTTGATTTTAACCGAAGCCAAAGTTGCGGTGACTCCCCTGGGGAATGAAATCCGTTTTGGCGGCACGTTGGAATTAGCCGGCATCTCCCATACCATTAACCGGCGGCGGGTAGTGGCAATTCTAAAAGCCGTTCCCCGCTACATCGGTCGTTTTGATGATGTGCAAGTCGATCCGGCAACTGCCTGGTCGGGTTTGCGCCCCTGCACTCCGGACGGGCTGCCGATTGTGGGAAGGAGCCCGCGCCACTCCAATCTCTTCATCGCTACCGGTCATGCCATGATAGGTATTTCCTTAGCCCCTTTTACCGGGAAAATCATTTCTCAACTGATTGCGGATAAAGAGCCGGAAATGAACATTGACCCCCTGAAAGTAGAGCGATTTTATTTGTGAGTTGAGGGGGAATTGGGTTGGATGAAAAGAGACGCTTCCCTCAAAATGGTTTGTATCCTATCCGGGATATCTGTTAAAGAAAGACTCCGTTCAGACGTGCCCTCATTGCTCAGGAGCTTTTGGGTACCCCATCGGCGGTTTGTCGGCTGGTAACTTTTTCCGCGGCTACTTCTCTCAGCACTGCTCGCAGTTCTTTGCGTTTTATCGGCTTGGCGAGATAGTCATCCATACCGGCAGCCAGGCAGCGTTCCCGGTCGCCCTGCATGGCATGGGCAGTCATGGCAACGATGGGAGTGTGTCCGCCGGTTTCTTTTTCGGCTTCCCGGATGGCTTTGGTCGCTTCAAAACCGTCCATTTCCGGCATTTGAACATCCATTAAAATCAAATCAAATTGATTCTTCTGCCAGGCTTCGAATCCTTCTTTTCCGTTACCGGCAACCGTTACCAGGTGGCCCATTTTTTCTAACAATCGAACAGCCAACTTTTGATTGACCGGGTTATCTTCTACCAGGAGAATATGCAAAATTGGGATGTCTTCCCGAAGGGAATGCTGGGTGATTAAGGTTTTTTCCTGTTTGGAAAGCACTTCCGGAGATAAGCAGGTTAAGATAGTTTTCTTCAAACTTTCGAATGACACCGGTTTGCTTAAATAAGCATGAATTCCGACCTCCTTGCAGCGTCGGGCATCTCCCCTGGTACCGCCGGAGGTGAGCATAATTCGTGGCACCCGGGCATACTCCGGGTAGTTATTGATTCGCTCCGCCAATTCATAGCCATCCATTTCCGGCATCTGGGCATCTAATAAAATGACGGCGAATCGTGACGGTTCATCAAGATGGTTTTCGATGAGTTGTAATGCTTCCGGTCCGTTTTGCACACAGGCTGGCTTCATCCCCCATTGGACTAACTTCGAATGGAGCAGTCGGCGATTGGTTTTGTTGTCATCCACCACCAGCACGGGCAAGCCGGAAAGTTGTTCTTCATCCAATGGTTCGATGAGTAAATGTTCACCCTCTTGTACCCGGAATGGCAAGATGATATGAAAAACCGCACCCGGTCCACCTTTTGGAACGGTTCCACCGTTTCCATTCCGATCCCGGGGGGGCAGTTCATTGCTGAGTGCCTCTACGGGCATCGCAACTTCATGATGATTATTAAGATCATCCACCCCGGGTAGGTTATAGGTGGCGGGGCTTTCCACCCAGATTCTGCCGTTCATTAATTTGACCAATTGAACGGTAATCGCCAGCCCCAGGCCGGTTCCGCCAAATTTCCGGGTGGTCGAGGTATCTGCCTGGGCAAACGCTTCAAAAATAACCGCCTGCTTTTCCGGGGGAATGCCCACCCCGGTATCGCGTACGGCAATATGCAGTTCAAGAGTGGTATCGTCTATTTTCTTTTCCAAACCGATATAAAGCAGGATTTCTCCTTTACTGGTAAATTTGATGGCATTGCTCAATAAATTCAGCAAGATTTGCCGGAGCCGTACCGGATCGCCTCGTAAATGATCGGGGACATCTTTGCCAATATAATACAACAACTCCACATTTTTTTGATTTGCCCGCACCGATTGTGATTTCATAATCTCTACAATGGAGGCGTGTAGTCGGAAATCGATTTGCTCCAATTCCAATTTACCCGCCTCGATTTTGGAAAAATCCAGAATGTCGTTGATGATGCGTAGCAGGGAATGGGCGGAAGTTTTGACCGCTTCCAGATAATCCCGCTGTTCCGCAGTTAAATCAGTATCCAACGCCAGTTCAGTCATCCCGATAATGCCGTTCATGGGGGTGCGGATTTCATGGCTCATATTTGCCACAAACTCACTTTTCGCCCGATTGGCTTCCTCGGCTTTTTGGCGGGCAATTTCCAGCTCATTAATGGTTAACGATAGCTTATAAGCGTGGTCCTCCAACGCCTGCTTGGCAGATTCCAGGTCCATTGCATAGCGTTTTAATTCTTCCTCAGCGTGTTTTAATTCCGAGATGTCTTCTTGAACGGCAATAAACCCAATCACCTCCTGATGGCGATTCATAATCGGGCTGACCGTGACTTTCATGGGTACCAGCTTGCCGCTCCTGGTTTTATTTAAAAATTCGCCGTGGTAGCTTTTTCCGGAAAGAATAGTTTCCCAGAACACCCGGTATGTTTCCGGTTGCACCTTGCCGCTTTTTAAGATTCGGGGAGTTTTGCCAAGCACTTCCCGGGAGGAATATCCATAAATTCTCTCGAACGCACTGTTCACATAAGTAAAAGTTGCATTGGCATCCGTTATAAAAATAACCCCTTCGGTCTGTTCAACTGCCATGGATAATTTCTTGTAGGCATCCAGGGCGCGACGTTTTTCCGACCAGATTCGGTAAAACAGGAAGAACACCAGGAAACAGAAAATAAGTGCTGCGGTTGCCAGAAGTAATCCTTGCCAGCCCAGATACCAGGGGGGCAGAACGTGAAAAGTGAATCGTGTGACATCACTCCATCGCATGCCGCTTTGTTGGGCTTGAATTTCGATGGTATAATTTCCATGGGGCAGGTGATGTAAAAAAATCTCCCTTTCGGTTGTCGGTTCGCTCCAGGTTGAGGTCATTCCCGGGATGCGCCACCGGAATTTGAGTATTCCTGCCGGAAAAGAAAAGTCGGTAAGCCGAACCAGGATATTGACACCGGATTTAAACTCCGTTTCCCGCTGTATCGAATAAAAGATGGGGTGGGCGGCATTGCTGACAGACTGAATAAACGGCGGCGGTGTTTGTTTGATGCGATGCTGAGCGGCATCCCACATAGCAATTCCCTGAAAATGACCAATCCAGACCCGGTTTGCCCTGTCCATTGCCAGGGACCGAAATGTTAACGTCCGACTTTTCAATCCATCCTGGGTGTTGAACGTAATCACCTCGGTGCCGTCTAATAGATACAATCCCTGATTGGATCCGAACCATATCCTATGTCCGTCATAAAGAATAGATTTAAAAGTCGGACCTTTTACTTGCCGGGGCAGGGAAACCTGTCTAACAATGCTGTCATTTATAACCAATATTCCCCGGTTAGTAGCCAGCCAATAGTTCCCTTCGTCATCAATCGTCATGTCGTTTACCAGGAAGTTATCCGCTACACCTTGTGGCAGCGGCAAACTCTCATTGCGAAAGTTCTCCGGCAGTGGTTGATATCGATATAAATAAGTTTGGTTGCCTCGTCCGGCAAATAGCAAGTCGCCCTCCCCTGTCTCCCGGATCACCCGAATCTCAGTGGGAATTCCGTCGTCTTCATCAAATACCCGAATAGTGCCGGTTGGGGATATCCGGGTCACTCCAACCTGGTCATTCTGGCTTATCCACAGGTTACCCCGCCGGTCAAATATCATAAAGGATACCGGATGACTGGAAAGACGGTACCGGGATTCTTTTTGATGATTTATGATCCGCACCTCACCGGAAAGCGAACCGATGGCAAAAGCGTCCTGATCTCCGGCAAGTGCAGAGATCATCTTCCCGGAATTACGGAACAGTTTAACCGGATGATAGTGGTTATCCATCATGCGAAATGTATAGACTGTTAAACCGTCGGTTGCCAATATTTGACCGGAACGAGCGATTGTCAGATTCTGAATTGAAAAGTTAGGAAAATCCAACATGCTTTGAAGCAGGGGAAAGGTTGCCAGGAAAATGCCCTGATCCGATGAAATCCAGATGGATTGATCCCGGGCAATAAAAATATCGTTTATCACACAGTTCCGGGTTTCCGGTAATTGGATTAAGGAAGGCTTTCGTTTGTTGATCGGAACGACATACACCCCTTTTCCGGTCGTGCCGACATAAAGATATCCCCGGTTGTCCAGAGCCAATGCCTGAACCCTCGGTACCGAAATGATCGGCTCCCAGGTTAAGTTTGAGAGGTCTTTGTTCAGGATAAGCCGAAAAATCCCTTTTTCACCGCCAACCAGAATCGTATCCGGTGAAATGGGCAGGATTACATCAATGGAGGAAGGAAGCGGATTGGCTGTTTCAATCGCTCGAAATTTATCGGACTTGCGATTATACATTAATACATAACCGGGTTGAGCAAAGGCTAACAGATGCCCCCATTGATCCTGAAAAAAACGGAAAGATCGGATATAGCTTTTGGTACGATAGCGGTTATCCAGGTGGTAATGCGTCAGCCCTTTCTCGGTTGCCCGCACAATTGAACCGGGTTCGGATATCCAGAGATTTTCTTCCCGGTCTTCGTATACTGCTTTAGGGTAAAACAGCAGAGAATCCCCTTCCTCCTGGTTTCCTTTGAATAACACCGGAAAATCTATAGATGCACCCATCTGGTTAATTTTACAAATGCCCAAATCGGTAATAACCAGGAGACGCCGGTTCGGTGTTTCATAAATCCCTTTCACATACAAACTGGGTAATATATCTCCAAATACCCGAAACTCAAGTCCGTCATAACGAACCAACCCGGCGTCACTGGCTATCCAGATGTAACCGAATTGATCCTGTCGCACTTCCTTAACCAGATTGGTTGGTAGCCCTTCTTCAATGGTGAAATGAAGAACCCGGATAGACGAAATTGGGTGCGTACAGATCGAAGACGTTAAAATCGCCAGAAAAAAAATATATGTTGTAAATTTACAAACCGGTTCACAGGACACGCTCGCTTCATCGATCCTTAATACTCCATAACTTGATTGACTTATTGACCAATTTGAAGAACTGCCTCTATACGATTCATATTGGCAATAAAACCATGGTGCAAAACAGCTATGCTTGCGTTGTCCCTCCGTGTAAAATTTGTTTGTATCTCTCCTAAAGATAATAACATCGGTAAGTCTTAAGAAAACTGTAACTTTCGTATATTTTCATTCCCGGGTAACGTTAAGGGATGGAGGATAATGAGAAGCGCGGTAACTATTTAGCCAAAGTGCGCACATCGTGGTTATGAGAAGCATTTAAAGAAAAAAAACGGAGGAATAAATAGGCGCATGACAAATTGCATGTTAGAAGATTCCTCCAATGGAGCCACTTCGTTGCG
>CAYYGL010000218.1:0-7448 GCA_964471235.1 uncultured Calditrichaceae bacterium
GGGAAGAGGAACAGAGCAGGAGTTCAGTTCGACCCATTACGGCTTCAGCGGATGGTTCGGGAGTGTCAGTGTTCATTCTCCCCGGTCATTTGTTGCGATTCCTGACCGAATGATTATGAATCGGGAACACTAAATTTGAGTCCAATTGAAAAATTTTAAAAATGTACAACTATTCAGCTATATGCCCTTTTGTGTCATTCCGGCTTCCGACGGTTAATTTTCGTTAGATCGTCGGAATGCCGTAAGAATCTGAAACGAACCTCACCCATCCCCCAACCCCGCTTTTTGGGGCGGGAGGGGTTGGGTGAGGTGAAAAAAACAACCACTGAACCATGAATAAGAACGAATGACATATAAAACATCAAATTTGCAGGTAAAGCTGAATAGTTACAAAATGCTTTGGAAATCAAACTATTTATCGTATATTTACGATGAACGATAAACGAGGTGTTGCATGGCGCAGGACAAACGAAACTTGTTCAGCCCGGAAGAAATTCACTTAGCTGATATTGCCAGGGCGCTTTCCCACCCGGCGCGTATCAAAATCCTAAATATCCTCACCGACAAAAATGTCTGCATGTGCGGGGATATTGTGGACCTGCTGCCGCTTTCCCAATCCACTGTGAGCCAGCACCTGAGAGAGTTAAAGCGGGTGGGGTTAATAAAAGGCGAAATCGAGGGGCCGAAAACCTGCTACTGCCTGGATGAAGCCCAACTGGCAAAAGCCAAAGCGGCGTTCCTGAAATTGTTCTCCAGCGTATGCCGGTGTTAGAAGGTGGGGACAGTGGCAGGTGGCAGTTATTGTTATTCGTCACTCATCACTCGTTACTCATTACGAAATACGCATCACATACCACGGAAAACTTAACCCATTCAACAGAACAAGGAGACGAATTATGTCCGATAGCAATCCCATCAAAGAAGTGGTAAAGGAGAAGTACGGCAAAATTGCTGAGAACGCCAATGATACCGGCTGCTGTTCTTCCTGCGGCTGCTCGGAGACAACGGATTATTCCATGTTTAATGACTCCTATGCCGGTATGAGCGGTTATGTTGCCGAGGCGGATTTGGGGCTTGGCTGCGGGTTGCCCACGGAATTCGCCGACATACAATGGGGCAACGTGGTGGTGGATTTGGGTTCCGGCGCCGGGAACGATGCGTTTGTTGCCCGGGCGCTGGTGGGCGAGGCCGGGAAAGTGATTGGTATAGATATGACGCCGGAGATGATTCACCTGGCGGAACAGAATGCCGGAAAGCGGGGTGTTGCCAACGTGGAGTTTTTGTTAGGAGACATCGAAGCCATTCCCCTGCCCGATGATACTGCTGATGTGGTAATCAGCAACTGTGTGCTAAACCTGGTTCCGGATAAACAACAGGCCTTTTCCGAGATTTATCGCATTCTGAAGCCGGGCGCCCATTTTTGCATCTCCGATGTGGTGCTTCAGGGGAAGCTGCCGTCCGCGTTGCAAACATCTGCTGAAATGTATGCCGGGTGCGTCGCCGGCGCGCTTCAGCAGGAGGACTACCTGGCGATAATCCGGGAAATTGGTTTCCGGGACATCAAAGTCCGCAGAAGCAAGCGCATTGACCTGCCGGATGATTTACTGGCACAATATCTGAACAAATCCGAAATCGCAGATTATCCCAAAAGTGGGCTCGGCATTTTTAGTATTACCGTAACCGGGAAGAAACCGGCATGAACCAATCGTTTCAACATACAGCCAATCGCAGGTAGATAGTGGAACTATCAACGATGTAGTCGCTTGGTAAAAAGAGCACAGAGATACAATGACGAAATGGCTATTCATTGAAAAGAAGAAAATCGGAAGCTCGACGTAATGAAGAAGTAATCGGGATAAAATGTTAATGGCATTATCAAGATGCCGTTGTCGTATCACCGGGCAATCGGCGCGATGAGTTTACTGCTAACCCAAAAGGGCAAAAATGAAGAAGCGAATAGTCTAACAAATTGTAACCCAAATATTGGCATTCCGGAGAAAATTCGGCTATATTCTTAATATTCGATTATTTTGTGGCAAGACGGAAAAGATGATATAATCGGAAAGAAAGACGATGGAGGAAATGTCCCGGTAAGGCAAATCCATACAGCCATTCCAACAGAAAAAGATGTAACGATTTTGATATTTTGGGTACATGAATTGGGCACACCAGGACGAACCATTGATAAATGACAGGCTTAAGGACCGGATTGGAAAACCACTGGCAATAGTGGAATGTTGGAGTCTCTGTTGTATAATTTCCCGGAGATAGGCAAGGAACAGTTCCAAATGTGTCCACAATATGTGCCGGTCACCAAAACTGCCTACTCGTCGGTTCCGCAGTCACTCCTATTCACGAAATATTTTGGCGAGGAATTCGGTGTCTCCCCAAAGGAGTTTGGAAAAGGTAATAAGGGATTATGAAGAAATTCTGGTAGCTTCCATGTTGTTTCGTTTAACTCATTATCTTGTTGACTTGATGCATACGTCCTTTAAGTTGGGATTAGGATTCTGCTTAGTTTTGCTTCAACTGGCTTCCAATCTAAGCGTCTTACATGCCCAATCGGTTGATCCTGCAACAAGCCTGGCGGTAAAGTTCAAATTCAATCACCTCACCATTGACGACGGCCTGTCGCAAAACCTGGTGTATTCCATTTTTCAAGACAGCAAGGGATTTCTCTGGTTCGGCACCAAAGACGGCCTGAACTGCTATGATGGCTATCGCTTCAAAGTATTCAAGCATGATCCGTATGATTCCACCACCCTTGCGGACAACGATCTGGTTTATTCCATTTTCGAGGATCATGCCGGCCGGATATGGGTTGGGACACGTTCACTCAATCTCTTCGACCGTAACACCGAGACCGTTCGGCGTTTCGTGAACGACCCGGACAATCCGAACAGTTTGATACCGGGACCGATTCGCGCCATTGCAGAGGATCAAGACGGTGCGCTTTGGCTTGGTTCTTCTGGCGGCGGTATTTGCCGCGTATCCCTGAGGCCCGTTTCTCAAGCCGGCAATAATGCTATTCGGGTACCGAACGGAGAGGGCTATGAGCAGGTAATCGTTGAATTCAGCCGCTTTGTCCACACACCCGGCGATCCGGCAAGCCTGCACCACAACTCCGTTCGTGACCTTATCGTAGATCGCCACAACAGGTTGTGGATAGCCGGTAACAATTGGATCGATGTACTCGACCCCGAAACGGTCCGGAAGGGCGCAGTCGTATTCCGGCACCATCCACTCCCTCTCGACCGTCCCACCGATGTGATCGCGGTATATGAGGACCACAATGGCACGATTTGGGTCGGTGGAAGCCACGAGTTATTCAAAGTGGTGGAAAAAGCCGGTCAACCCCTCCGGTTCGAGTCTTTCCCATTTGCCGTTTCGGGTGGTAACAATTGGACCAACGACATTGCCGAAGATAGCGACGGCCGGCTGTGGATTGCCACCGGGACCCATCTTTCCATTTTCGATCCCAAGACCGAACAACATTTGCCAGTACACCATTACCCGAACGATCCCACCACCCTGAGCAACCCCGGCGTTCTGGCGGTTCTCCGCGACCGCAGCGGCAATATGTGGATTGGTACTGCGGGCAATGGGATCGATATTTACATTCCCAGGAACAATCGCATGTACCATTACCAGGGGAATTCCGAGGTGTTCCATTCTGCCAGTATCAGTCCCCGGACCCTGATTGAAACTCCGGATGGCCACCTGTGGTTTGTGGACACTGCCGGAAATGTGTACGAGCTGGATCAAGTCACCGGTGCGGTTACCCGGCATCTGAAAGGCAGCACGGCAACCTTTTTCGTTCGCACCATGATCCGGGATCGCCACGGGAGCTTCTGGCTTGCCGCCAATGAAGGCCTGGTGTATTACAATCCACGGACGAAACGGGTTGTGCATTATTCGTTTTTTGCATGGCAGGTGTTGGAAGGCAAAGACGGCAGCATCTGGGCGGCTACACAATCCGGTGTGGCTCGCTATGATCGTACGACCGGCATTTGGCGGCGGTATACCTTCCCCAGGAGCGCCAATTTGCCGGGCGGGGACGTCACCCGTTTTGCCATATACCAGGACTCAGCGGGGGTGCTGTGGTTGGGAGGGGATGCCGGTTTGATCGGTTTCGATCCGGAGTTGAAAACGGTGCAAAGATACCTCAATGATCCTCATGACCCGCAGAGCTTGAGCAGCGACGTCATTTATTCTATCCTTCCGGATCCGCTACGGCCCAATCGCTACCTCTGGCTGGGTACGAAAGGTGGGGGCTTGAACCGCTTCGATATGCAAAACAAAACCTTTCAGCACTTCACAGAAAAAGATGGGCTGTCCAACAATGTGGTCTATGGGGTTCTCCCGGACAACCAGGGAAATCTCTGGATGAGCACCAACCACGGGCTGTGCCGAATTCGCCTGAGTTCCGATTCCCTTGCAATCGCAAATGACCCCACCGGGATGGGCATTGTAGCCGTTAAGAATTTTGATGTCAGCGATGGATTACAAAGCAATGAGTTCAACTATCATTCGTTTTGCAAGGGCAGCAGTGGCAGGCTATACTTTGGCGGAATCAATGGCATCACCTCATTTGCTCCCCAACAAATCCGGGATAATCGTTACCGGCCACCGGTGGTCATCACGGATTTTTTGCTTGCCTACAAACGTGTCGATCATCGCCAGCCGGGAGCACCACTAAGCCAGGCGATTTCGGAAACAAAGGAAATCACGCTTTCATATAAACAGAACGCTCTCTCTTTTGAATTCGCCGCCCTGGATTTTACGGCACCGCGAAAAAACCAGTATGCTTACAAAATGGAAGGTGTGGATGACGACTGGCTCTATTCCGGCAATGAACACCGGGCGAATTATCTCAATCTTTCACCCGGTAAATACGTTTTTCGGGTGAAAGGGTCGAACAATGACGGTGTCTGGAACGAGGCGGGCACCTCGATCAAAATCACCATCCTGCCACCGTGGTGGCAAACCTGGTGGGCATACACGGTTTACGGGTTGCTCTTTGTGGCGATTCTGTATGGCATCCGACGTTATGAGCTCAACCGGATACGACTCAAAGACCAGCTCAAAATGAAGCATTTCGAGACGGACAAACTCAAAGAGTTGGATCAAATGCGTTCCCGTTTTTTCGCGAATATCTCCCATGAGTTTCGCACCCCGCTTACGTTGATTCTTGGACAGATCGAAAACCTGCGCACCGAAATTGGCAGCCCGAGCCAGAGGAAAAAACTCGATATGGCGATACGCCATGCCCGGAGGCTGCGAGAGCTTATCAACCAATTGCTGGACGTCGCCAAATTGGAAGCCGGCAAGATGCCGATTCGAGTTCAATTGGCGAACATCGTTCCATTTCTCAAAAAATTGTTTGCTTCATTTGAATCGCTCGCTGCGAAAAAGAAACTTGGCGTTCGCTTTTATGCCGAACGTGATCGAATCGAGGTCTATTTTGAGCCTGAGAAGCTTGAAAAAATTTTTACCAATCTCGTTTCAAATGCCATCAAGTTTACTCCCGAAGGCGGCGAGGTGTCTGTTCGCGTGCGCGTTCCGGAAATTGATAGTAAGGCAGAATGGGTTGAAATTGAAGTGCGGGACAGTGGTATCGGTATCCCGGAAGATCGTCTGCCGTATATTTTTAATCGTTTCTACCAGGTGGCAAGCGGCAACACCCGTAACTATGAAGGCACTGGCATTGGGCTGGCGCTGGTAAAAGAGCTGGTCGAATTGCATTCCGGGGAAATTCAAGTTACCAGTAAAGTCGGAATGGGCACGGTTTTCAAAGTGAAGCTGCCCCTGGGACGCAAACACTATTCCGATGAACAAATCACCGGGGTGGTGAAATCCATCTCCGAACCGGTCACCACATCGAAATCCAAACCAACGCTCTCCGCTGAAGGGGACAGAAGCGCCTCAAATCAGCGAATCATCCTGATTGTTGAGGACAACCCGGATATGCGTCAATATATCAACGAAAACCTGCAAGAGACCTATACCATAGTTGAAGCCATTGACGGTGCGCAAGGCTTTGAAATGGCAAAAGACCTGGTTCCCGACCTCATCATCAGCGATGTGATGATGCCGAACATCGATGGCTATGAATTGGCGCGCCGGATCCGCTCACACGAATTGACCAGCCACATACCCATCGTCATGCTAACAGCAAAAGCGGCGGAAGAAGAGCGGCTTGAAGGCCTGGAAACCGGCGTCGATGCCTACCTGATCAAGCCGTTCAGTATCCGTGAGTTGCAAGTGCGGGTGCGCAAACTGATAGAGATGCGTCAAAAACTGCTCGAACCGCGCAAACAGCCGCTGAAGATCACCGCATCCGAAGTGGCAGTAACGCCCGTGGATGAACAATTTCTCGAACGGCTGCAACAGGTAGTCGAGGAAAACATGGAAGATGAAGGCTTTCAGGTTGGGGAGTTGTGCCGGAAGGTTGGAATTGGTGAGCGCCAACTTTATCGCAAATTGAAAGCGCTATTGGGTTGCACGCCCGCCGCTTATATCCGGCAGATACGCCTTGACCGGGCAAAGCAATTGCTGGAGAAAGGCGCCGGTACAGTCTCGGAGGTCACCTTCATGGTGGGTTATGGCAACACATCCGCTTTTGCACGCGCCTTCCGCGAAACCTTTGGGCAGGCACCTTCGAAATTTCTGAAGAAATAGCCCAATTGTCAACAATTCGGACCCCATCGTTTTTCAGGCAATTTCCGGGTTCCTGCAACTTCGGCTATGTTACATCTCCCCGAATACATCTGAATGTGTACCATTTTATAGGTAAACCTTATGCAGTTTGGGCGATATTTTTCCACCGAATTTCCGGCAAGAAAACGGCTGTTGGGATCAACGGATTGAGTGACAACTTTCCGGTCTCAGGAACTCATCCTCCCCTCCCCCCTTCTCTTTGGAAGAGAAGGGGGGATTACTGCTTCAAAAACAGATGCTTATAAGCATATAAAAATCCTCCTCTCTTGCCAAGAGGGGGATTTAGGGGGTGAGTTCGAGGGAGTTTGCGGCTACCAACAGGCTTGAGGAGAAAACTCTCCAGGCACTGATGCTGTAAGGGTAGATTTTCCATGTAGGGGCTGGTTAAGGGAGAAAGTGGTAATTTCCTCAACAAGTTTGGGGATTTTTCTCGGATTCCACCAAGAGGGGGATTTGTAAACCCTTGTTTGCAAATAACCAACATCTCCTGTAAAATGGTACACACTCCATACATCTTCTTTTAAAAACCGGTCTTCCCCACTCCTTTCTCCGATCATCCATATCTCCCGTTGATAGATTCTGCACGCAAAATGTCAGATGCTGCACAATGCTGTCAATCTTCGCATCGCTTTTGGCAGGGTGTGCAGCGCACCGTTCATCTCTACAAATTATCTTATATCAAAATAAACGGCTAATGCCAGGGGCGAGAATCTCTATTAACAAAATGG
>CAYYGL010000219.1:0-7341 GCA_964471235.1 uncultured Calditrichaceae bacterium
CGGGAAGGGTTAACATATACGCCAGGTAAAGAGCGGCTTTTCGATAGCTGGAGGGATGGTCTACCCGGGGAGGGTTGTTCCAGCCGATTTCGGCGGTATTGCCTTCATCTAATTCAATGTCGCCGTCGGTATATGCCATATAGCGCACCTGGTCGTGGCTGTCCATGATGTTTGCCATCAGGTTCGTCATTCCATAAACGGAGAAGGTTTTCTGTAATTCATTGGCTAATATGCTGAAATCCGCTTCCGGCGTCAGGAACACATACCGAGCCGTATAAAACAGGTTAAAGTTGAACTGCCCATCCAATTGCCCGTTATTGACATAAGAACTCACCAGATCATAACTCCCGAAGGTTTCGCCAATCTGGTAAGTTTTTCGATGCCGCTGTGAATCTATCCGCTGTTTGATTTTGCGGGTTAACGTGCGCCAGAACCGGTTGGGCACATGTTTTACGGCATCGTGGCGAAACCCGTCTAAATCCGCCTGCCGGAGCCACCACAACGCGTTATCTGTCATGGTTTGCAGGGCTTCATCGGAGTGAACATAATCAAATGAGGGTAAAAAGGGCTCGAACCAGGTGGTCAGGCGATGCTCATCCCAAAAACGGATGTTTTTACGACCATCCGGCAGGTAGAGGCTGCCAAACCAATCAGGATGTTCCCGATAGAAAGGGTGATCAATATGCACATGATGCGCCACAAAATCCAGCAGCACCTTCAACCCTCGGCGGTGCGCTTCTGCCGATAATTGTTTCAGCAGTTCCATAGAACCATAGCGCTCGTCCACCTTTTGATGATGGATTTGCCAATACCCATGATAGGCGGAGAAATAACGGTGGGGCGGCGGATACTCCCGATAGGCTTTGCGGGTATTTTGGTTCACCGGCGAAATCCAGAGGGTGTTCACGCCCAGGGAATCGAAATAACCTTCCTTTAATTTATCCAGAATCCCCTGTAAATCTCCGCCCATGTAGTTGGCTTTGGGAGAAAGGCTGTCCTGGTCCACCGGATGGTTATTGGAGGAATCCCCGTCATAAAATCGGTCAATCATAAGGGAATAGAGAATGGCATCATTCCAGGTGAAGGGGGTTCCGGGTGCTCCGGCTGGATGACCGTCCCATAAACGAATGGTTTGAAAAAGGGTCGCCTGACCGTTTTGTGACACTGCAATGCGGATCACATTTTCGCCGGATAAATCGGTTTTAGCAACCCGCAGGATGATGTCATTCCCTTCCAGACTGAGAAGCCCTGCTGGCAACACCCGGTTGTTCAATAAGGCAATTACCTCTTGCGGGGTTAACTCCGCCGGTTGATCTTCCCGATCGTAATGCAGGCGCAGCGCCACCTCTTTATCGCCCTCCTCCATCCCCACAAGATTCAGAAAAGCTTTGCCCCTGTGCCGCGGCTGTATGGTAATCACCGAATTGTAACTGCCAAACGGATTGCTCACTTTCTCCGGATTTTCCGGGTCTAAAACTTCTTTACCATCCACATAAAACTTGTATTCATAGCGTCCTGGTGGCAAGGGGATTTCAATCTCATACACCCCGTCTCTATCCCGGTCTGTAAGAAAAAGCTGCTCACGATTCCAGTTATTAAAAGAACCGAAAAGGGAAATTTTTTGGGGGGTATAATCAGGGGTATATCGAAACTGCCGGGTTTCCAGGATTTCGACCTGCATGGGAATGGCGTAACGAACTCCCTGCATCTCAAACGGAAGAAGGGAGAGTCCTTCCCGGGTAGGTGAGGCTGTTAAGATGAGCAAATTATCCGACTGATGGTATTGAACATCCAACCCCGAATGGGGAAAAAACGTTACTGGGTAAGATGGTGCATAAAACAGGTCACTGAGCAGGAGGGTATCACTTCGTCCGGCAATTAAGTGAACCGGGGAAATCAAATCGATGAAAGGTTCGGGGGAAGACTTTTGACAGGCAGAGAAAAGAAGAATAAAAATAAGGAACCAGGTTTTCAAACAATGTTGCCGCAAAGGAAATTTCCGGTTTGAGTTGTTGCCAACAGGTATATTCTTGATGGAGATGGTTACTTATTCCTGATGGTCGCTAACTTAACTGTTCCACCACATCCCCTATTTTTTATCCGGTTTATAGCGAATAATTTCCACTTTTTCCAGGGTCATTAAACTACCGGAATTGGATTCCTGGAGCATTTCTTCGATAAGGGAGATGGCGGTTTGGATTTTCTCATCCGTATCCACCACCTCGATCAGGATGGGTAAATCCTCGGAGAGGCGTAACAGACGCGCGGTGTGAATCACCCGGCTGGAAGCGCCGTATCCCTGGATGCCTTTTACCACCGTGGCGCCGGCAAGACCGGTCTCCCGCAATTTACGGATAATTGCTTCAAACAGCGGCATCCCTTTATAGCGATCATCCTCCCCGATGTAAACCCTTAACAGCTTTCCGGTTCCTTTAATTTCCACAGTGCGCCCCTATTTAACAATTTTTTCAATGGAAGATTCGATGGGAAGCACAAAGGTAAAGGTGCTTCCTTTCTTTAGCTCACTTTCCACGGTAATTTCGCCGCCATGAAGTTCCACAATTTCCTTACAAATGGATAAGCCCAGGCCCGTTCCTCTAATGTTGAACTGTTGACCGTCTTCCACCTGTTCGTATTTTTCAAAAATGTGCGGCAATTTTTCCGGCGGTATTCCCATTCCCGTATCCTTAACGGAAATAGATGCAAAAAATTTTTCCTCGCCATTTCGTTTCTTTTTGATAAGCCGGGAACTTACATAAATATTGCCGTTCTCCGGGGTAAATTTCATAGCATTACTCAGCAGATTACTCAATACCTGTTCTATACGCAAACTATCAAAAAAGAGCAAGGGGAGATTGTGGTCTAAATCCATTTCAATGCGAATATTCTTATTTTTTACCAGTACTTTATGATTCTCAACCTGCTGTTCAATCAGGGCATTAATTTCATCCAATTTCGGCTCGATGGTAAACTTACCCACATCCAGTTTGGAGGCAACCAGGAAATTATCCACCAGAGAAAGCACTTTTTTAACATTTTCTTTGGCGATATCCAACAGCTCTTCCTGTTCGGTGTTGATTTCACCTACCACCCGATTACGGATTAACTCGATAAATCCCTGGATGACGTTCATCGGCGAACGAAGATCATGCACAATCATCGAATTGAAATCCGCCTTCATTCTTTCCAGGCGTTTAATATACCGCAGGTCATTCAAAATCAGGAAAAAGCCGGTTTTTTCCTGCAATTCAAATAAAGGAAAACCAAATACCGAAACCGGAATTGCCTCCCCGCTTTTGCTGATGATATCAAATTCAATGTTTTCGATTCGAGTATGTTCATCACTTTGTACATCGAGAAGGCGGGCAATGACTTTCTGGAGTTCCGATACTTTCCGGGGGGCAAAATAGTCCGTCAGTTCCCGGGTAATCAGTTGGTTCTCTTCATATCCCAATAGCTGTTGAAACGCCGGGTTGGCATAAACCACTCTTCCCTGGCGATCGCAGGTGACCAATCCCAGGCTCATGGTTTCCGCCAAAGAGCGATAACGTTCCTGACTTGCCCGCAGCTTTTCATACAACAGAGAATTTTCTACCGCGACTGCAGCCTGGTTGGCATAATATTCCAGTGGAACAATTTTTTCAATGGTTGGCTTAAGCCGATCCACCGGATCGTGCACGACCAGGTACCCCATCACTTTATCCCGGGTCTTTAAGGGAACAAACAACAGATCGCTCTCTCCCCATTCAAAGGAGCCATACGACCGTGAAGAATTTTCTTCGGGCACGTTAGCAGGATGTGCATTGCAAAAAAATGAATTGGAAATCCGTTCACTTTTTTTCAATAAAGCATCGACTTCCGGGATAAATATATCCTTTGAAAAATCCAGGCTTATATTGAACTTTCCCTTAAATCCTACCCGGTTAATGACCTGCAATTTGATCCCCAATTCATCCTCCAACAGTACCGCCACATCATTCCATCCCAATGTTTTCCGAATACTCTGCGTTATTCGATTTACAATTTCCGGCAGATTCAGCCCCAGGGTAATCTCCCCACTTAATTCAAAAATACGTGCCAGTTGTTTCAACTTCAAATTGGCTTCTTTGGCTTTCCGGGCTGTTTCCAGGACTACCCGGGTACGATTTACAATCTCCTCCGCTTTCTGCATATCCCAAAGGGAAAATTCTGCTCCCGGTTGGGTCTTGTTCAGAATGATAGTGCCTACCACTTCATTTTCCATTCGGATGGGAAGTAACAGGATATTTCGATAGTGCAAATTGGTAAACATTTTCCGGGTAGCATCAGCCAAACGAGGTTCCCGATCGATATTGATAATATTTTTGCTCTCTCCACGGTTCAACAGTTGACTTAAGTACTTTTCTTTTTCCAGGAACACCATCTGCTTTTCCGGAAACTCCTCCCAGGTGTTAGGAGCAGTAAAATGAAAGTATTTGGGGAACAGGAATCCAAAGCCTTTATTGTGCTGCCAGAATATGGAACTATCACATTTCGTGATAGCGGACAATGTTTTACAAGTGTGTTGAAAAATGGCTTCTTCGTTTAAATGATGGGAAATCAGGGTGTCTGAGAAAAGGCCAATCTCCTCTCGATCCTGATGGGTTAAATTCTCTTCCAGGATACGTTGGGCTAACAACTGGTTAATCTCATTCAGGAAGCGGATTTCTTGAGAATTTAGCTGGTCCGGTTCGCTATTCCCCATCACCATTCCCCCGATTATTTTTTCTTTTAACAGAATGGGGATGAAATAAATTAACTTCACCTGCCAGCCCAGATGATGTAATTTGGTAAACAAAGATGGATGTTCTTTTTGAGTGAGCAGAAACGGGGAGCCTTTGGTCACCCAGCCCTGCACAAGGGGTTCCAATTGGGATGCGGATATGCCCGGCTTTCGTTGCACAGGCGGAATAAATTGGGCAAAATATTCAATGCGTTGAATTTGCTTGTCCAATGCAAAGAGCGCCCAGTAGTCCATGGTAACACTCTTGGGTAAGAGTTGAATCAACTTGTTAAAGATATCCTCTAACGATCTCTCCTCATACACAATTCGGTAGCAGTTTCTTAAATTTTCCTGGAAGAACTTTTCCCGGTCATACTGGTTAAGTTTGTGTTCAATTTGTTTGATTGTTAACAAATTCCGGAGGATTGCCTGGAGATTTTCATCTGTTTGGATAAATACTTTGGCATTCTTGAAAGAATTTTGTAGGGCGATTGTCGCATCCTCATCCTTCACAATTATCAACATCCAGAGGTCTTTTTCGTTCTCCAGGGTTTGGAGTGCCTGGAAAATCTCCTGATATTCCGGACGATGAGATGCCAGGTATGTAATCACAACATGTGCCCGGATAGTATGCACATAATTCATTAAATTCCCGGGATCCTTCAACGAAAAGAGTTCGATATGATGAAAGATTAACTCTTTGTGGAGGAAATCGCTGAATTTCCGGGGAAGATTGACTGCCACAACTTTACATGCTTCTGTCGTCATTTGTTACAAAAGCCCGTTCTTCAAATTAATAAATTAATCCTTTACTTCATCCATTTAGATGAGGAGACTAACAAAAGAAGTGTTTCCCACTGGTTTAAATTGAGACCAATTAAATCCCCTTCTAAATATTTTTCTTTACATTATCGGCTGCTCCGGTTTGATTGCGATAAAATATGCGAACAATTCCATCCAGGACCAGATGGGTCTCAACAAATTTGATAAAACGGCTCCGGGAAGCCAGCACTTTACTCAGCCCACCGGTGGCAATAACCACCGCCTCTTCCTGCAATTCTTCCTGAATCAGGGCGATCAAACCATCAATTAACTCGATGGTACCTATCATTATTCCGGCTTGCATACTGGCTTCGGTAGATTTCCCGATGACTTTTTCCGGAAACTCCAACGAAATATTCGGTAATTTAGCCGCTTTATTATGCAGCCCCCAGGCTGCCGTTTCAATTCCCGGGGCAATGGCGCCCCCTAAATATACGCCCTCTTTGCTAATCACATCCAGGGTGGTGGCGGTTCCCAGGTCCACAATAATATTCGGACCTCCGAATTTTTGATATGCTGCCACCGCATTACACAAGCGATCGGCTCCCACTGCTTCCGGAGGATTATAATCAATCGAAATCCCCAAATCCAGCGTGGAATCAATCACAAACGGGTTCTGGCGGAAGTATTTATCACCTAACCGTAAAAAAATTTGGGTCACATTTGGTACTACCGAGGCAATTGCCATGGTATATACATCATCCGGCGTCACCTGGTGCTGGGAGATAAAATGAGAGATATAGGTCATTAATTCATCTTCCGTACGATGCACGCCGGTGGCAATCCGCCAATCGCCAAGATATGTTTTATCTGCGTACAGCCCAATATTGATATGAGTATTCCCTATGTCAATTGCTAAAAGCTTCATTCGTTTCCTGAATCGGTTGTGTATGGTTCAGCATCGATGGAATTTGGAAAAAATTAAAAATTCCAGATGTCGCCGCTTAATATAGTTCGAAATCCCCGGGATGTCTTTAACACCAGGTAGCCTTCCGGGGTCAACTGTTGGAAAATGCCCCGAATCTGTTCCGTTTCCTGCTGAATGGTTATATGTTTCCCCCGAAACAATGCTTTGCTCATGTATAGCTCCACCACCCGGTTAAAATTGTTTGGAAAAACATCCCGGTAACACTTATAGTAATAATTCAAAAAACCGGCAAACAATTTTTCCCGCTCCCACACCCTGTCGGTTGCCATCCTTAATGACCCTGCCTGCCCGGCTATTTGCCCCGGAAATTCATCCGCGCTCTGATTAACGTTTAAGCCAATCCCTACTACCAGGTATCGAAATTGCTTGTTACTAAAATTTGCCTCTAATAGAATTCCGGAAATTTTTCTCCCATCAATCAATAAATCATTGGGCCATTTCAACCCGATATGTATCCGGCTGCCGGTCTCGTCCTCAACCAGTTTCTCCAGGTATTGTGCCAACGAGTAAGCGGTGAAGAGATTGATCAAATTCAGGTACTGAACCGGAATCCTGGGCTTCAGTAAGATGGAAAACCATAATCCCACTCCGGGAGGACTAAGCCAGTTTCGATCTTGCCTGCCCTTTCCCTGCGTTTGTGAGTCGGCAATGACGATGCTCCATTCGGGAAGCGTATCGCCTTTTTGATAAAGATACCGATTGGTCGAATCAATCGTATCGAATACCTGTATATGGAAAGGATGGGGCAATTGTAACCAACGGTTGATGAAACTTAACGTCATTTCCTCCCCCACTCAATCAGTAAAGCATTTAAGCTTTGTAACAAAGAACAGTTTTGAGATTAAGCATT
>CAYYGL010000220.1:0-1528 GCA_964471235.1 uncultured Calditrichaceae bacterium
TCAGCCGTGGGGTTACCCCTCGGCGGGGGGAGAGAACACCACACTTCGCTAATCGGAAATCACTGTTCGCGCGATGTTAATTTTGCTTGCAAGAGAAGTCTGATTGACGATTTCCGATATCCGATCGGCGAAGTGGGGTGGCACAAACTGCCGCCTGCCACCTGCCAGTTCTACCTATCGTTTCGCCGGTGCGCCGTTGTCAAAATGAATTTTGACGCTCCAACCGCTCCGTCAGCATCCCCTTTTACCTTTTAACTTTTAACTTTTAACTTTTACCTTCCTACTGCCCGCCTCCTAACACCGCGGTATCCGGGTGATTCAGGCTCCAGTTATACCAGAAGGTATCGAATCCTCCCAGGCGGTGGGCGGTACAGTTATCCCCTTCAAAAGAGCCGGTTTCCGGGTTAAACAGACAGCCACTTTCAACCTCCTGCCATTGCCCGGCTTCATTTTTTTCAAAGCCCTTGCCGGTAGTAACATAGGCAATGGTGGAAAAAAACATTGGTGCTCCTTTGGGACGGTAGAAAAATATTTTATCACCGCTGCCGGTATCGAACACCTTCCCGCCTTCAATTGCCTGGTGCGGCACTGCAACCGGTTTGTTTTTATATTGAAAGGCAAAAATCGGCTGCTTGGTAGCTAATCGTTTATCTTCTGCCTGCGAGTGGCGAAAACCGAGGGCAGAGGAGAAGTAATCTTCATAGACATTGGGGGCATCCTCCTTGCCATCTACAGAGAGCACCTCGGTGTCGGGATGGAGTTTTACCCAGTCTTTCCACTGCATCTTTTGTCCCACCGGCAATTCTTCCAGTTTGGTGCCTTTTAACTTTCCGGCAACGGCTTCTTCACTCATCAACGACCAGAACGTATCCGTCTCCCGGTCCTGCATCACCAGGGTGCTGTTAATTAACCCCCCGGAAGCTTCCAGTGTTAAAACGTTTCCATCATATTCCCTGTCGTACACGACGGCAGCATTTGCCAGTGGTCACCATACCGCAGCAAAGGCGGTATCCCCGACTTTATCGTTTACCACCTCGTGAAAATTTAACAGGTTCAGGCTATACGCCCGGGCTTTGCCGTTTATCACCACCCCCAACACCCAGCTATCGGGGGCAATTTCCGCCTCTTTTGCCGGTACGAACGTCGGATTGGTAATGGCGGCAATCCTCCCTCTGGGGAGAATCTGTTCATAGCCTTTGGGCCATTCGTAACAACTGGCTACCAGTGGCAGTAACGCCATCATTCCCAGCAGTTTCCAGACATTCTGATTGAAAATCGTTTTCACGGACAACCTCTTTGGTTATTTGTTTTCCGGTTTATGAGAAAATGATTTTAAGTGTATTCTCTTTCGGAAATCAAAAATGTAACCCGGATTACAGAGAATAAGAAAACAAACGCCTGGAAAGCAGTGGCATTGGCGCACGTCCAACGATGCCAGGTACGCACCCGTCAGTGGGACTATCCCGGGGGAGGAGCATTTATACGACGTTCTACAAGGCACAGGGGCGCCGTAAGCGCTCAGGAACCT
>CAYYGL010000220.1:1538-7219 GCA_964471235.1 uncultured Calditrichaceae bacterium
ACTCTCAGCTGTGGGGTTTACTCCTCGGCTGATCTGATTACGAACCCACTGACTCACGAATTTACTGCCATTACTCCTTCTGCGCGCCTTCCACCATATCTTCCAGGCGTATCGGAAGGTGTTCTTCCACCCACTTCATAAAATCACCATGGTAGCCGACTTCCTGCTGGCGGATACGGATTCTTTCCAGAACCGATTGAATTTTATCGGTGGTTAATATGCGTTTCTCTCTTTCTGCATCCGGCGTAACCTGATCATCGGTTTGAAACCTTTCGGCGTCATCTTCCTGCCAGTGAAGAAAATTTTCGATCACATGCCTTACCACCTTCCGGGCATGTAGTTCGGATTCCCGGATATTTCCGCGCCCGGTAACGGCATTTCCCAGGGCAAACACATTTTCGTAATCATCTAATTTACCGGTTTCTTCATCACGAATGTCAAACAACTCCCCCCTGGTGGGAATACCGGGGATGGGTTCCGGGATGCTGCCGATGGAGGAAATCACCTGCGGGGTGCGGACTTCAAATTCGGTTCCCGGCAGAGGTTTCACCCTGCCATCCACAATATTGGTTCGTTGAAACACCAGTCCCACCAGGCGATCGCCCTCGACAATCTTATCTACCGGGCGGGAGCATTCCTGAAACCGGAACAGGAACTTTTCCATGGCATTGTTCAGAATTTTTTTGCGTACTTCCTGGATTTTGGCAATTTTTTCCGGGGTGGCGCCCGGTGGAATGCTGCTTAGCGGCATATCAATATTCCGCCGACGGTAATAGAGGGTGCAGCCCTTTAACCCCAGGTCTTCAAACTTCAATCCCAACTCTGCCAGGGCTTTGGGAATGCCTTTATGCTCCAGGGTAATCACATCCATTTGAATCCCGCGTTTCGCTAAAGCAGCTACGGTAGTCTCCAGCATCACTATTTTCACCACATCGATGGAGGCTAATCCCCCGCCCACCACAACAGCATCATCTTCCACATGGTAATTATAGCGATTGTAACCGGGCTCATGATGGTGATTAAACCAATCCACAAACGGGTTCTGGTAATACAATCCTTTTCCCACATAAGCATCCACTCCCTCAACCGGCAGAGGTCGGTCCCGCCAGGCACCGCTGGCTAACAGGATGGCGCTGAATCCCCAATTCTTTACCACATCCTGAAATTGGATATCTGCTCCCAATTTTGTGTTGGGCACAAAGAACACATTGGGATGGGACAGCTTTTGATTGATTTTGTTCTCCTCCTTGTTGCGCAGCTTTACATGCCATTTGGGAAGACCGTCTTCAATTTTACCATACGGCAGGGTTTGTTGATCAAAAACCGCTACATAAAAACCCCGCTGCGCTAACTGGTGGGCGGCTTCCGAACCAGCGCAGGCGCCGCCAAATACCGCTACAAAAGGTGCAGGATGAATGTTCATGGCGTTTTTCTCCGTATTTTAATCAGACTAAATTTTTACACCTTTTCCGGATGCTCCGGTAATTATCCGGATTCACTCCTTCCATGGAAAACAATGGGCTTTTTCGTTATCGAACCCTCCCATCGCCCGGACAATATAGGTTCCGGCAGGGTTATAACTCAAGGGAATTTAGATTTACCGGGGAGCAGCTAATGAAACGGGTAGCCCCCTGCCCATTCTTTCTTATAACAATTAACCAATGTCTACGGGAAGGTGCGGGGAGTGGAAGAGCTTTCTTTTGATGTTTTTCCGGGGAGGCATTCGGCTTCCCGGTGTAAAAAACGTTCCACGGTGGTTGAACATTAACTACCGGATGGGTAAGTTTCAACCATCGAAATCATGCTGGGATGCTATCGAAATCCTCACAAATCCCTACCTGCTCGCGGCGTATTCAATGGATGTTCGATCAGGATATACTCACGCACCGGTTTACCGCCAATCAAATGCTCCTGAATAATCCGTTCCAGCACTTTCGGGGTGCAGGAGTGATACCAGACGCCTTCCGGGTACACCACAGCAATTGGACCTTTCATACAGATCCGGAGGCAATTGGCTTTGGTGCGGTAGATCCCGCCGTTTTCGGTGAGGTTTAACTCCTTTAGCCGGGCTTTTAAATATTTCCAGGACTCCAGCCCTTCTTTTTTGCTGCTGCACTTGGGCTTGGTTTGATCGCTGCATAAAAAGATGTGCCGTTGAATGCGATCGACACCCAATTCAACGGCTTTTTTGCGAAGTTTACTCATGGGAATTAATACCCCCATTAAAAATACACGTTAATGAGTTTTAAAGATGATGAGACCAACTATCCCCCGGGCGATGAATGTGGCGGCAATACTCAAAGGCATCCAATAATTACCGATGATATGGCCCGCAACTGAAACATCCGAGAATTCATAAATTGCTACCAGGGACAGGAGGGTTAAGATCAATGCCCAATTGTTGGTCTGGTAAAACAATTGCAATTCCCGCTCATCAGGCTTAATTTTTAATGCCCGCCAGATAAAGGGCAATAGAGCCAACAGGGCAAAAACCGAATAACCTTTCTCTCCAAATAACAAAATTGCAATAAAAGTAAATAAACCCACTGCGCCTTCATAAAGCAACCGAAAAACCATTATTCGTCCTCCTCTAAATAAAAGATGTCCTCCACACGACAGTTAAACACCTTTGCCATCTTCAATGCCAATTTAACGGAAGGATTGAACCTTCCATTTTCAATGGCATTCACCGTCTGCCGGGAAACCTCCAGCAGTTTCGCCAGAGCATCCTGGCTCATCTGATCATGCTCAAACCGAAGCCGCCGAAGGTTATTCGTTAACTTTATCATTGTCCTCCACCAATTGTAAATAATACCAGACACAATGTAAATAATAGAAGACATATTGTCAAGAACAATTTACATTCTGAAATCAAAAAATTTATTTCAATGTTACCGGTTCAAGGAATTCCCTCTTTTAACATGATGGCGTTGGGAATGGCGCTTCTTCATACCGCTTGCACCGTGCCCGGGTGTGAATTAATTTTAGAAATGCAGCAGAAGTTACAATATTTGAAATATGAGTTAAATCCTCATCGACTGGAACACTTCCCTGTTGATTGGGATTCCCTGTTTGAAGGATCGGCGCCGCTGGCAGTGGAAATCGGTTTTGGTAATGGGGATTTTTTGATCGCCTGGGCGCAGCAGGAGCCGAACTGGAATTTTGTGGGCATCGAGTTGTCCCTGGCATCCATGGAAAAAATCCTCAAGCGGATTTATCAAACCCGAACGACGAACATAAAGCCCCTCCGGGAAGATGCCCGCTTTGCCATGCGGGAATTTTTTGCCGATAACTCCGTTCGCCAGGTGATGATGAATTTCCCGGACCCCTGGCCCAAAGAACGGCACAAACACCGGCGGCTGCTTAATGAAGCTTTTATCCTCACCCTGAGCGCCGTGCTGGAAGAAAACGGGATGTATGAGTTGGTCACGGATCAGGAGTGGTATGCCCGGGATGCATTTCAATTATTTGCGGCATCCCCTTGTTTCGATGTGCAACCGGTGGAGACCGACCCGCAGCGAGCGGTTGCCACCAAATACGAGCAAAAATGGCGGGAAATGGGGCGCCACACCTACCGGTTAACTGCCCGAAAAATCAAATCTTCAACCATCCATCGACTTCTGGAGGACACTGCCATGCCCCATGTTTTTGTAGAGAGAGAGCTTCAGGAACCGGATATCGAAAATCTGGTCGGATACCAGGAACAACAGCAACAGCAGTTGTTTGTTGTGAAAGAAGCCTTTCGGGCGATTGAGGAGGCAAAATTTTTGTTGCGGGTAATTGCCAGGGATGAAGACTATCAGCAAACCTTCTGGGTAGCGGTAAAACGAGAGCCATCCGGGCGCTGGCTGGTAAAATTAGACCCTGCCCTCCAGCCCTACCGCACCCCGGCAGTAAAAATGGCGGTCTGGCAAATCGGGGAAAAGCTGAAAGGCACCGGGAAATATACCCGCTAAGTGACCAATCATGACCCTTTCCCGGGTAAATTGTTTGATGGGAGCTTTCATTTACAGATCCGGACTGCACCGATCGGAATTTTATTTCCCACGGCAGAATGATTATCTATCCTGCTTTCTCCAAAATTGGTATCGTTTACGCAACTCGTTCTTAATATGTAACGACCCAGGTTGTTATACCGCAACGAACGCAACGTTCGCAACGAACAGATGTTTATCTGTTTCACGTTGCGGTCTGTCGCGTATCCGCTGCGATCTTTGCGATAAAAGGACAAAAAACTTCATCACTGGATAATAGTTTGAAAATATTGAATATAAGAGCCACCTCAATGGACGCATGACAAATTGCATGTTAGAAGATTCCTCCAAGGGAGCCACTTCGTTGCGTTCGCTGCGGTTAAGCAAACCGCGCTGTAAGTCTTTGCTCTAACATCTAAACAACCTGTGTAGTTACCTTAATATGTTGTTATTTCTTACTTACATTGCTCAAGGGGCAGTACCGCTAAATGTGTTGAAAAGTGCCAGTAGCTGCTTAACAGACGTGCATTCTATGCTTCCCATTTACTGCCTTTCCGCTCCAACAATTCCGCATAGCTATATTCCCCACAGATTTTCCCCTCCCGGAGTTCCAGAATCCGGTCACAGTGCTGGAGGGTGGAAATCCGGTGGGCGATGATCAGGATGGTGACCGCGGTTTCCCGGTTCAGGCGTTCGATGGCATGGAGCACCTCGTGCTCGGTTTGGGCATCCAACTCGGAGGTGGCTTCATCAAAAATTAAAATTTGTGCCCGGCGGTATAAAGCCCGGGCAATGGCAATCCGCTGCCGCTGCCCGCCGGAGAGCCGCGCCCCCTGCTCCCCGAGCCATGTTTCCACGCCTTCCGGCAGCCCGGCGACCCATTCCCCCAGACCGGCGTCTTTTATCGACTGCTGAAGCCGGTCTCCATCAACCGTTTCAGCCCTTTCCCCAAAGGCGACGTTTTCCAGAATACTGCCATCCAGAATCACCGGGCTCTGCTTCACATAACCGATGATTGCCCGCCAGGCAGAAATATCCGCATCCGGCAACACCCTGCCATCCACCCGGAAATCTCCCCGGTCTTCCCGGATAAACCGCAGGAGAATGTTTATCAAAGTGGTCTTCCCCACCCCGGAGGGTCCCATCAGCCCAACCGTTTCGCCTTTGCGGATGTTCAGGCAAATGTTTGACAAAGCGGCTGCTTCACTCCCGGGATAAGTAAACGAAATCTCATCAAATTCAATGCTGTCGGTAAAGGTTAAGGGTCGGACATCGGTGAGCCGGGTTTGGCGATCCGGTGAAGAAGGAGCGGTTTTCAATATATCAATGGTGTAGCGGAAGGCTTTGATGTTCATCAGCGCCACAAACATGCGATTGAGGGAGGGCATCACCCGGAAAGAAGCCGTGCTGAAGATTCCTAACAGCAAAATCAATTCCCGGTGACCTGCATGGGTTAACAGACCATAGAAGATGATGGCAATCATGCCGGTTACGGCAGCGGCTTCAATGGTTCGTTGGGGAATGGCGCTGAGGGTATTAAACAAGGCAAAATTATTGTTGAGGGGGCGCAGGGCATCCATGAATTTTTTGATAAAAAATCGTTCCTTCAGATATAATTTTATTTCCACAAAACTATCAAGTCCCTGGTAGAGATGCTTTAAACTCTCCGGGCGCAGCTTTTCCGAGATGTCCCCAACTTCTGTTAAT
>CAYYGL010000221.1:0-5269 GCA_964471235.1 uncultured Calditrichaceae bacterium
AGTGAAAACGGCGCTGGAAAATTTCAAACCGGCAAAAAATTAACCGAACCGTGAGATAGGATGCTAAAGTAAAATTTTGAAAATTATAAAAAAAATCTTGCCAATCTATCTACCGATAGGTAAAATATCTGCAAAAGATAGGAGTTGCTTATGGCTTCGGATACCGGGCAGAAAATTTTAGATATTGCGGAAAACCTGCTTCAGACCCGCGGGTTTAACGGGTTCAGTTACCAGGATATTGCCAATGCCATTGGAATTCGAAAAGCCAGCATCCATTATTATTTCCCCAGCAAGGCGGATTTGGGAGTGGCAATTGTAAAACGCTACCGGAAAGATTTTAAACATTGGGCAGAAGAACAGAAACAATCGAATAAGTCCGCCCTGGAAAAACTGGAAGCCTATTTTCAATTTTATGTTAATATTGTGGATGTGGGGAATAAGATTTGCCTGAGCGGGGTATTGAGTGCGGAATTCAAAGCCGTGCCCGAACCGATTCAACAAGAACTGCAGGGCATGGTGGATGATGTTTACCAATGGATTATCGAACTGCTGCGGGAAGGCAGGGAAGAAGGCGTTTTTAAAGAAACCGGCACGGTGGAAGAACAGGCAATGTGGTTCGGTTCCACTCTCCAGGGCGCCTTACAGATTGCCCGGGTTACCGGCGATAAAAACGTGTTTATCTCTGTTTTAAATCAACTGCGCGCCTTCATTGTGAAATAACCGCTTTGGATTCCGAAGTTCATTTCTCCCATACATCCACACGGATGAAAGCCAGACAGCCGTTTCCAGCATCAGCTTCTTTGCCTGCTGCCTCTTGAAAATGGATAGATATGTTACTCACCCTCGTTGGTTTCCTCGTTGATGGTCAGAAAATTATTTTTTTGCCCTCTACCTATTGATAGGTAGAATTTTTTTCCGTATATTTTTTAGCAACTATTCAGCTAACAGTACAAGAGGCTCGAAGTTTATTTTATAATTCAGGTTACCCAATCTGTTTCAGAACTCAACCCATTTCGAGTTGTCCTGCTTAGTTGAAGACATGTTTTTTGAATCGCAACGTGCGCAAAGCCAGCGCAAAGAACGCATCGGGGCACTGGATACCCACGTTGCGAACGTTGCGCTCTCTGCGGTTTCGCTTACAGTACATCAGAGAGAGCTAACGGAAGCGTTACATTTTTTATTATTTTACTCACAACAATCAATTTCGTGATGGGAACAGCCCATCCGCTTTCGTCATTAACTCCCGGGAGGCATTATCCATGTTGAACTTAGCCATATTCCTCGAAGAAACCGCCTGGAAATTTCCCCATAAAACGGCGATTGTTTTCGGCGATACCCGCTTAACTTTTGCACAGTTGAACAGCGCTGCCAATCAAATCGCTAACGGACTGAAAGCAGCCGGAATAGGTAAAGGGGATAAGGTTGCTTTAACGTGTCCAAACATTCCTTATTTTCCAATGGTCTATTATGGCATCCTGAAGACCGGCGCAACAGTGGTCCCCCTGAATGTGCTGTTTAAGGAACGGGAAGTGGCGTATCATTTGACCGATTCCGATGCGAAAGCGTACTTCTGTTTTCAGGGCACTGCGGAACTTCCCATGGCACAAACCGGCTGGGCAGGGTTTCAGACGGTTGATGCCTGTGAACATTTCTGGGTGATAACCGCCGATCCGGCTGCACCATCTCCCATAGCAGGCTTCCCCACCCTGGGAATGCTGATGAAAGATCAGTCTCCTGAATTTGATACAGTGCCCACATCCCCCCTGGGTACCGCGGTAATCTTATACACCTCCGGCACCACCGGTAAACCAAAAGGCGCTGAACTCAGTCATTCCAACATGATCATGAACGCCCTGGTGGTGAGAGACCTGTTCCAGTTGCAACATGAGGACATCCAGTTGATCACCCTTCCGCTCTTTCACTCCTTTGGCCAGACCTGCCAGATGAATACCAGTGTGCTGCAAGGCAACACCATGGTATTGATTCCCCGGTTTGACCCGGATGCGGTGCTGGGAGGCATGGAGAAAGAAAATGTCACCATCTTTTGCGGAGTGCCCACCATGTACTGGGCGTTGCTCAATCACAAGGATGCTGAGAAATACGATCTGAAGAAAATTGCCCGGAATCTTCGGGTCGGGGTTTCCGGCGGCGCATCGATGCCCCTGGAGGTGATGAAGGGATTTGAACAACGGTTTAACGTGCCCATCCTGGAGGGCTACGGGCTTTCGGAAACGTCCCCGGTCGCCACTTTCAATAAACTGGATATGGAGCGTAAACCCGGTTCAATCGGTACGCCAATCTGGGGAGTGCAGGTAAAAGTGGTGGATGCACATGACAGGGAGTTGCCGCCGGGGGAGCCGGGCGAAATTGTCATCCGTGGGCATAACATCATGAAAGGCTATTACCGCAAGCCGGAGGAGACGGAGGCTGCCATCCGCAATGACTGGTTCCATTCCGGGGATGTGGGGAAAATGGATGAAGACGGTTATTTTTACATTGTAGACCGGGTGAAGGATATGATCATCCGCGGCGGGTTTAACGTATACCCGCGGGAAGTGGAAGAGGTACTGATGACCCATCCGGCAATTTCCCTGGCAGCGGTTATTGGGGTGCCGGACGAAGTAAAAGGGGAGGAAGTAAAAGCATTTGTGGTGCTGAAGGAAGGTGCTTCGGCAGCGCCGGAAGAGATTGTTGCCTGGGCAAAAACACAGATGGCGGATTACAAATATCCACGCCTGGTGGAAATTGTGGATTCTCTCCCCATGACCGCTACCGGTAAAATCCTGAAAAAAGAATTGCGCAAACAGGCAGGAGAAACGGGTGAGTGAGATAACGATTGAACAACTCCAGGGATTGATGGATGCGTTTATGACGAAAGACCTGAACACCCTGCTAAGTTATTTCACCGAGGATGCGGTGGTGATCGATCCCCACTATCCGTTTCCGGAAATGCGCGGGAAAGCCGCCATCTCGGCAGGAATGACCTGGGCTTTTGGCAACATGGAACAGCCCGGGTTTCGGTTGCTGAATGCCTGGCTGGATGGCGAAAAGAGTGTGATCAAAGTGGATACCCATCATGTTTTTCGCGGTGGGAAGGAAATTCGCTATCTCCAGGTATTTGTGATTGAAACCCGAAACGGCTTGATTTCCCACCTGCAAAGCTTTGTGCCCTATCCTCCGCCGGGGATTAGCGGGCTGCTGACCAAACTGACCCGCTGGTGGTGGAGTCTGACCGGAAAGGCGAAGGTGTTTCGGGGAGAAGGGGGAATTGACAATGGTTAATTGTTAATGCTGAATTGTTAATTGTTAATTGTTAATTGTTAATGGGTAATTGTTAATGGGTAATTGTTAATGGGTAATGGGGAAGGGGTGAGGATGTTCAGAATAATTTCTTCCGGTGGTCTGGAGCTGGCTGTGGAAATCTTTGGTAGGGGGGCGCCGCTGCTGTTTGCCCACGGGTTAACCGGCAATCGTCAGCAGAGCCGCCTGGAATTGCAGCCCCTGGAAAAGTACTTTCAGGTGATCATTTTTGATCAACGGGGGCATGGGGATTCCACCCCGGTGACGGATGCGGAACGCTATCATCCGGATGAGATGGCAGACGACATCACGGCAATTTTAGATGCGCTTGGCATTGAAGAGGCAATCGTCGGCGGGGAGTCTATGGGTGCGGCAACTTCCCTGCTGTTTGCCCTGCATCATCCCGAACGGGTGTCGGCGCTGCTGCAAACTGCCCCGGCGTTTGGTGTGGGGGAAAACCCCGAGAAGGAACGGTTGTTAATGATGGCAAGACAGATTGGTGAGCTGGGGATGGAAAAATTTTTGGAAGGAATGAAATACCGTTTGCGATACGATTTTGGAATGCCGGAGAATGCCGTGGCGGTCATCGAGCAAGCAATGGGCTCTCATCAGCCGGAAAGCATTGCTGCTGCCTGCAAGGGAACGGCTTCCTGGCAGCTTTTTTCTGATTTATCCCCCCTGGAAAATTTCCCCAAACCGGTGTATCTCATCGCCTGGGAAAATGATCCCCTCCATCCGCTTGAGCTGGCGCAGCAAATGCTTGCTGCCTTTCCGGAAGCAAAACTGAAAATGCTGCCGGCGCTTCACACCATCTTTACCCGGCCCCAGGGCATCGGAGAGAGGTACCTCAAAATGCTGCGGGAGGAGTCGCAGTGAAAATTCCTCGATTTCATCCCCGCGCCCAATGGGTCTGGCGTCAGCGTGGATTGCGCACTCCCCGTTTCGGGGAAAAATTGCAGCGAGTTGAGGAGGAAGCCAACCGCTACCTGCTCTTCCGCCGGGTGTTCACCCTGAAAGAATCCCCTGAACAGGCTGAAGGCTTCATCTCGGTGGACGGGCGTTACCAGCTCTTTGTGAATGGCGAGCGTATTGGTCGGGGACCGGCGCGCTGCTTTCCGGAGTGGCAGGATGTGGATCCGTACGATTTAACCCCTTATCTAATGCCCGGAGACAATGTGCTGGCAGTGATCGCCCACTCCTACGGTAAAAATACCGCCTGGTATGAACTTCCCGGCTGGGAAGCAGGTAGCGCTTTTGGCTGCGGCGGGTTTTTCTTCCAGGGGGAGGTGGTAAACCATGGTAAGTCGCTGTCACTGGATACCCCGGAAAGCTGGCGCTGCCGGGAAGCCGAATCCTGGCAGCGGGATACCCCAACAGGCAGCCTGGGCTATATGGAAATTTTCGATGCCACAACATTTCCCACAGATTGGCTCGATCCCGGTTTTGATGACCGCGACTGGCAAACCCCGGAGGTGTTGCAAATTCCGGCTCGCAACTTTGCCCAGGATGTCATCCCTTTTCCTGTGATGACCCGGCGGGATATCCCTTACCTGCGCGAGGAACAGCGATTTCCGGCGACGGTAATCGCTACCGGCGAGGTGCAAAATGTTCCCTTCGCCAATGACGTGGCAGCCGCAATGATGAAGGAGACCCTCCTGCCATTGCAGGACTGCCGGGTGGAAGGAGCAGAAATCTTGCTCTCCGGGACTGGTGGGATGACGGTCTCTACCACGGATGCCCGCAGCGTGAGCCTGACGCTGGATTTTGGCGGGATCGTCTGCGGGAGGGTCTTTTTTGATGTGAGCGGAAACGCCGGGGCGATTATCGACTTCAGTTATGGGGAACGGCGCCTGGATGACGGTCGGGTGCACATCCCGGAAGGCATCCCCGGTTTTGATGCCCCGCCCGGGCACCGCTATATCCTGCGGGATGGAAGACAACGGTGGGAACAATTCGATTGGGCAGGCTT
>CAYYGL010000221.1:5279-7159 GCA_964471235.1 uncultured Calditrichaceae bacterium
TACCTGCAAATCACCATCCGAAATGCCCGGGAAGTGCAGTTTCATCGCATCGCTGTGACCAGCAGCGGCTATCCGGTGGAACCGCGGGGCAGCTTTTCCTGTTCCGATAAACGCCTTTCCCGGCTCTGGCAAACCGGTGCCAACACGGTGCGTCTCTGCATGCACGACGCCTACATCGACTGCCCCTCCCGGGAGCAGCGCCAGTGGGTGGGCGACGGCTACGTGCAGATGCTGGTCAATTTTGTTGCGTTTGGCGATGCAGCCCTGGCGGCTAAACTGCTCCGCCAGACCGCCCAATCGCAGTTGCGCACCGGCTTAACCACCATGGCAGTGGTGGGCGACTTTTCCGCCGCCAACTTTACCAATATCCCCGATTTCACCCTTTACTGGATGATGGAATTGGAGCAATACCTGCTCTATACCGGCGACAATGCCCTGGCAGCGGAACTATTTCCCGCAGTCATCAAAGCGGTGGGATGGTTTGAGCCGTTTGTGAACGGAGAAAACCTGCTCACCGATGTGCCCCACTGGATTTTCATCGACTGGGCGGAACTGGATAAGCAGGGGCAGATCACCGCGCTGAACTGCCAGTTTGTGCGGGCGCTAACAGCCGCCGCCGCATTAGCAGATGTGGCCGGCATACCCACCTACGGCAAACGGTATCGACAGCTTGCCAAACGAATGCGCTCTGCAGTCAACAAGCAATTATGGGACAGAACCCGCGGATTGTATGTGGATTGCCGGCATAATGGCAAGAAAAGCCGCCGCCTCAGCCAGCAGAGCAATGCCGCGGCAATTGCCTTTGATGTGGCACCGAAATCCCGATGGGAAAATATTCTGCGTTACATTGGCGACGATGAACACCTCGTTCTCACCCGCTGGAGCAGTCGGGTGAATGAGCCGGCGTCGTTTGATGAGCAATCCGATGTGGTGATGGCGCAGCCTTTTTACTGTCATCATCTCCACCATGCGCTGGCAAAAACCGGGATGTATTCTCGAATGCTGGCGAACATCCGCCGCTGGGAAGAGCTGGATGCCGAGGGAAACGGTACCTTTCGGGAAACCTGGCAGAGCGATGACATCACCAGCCTCTGCCACGGCTGGTCTGCTACCCCCACCTATGACTTATCCACCTACCTGCTGGGAATCAAACCCATAGCCCCGGGATTTCGGGAGTTTGCCGTCACCGTGCCGGTGGCTCCATTCGATTTGCCGAAATGGGCAAAGGGAAAGATGCCGTCCCCAAGGGGCGATATCCCGGTTTCCTGGCAGCGGGAAGAT
The DNA here is from genome assembly GCA_964471235.1 of uncultured Calditrichaceae bacterium. Taxonomy (GTDB): domain Bacteria; phylum Calditrichota; class Calditrichia; order RBG-13-44-9; family J075; genus CAYYGL01. The sequence continues at coordinate 6,561 of CAYYGL010000221.1, forward strand.
CAACGCATCCGGTATACTCTCACCATACCCGAGGGAACGCAAGCAAGGGTGATACCACCGGAATCCACCGTGGGAATTGAATGGGAGTTAACAGCGGATGGGAATCCCTTAACGGAAGAAACCGTGCTGGCTCCCGGGGAACATGTGATCCTGGTAGAATGAGTGGATCTTATGTGCGGCGGGTATCCATTCTTATACCAGTAGCAGCAAGCTTCAGCTTCGGATTTTACCTCGTTGTGAAACTCCGGTTTCACAACACCACAGGAAGAGAAACTTTGTTTCGCCGGCAATGCCCGTTTCTGACGGGTTAGTAACAGGTTTCGGCGCTATGGTGCGCAGGGTCAAAACAAGTTTTGACGCTCCAAGTTTTGACGCCCCAAGTTTTGACGCTACTCATCTTGCGGATTTACTTTCACCTAAAAACAACAGGAAAAAACGATGAACGAATATGCTATGGCTCTCCATCGGGAAAGCATTATTATTGACGGATTGAATGCCAGTTTTTTTCTCAATCCGGAAGTTTTACAGCGCCTGCGGAAAGGCGGCATTACCGCGGTAAACGGCACCATCGCCGCCTGGCATAACTATACGGAAACCGT
>CAYYGL010000222.1:0-7153 GCA_964471235.1 uncultured Calditrichaceae bacterium
AGTGCTCGCTGTCAAAATAAATTTTGACGCTCCGGAACGACAAAACTTGTTTTGTTAGTGATGTTTTTTTAGAGGTGGTGCTCCCTGTCAAAATGAATTTTGACGTTCCGGATCGACAAAACTTGTTTTGTCAGTGATGTTTTTTTAGAGGTAGTGCTCGCTGTCAAAATAAATTTTGACGCTCCGGAACGACAAAACTTGTTTTGTCAACAACGCATTAGGCTCATAAACTTAAACAACGAGGGATATATCGTCAACCCGATGAAAAAACGTTCTCACTACACCCGATACCACCGGCAACACTTCGCCGGACATTCTCTCTTGGGCACCATGTTTTTTCCGCTTGAACGGATGTTCACTGTTACATCAAAAATGTTAACTTGCAAACTTGCAAACTTGCAAACTTGCAAACTTCCAACCCTGTCTTCCCGGTATGTGCTCCTGTTCATCCTTTTGTTCATGTCGTTGCCCTTTTATGCCCAGCCGTTTGACGCCAATCACCCCGAATTGCGCTGGGAAACCATCGAAACCGAGCACTTCCTGGTGCACTATCACCAGGGAACGGTACGCACCGCCAACCTGGTAGCTCGAATTGCCGAGGATGTCTATCCCCACATCACCGGGTTATATGGCTATCATCCCAAAGGGAAAGTGGAGTTTGTGATTCGCGATACGGAAGATTATGCCAACGGCGGCGCCTATTTTTTCGACAATAAAATCGAAATCTGGGCGGAAAACCTCGATTACATTTTACGGGGCACCCACAACTGGCTGCGGGATGTGGTGACTCATGAATTTACCCATGTGGTCTCGTTACAGAAAGCGCTGAAATACGGACGACACATCCCGGCGGGCTGGTTTCAGGTGTTCGGTTACGAGGAGGCACGCCGCCCCGACGTGGTACGCGGTTTTCCCAACGTGCTGGTTTCTTATCCCATCTCCGGAATCACCATCCCGGTATGGTTTGCCGAGGGAGTGGCGCAGTTCCAAACAGCAGACCGGCGCTTTGATTATCGCGATTCTCACCGGGAGATGATTCTGCGTGACCGGGTAATGACCGGGCATTTGCTGAGTCTCTCGGAAATGAATGTCTTCGGAAAAAACAGCATCGGGAATGAGTCTTCTTATAACCAGGGGTTTGCCTTTGTACGGTTTCTGGCGCAAAGTTACGGAGACACCGTGGTGGCGCGACTGGCAGATGCCGCCGGCAGCCCGCTGACCGTTTCTTTCAACCAGGCAATTCGAAAAGCAACCGGCGAATCGGCTGCGACCATTTATCAGCGCTGGAAACAATATCTCAAAAAGACCTACTCCACCCGCCTGCAAACCGTGCAGCAACATTTGCTTACCGGAGAGCCGTGGGTGGCGGAAGGTATTGGTGACCTCTTTCCTACCATTTCTCCGGATGGCAAGCAGATTGCCTATCTCACCACCGGCAAGGCGGATTATCTCTCCCAAAATTCCCTCATTGTGGAAAACCTGAACACCCGGGAAAAGATAACCATTGCCGCTAAAGTTTCCGGCTCCATCACCTGGTCACCGGATAGCCGCTATCTGGCATACGCCAAACATGCTGTTGAACCAGGCACCGGCAGTCTATATAACGACATTTTTATATATGATCTCCAAACCGAAAAAGAATACCGTTTGACCCGCTCTTTACGTGCCCGCAACCCGGATTGGTCGCATAACGGTAACCGATTGGTGTTTGTGGTGGAAAGCGATGGATTGACCAACCTGTTTACCCTGAAGATTGGCGATTTATCAAAGGCGTTCACCGGGGAAAAATTTATCGAGCGGTATTACGATTTGACGGAGCACCGGGTGGTGGCGCAGGTGCCGGCAGAGCGGGTGAAAAATTGGCGTTTATATTATCGGAACGTGGGCTTTAAAGGAGACAGCTTACAGCAGCTAACGTATTTGCTAAACGGAAGACAAATTTTTCATCCCCGCTGGTCGCCGGATGATTCCTACATCATTTTTGACACCTCGATAAAATTCGGGCGGGATATCGCCAGAATCCCGGCAACCGGCGGCGACATCACCTTCCTGCTCAATTCCCGTTGTGATGAACGCTATCCCTCATTTCATCCGACAACCGGGGAACTGCTTTACGCCTGCGACGAAACCGGCATCTTTAACATCTACAGCCTGAACCTGCAAACCGGCGAAAAGAAGGCATATACCAATGTGGTCGGGGGCGCCTTTATGCCGACAATGACGCCCGGTGGGGATTTGTTCTATGCCCAGTACATTAACCAGGGATATAAAATTTACCGGGTTCCGGCTGCCAAATCACAGCCGCCGGAAAACCTTGCTTACATCCCGGATTACGAATCCCACATTCCCCGTTTAACCGTAAATGACCAGGTTGAAACGCCCCGGACCCCAACGCCCTACCGTTTTCGCTTCCCGGGCGTCACCCTGATGCCCCGGCTGTTACTTGATTACGGTACCGTTAAACCGGGTTTTTATATCTATACCAATGAAATTCTCAATAAAATGTTTTTCTTTGGCGGAGCGGATGTCAATCGGAACAAAGATTACGACCTGTTCGGAATTTTTGAATTTAACCTCTGGAAAAATTCCCTTTTTATCGAGGCGTTTAACCAGTCCGCCAACATCACCGATATCGCCACTCTGGAGGGGTATAATGCCCAGCCCAAAATCGACATCAATTTTAATCTCCTGGAAGCCAACATCGGTATCCGGGGGCATTTTCTGCCCTGGAAACTTAAAAAACTCTTTCAAGCAAGATTAGCTTATACCTTTAGTCTGTATCGTGCCCGGATTAAAACGTTTTCGTTTGTGGACCCTGCCAGCGGAGATTTGTTTGTCTTTGCCCCGCTGCGCTATACCTACCTGCGGGGGCACACGCTCAGCTTGTTTTTACGTCACGAGCATATCCAACGGGATGTGGATGATGCCATTAACCCCCGCAAGGGGCGCTATGTCACTCTTCGGATTCAACGGGAATGGAACCGCTTCTTAAACGATTTTGCCTCAGATCGGGTAATCAACATCGAACAGTTCACCAAATATTATTACGACCGGTTTGAGATGAATTGGGAAGAATATTTGACGGTACCCTACACCAGCCGCCACACCCTCAGTCTTCAATTGCGCGGGGGATTAATCGATGCTCCGGTGGACAGCTTTTTCCATTTTTTTGCCGGAGGATTGGTGGGATTGAAAGGCTATCCGTTTTACAGCGTGGAAGGGCGGCGGATGTTGAGCGGCTCCGTCACCTACCGGTTTCCCCTCTGGCGACATATTAATCACCAGATTTTTAACATTTATTTTGATAAATTATACCTGGGCGGTTTTTTTCAATACGGCAATGCCTGGTCAAAAGGCGGCATCGAGTTCAACAACTTCCTCTCGGATGTGGGCATACAGTTGCGGCTGGATACTTTCTCCTGGTATTTCTTCCCTACCCGGATATTTTTGGAAGCCGCCTACCCGTTAAAGGAGCATGTTAACCAGGGAATTCGCTATCCGCAGGAATGGAAATTTTATTTCGGCGTGTTGTTCGATTTTAACCTGCGATTGGAAAAGAAGTTTGGTAGATGAAGCGATGGGTAAATTTTTACGGATGACGCATCACTTTCTACCTATCTCTATATACCTGATATCGAAATATTTTAAGAAGGGGTCGTATCATGAAGTTTTTCGGAGCATTATGTTTGATGATGGCGGGCAGCGTGATGCTGTGGGCGCAAAATTCGGCTCTGCCGGAAAAAACCGATAATGTACTGCTCAATCGCCTGCAATTAACTCAGTTGCTAAATGAGCAGTTGGACAGCCAACTGGAGCAGGAAGTATCATCCGGCGAGAGCGTCCCGGGCAAATCCATTAGCAAAGCGGTGTTGCTTTCGGCTGCGGTACCGGGTGTGGGGCAATTCTATGCCAAATCATTTTTCAAGGGTGCTTTTTTCTTTGCCACTGAGGTAACCGCCTGGACGCTCAACATTATTTATAACAATCGTGGGGACGACAAAACCCGCATTCATCGCAGCTTTGTGGATGCCCACTGGAGTGAGCAGCGCTACTGGTCGTATGTCTACTATAAACTGCGAGACAAGGAAGGATTGGATTTACCTAATTTTGAATTGGATACATCCGATCCCGACAAACCATTGCTGGTTGACTGGCAGGATGCCGAGAAGGTTCTTGACCAGTATGACGACACCCAATATCTCCGGGGGTTTACCCATCAACTTCCCGCCACCAAAACCCAACAATATTATGAAATGGTGGGTAAGTATCCCACCCAATTTGGCAATGCCTGGGATGACGCCTCCTTCCAACATCAATATAATGGGTATACCGGGGATTTCACCCCACACAATGCCCGGGCGGAAGACCTGCGGGCGGAACTTAATCACATGTATAATATCGCCGGTTACGGATCAATGATTGCGCTGGTAAATCACCTGATCTCCGCTATTGATGCCGGCTTCACCACCCGGAGCTACAATCGTCGTCAGATGCGAGTGACCTATCAACGCCCCACAATTAACGGCGAACGGGTGAATATGTTCGGTTTGCGGATGGATTGGTAATCTCCTGTGCACTACCGGCGGATGAACAAATAACCCATTACAGGATATATCGATGAAGCTGATTTCCCGAATTCCGACTCCATTTATCATCCTTCTCTGGATATGTGTTTTTTCCAGTCTTCTTTTCCCCCGGGAAGGAGAAAGAAGACCGGTCCAAAGCGTCGCGCGTCCGGAGAACGCTCCGCAGGGCGGGAACAGGCCCGGCGGCTTCCTGCACGTGCTCTTGTCCCTGGCGCTGCCCGGCAGCGGAGAAATGCTGATGGGCAACAAAGGCATGGGCAAAATTTTCCTGGGCTCCGATATTACCCTGTGGCTCGGTTTTTTCGGCACCAAAGGATACGTGAATGTATTGCAAAATGAGCTGGAAACCTTTGCTGCTGTTCATGCCGGAGTGAAAACCCGTGACAAAGATGCCCAGTACTGGATTGACATTGGCACCAGCAGTAACATCTATGATTACAATGCGGAAAAGTTGTTAGAGCGTGATATTAATGCCACTTACCCCGAAGATGGAAACTTTTTTTGGCAGTGGGATTCGGAACAGCACCGGCAGGATTACCTGAATAAACGCCTGAATCGGCTGACCTGGAAACGCAGAACTACCCTCTTTGCCACCGGACTGGTGTTAAATCGGTTGGTCAGCGGCATTGACGTCATCCGCCTGATACGGAAAAATAAAACTCAAAAAGATATGACCCGGCATTCATTTCTTCATTTTAATTACGCGAATGATTACCGGCAGGGGGAAAATGTTTCCTTGAATTTCACCTGGCGGTTTTAAGCTTATGGATACTGATTTTAGCCCACCTTCAATAGCTGTCCCAAAATTATGCTATCGTAACTAAAGCTGGTGTAATAGTATTATCGATTTTGACGGAAGTAATATTGAACACTGTTAACGGCTTTGTGTAGCGGCATACCTGAAGTTGAACATCCGATAAATTGTAACATTTTAGTGCTTTGAAAAATTTAGATTCTTGCCTCATTTGATTATAAAACTCTCCCCCTATTTCCCCCTCTCTTGGAAAGATCAGGGGGTGAGTTCGACCATATTCGATTATCAGATATTCATTTTTCACAGAGCTAAAGTGTTACGATAAATTTAAATCTTGCATATCACCATTATGCATGTTAAAATAAGACAAATTTGTCATTGAATTGCAAATTTGTCTTAAAATTGGTGTGGTGAAATGGAAACATATATTCCTCGAGAAATAGAGAAAGTCATAGTTCAAAGTAGCAAACAATTTCCGGCGGTAGCGGTAACAGGTCCCCGGCAATCGGGCAAAACCACGCTTTTAAGGCACTTGTTCCGGGATTCCCACCAGTTTGTTAGTTTTGATGACCCATTAACAAGAGAAAGGGCTTTGACAGACCCGAAATTGTTTCTCGATAGTTATGGGGAATCGGTTATTTTAGATGAGATACAATATGTGCCGGAATTATTATCTTACATCAAAATCGCTATAGATAAGGATCGTCACAAAACCGGACGTTTTTTACTCACCGGCTCACAACAGTTTCACCTGATTAATGAATTAGGTGATTCTTTAGCCGGTCGTATTGCCTTATTGAATTTGCTCCCCTTCAATGTCACAGAGAAACAACGTACGGAAATTGTTAATGATTCGTTTAAGGATACCAAAACGTATTTTATCCATGCCTGTTTACAGGGGTCATTCCCTGAGCTGGTTCTTCACCCCCGGGAAAACACGGATTTATGGTATGGCAGTTACTTACAAACATATTTAGAAAGAGATGTTCGAAATCTGGCTAACGTGGGGGACCTGAGGAATTTTCAGCGTTTTGTGCGATTATTGGCTTCAAGGTGTGCGCAAATTTTAAATTTGACGAGTTTCGCCAATGATCTGGGGGTTAGTGTGAATACCATTAAAAGGTGGATTTCAATATTAGAAGCCAGCCAGATGATCTTTCTCCTTTCACCATATTATCGCAATCTCGGGAAACGGATTGTGAAAAGTCCCAAAGTTTATTTTCTGGATGTGGGATTGGTTTGTTATTTAACCCGAATTCGCACGGAAGAGCATTTGTTAAATGGACCTATGGGAGGGCAATTGTTCGAAAATTTTGTCATTCAAGAAATTGTTAAATGTTATTACAATCATGGGAAGCAAACCAATCTTTTTTATTTAAGAACCCAAAATCAGCTTGAAATCGACTTAATCATTGAAAAGCAGTATGAAGAAATCTACCCCATTGAGATAAAGCTGGCTAAAACGCTTAGTACAGGAATGTCTAAACCTATTGAACGATTTATAAAATTGTTTCCTTCCCTCAATGTTCGGACCGGTATGCTCATCTCATTAGCGGATGAAGTATTCCCTCTTTCCGCTAACACGATGGCGTTATCTTTTGACTCATTTCTGGAAAAATTGAAGGAATTCATTTAACGTGGGTTCAACGGAACTTGAAATTGAACGCAGATGAAACAGATAACGCCGATTGACACGGATGATTGGTTATGATTGAAAAAATGAGTCGTAACTAGTTAGCTTTACCTGCAAATTTAATGTTTCCCTAAAAATGCAACAAGTATTATTTAGCAAAAAAACAATATTAGCAGAGGT
>CAYYGL010000223.1:0-7033 GCA_964471235.1 uncultured Calditrichaceae bacterium
GGGAAATATCCGGCTCAGAGGCGATCAGATTGATAAAAGTCGTCATCGCCTGTGCCGAATCCAGCAGTCCCTCATCCATGTTGATATCCAGAACTTGGGCGCCGTTTTCCACCTGGTTTCGCGCCACCTCCAGGGCTTCTTCGTATTTGTTCTCTCGAATCAATCGGGCAAATTTTCGGGAGCCGGTGACGTTGCAGCGTTCTCCCACGTTAATGAAGTTGGAGTCGGGGCGAATGGTGAGCGGCTCCAGCCCGCTGAACTGCGGATAGCGGGGAATTTCCGGGAGTGACCGGGGCGTTTTACCAGCCATTGCCCGGGAAATCGCCCGGGTGAATTCCGGGGTGCTGCCGCAGCAACTGCCTACGATGTTTAAGAATCCGCTAACGGCAAATTCTTCCAGAATGGCTGCCATCTCTTCGGCAGTCTGATCGTATTCACCAAACTCGTTAGGCAACCCGGCATTGGGATAAACGCTCACATAGATGGGCGCCAGTTGGGAAAGCTCCTCCACGTGCGGTCGCATCTCCTCGGCACCAAGGGCACAGTTAATGCCCACACTGAGCAGGTTCACATGGGAGATGGAAATCCAGAACGCCTCCAGGGTTTGCCCGGAGAGGGTTCTTCCGCTGGCATCCACAATGGTTACCGATGCCATCACCGGCACGGATCGACCGGTTTCTTCAAAATATTGATCGATGGCAAAGAATGCCGCTTTGGCGTTCAGGGTATCGAAGATGGTTTCCACTAACAGCAAATCCACCCCGCCGTCCATTAAACCGCGTATCTGCTGGTAGTAGCCTTCCCGCAATTCATCGAAGGTGACGTTGCGGTATGCCGGCTGGTTGACATCCGGGGATAGAGAAGCGGTGCGGTTGGTAGGACCCAGTGCTCCGGCTACAAAGCGGGGTTTCTCAGGTGTTTTTTGATTGGATTCATTGCAGGCTTCCCGGGCAATTTTGGCTGCCGCCAGATTCATATCGTAAACGAGATCAACCATTTGGTAGTCAATCATCGAGATGCCGTTGGCGTTAAACGTGTTGGTTTCGATGATGTCTGCGCCGGCTTCCAGATATGCCCGGTGTATTTCTTTGATGATGTGCGGCTGGGTGAGGGAGAGCAGATCGTTATTTCCTTTCAGTTCGACCGGATGGTCCCGAAAAACCTCGCCGCGGAAATCCGCCTCTTCCAGCCGGTATCCCTGGATCATGGTGCCCATCGCGCCGTCTAATATCAGAATTCGCTCCCGAAGCAGGGAGTGGATGGGATGGTTCGGGTAGAATGATTTTGCCATCTGGTCCCCCTCTGTGCTGAAGGTGTTGATGCCGGTTCAATATTGTGATCGACCGTTCCCATCGATTCCGGAAAGTGCTAATCTACGGAACATTTCGGCAAATTGCCATAGCGAACGTAGGAATTAATCGTTATCGGGAGTCGATTTTTCGGAGCGGTGTTCCAGGTAAAAGGGGTCCGGTTTGGCTCCCTGGTAAACTTTGATATTGCCCTCTTCGTCAACAATTACATCGGTTCGGATGCCTTCCTGGTTCCAGAAACAGCGGCTTCGTACATCTCCTTTGAACAATCCTCTCCCAAATTCAAAATCGATGTTGGTCCAGTCAAACAGGTCTGCCACCACTCCCAACACCGCGCGCAAGGCTTCAAAATGTTTGGTGGTAAAAGTTTCCATTCGCCGAATCGGTTTTTCGGCATAATCCGGATCGGTTTGCCCGATTATCGGTGTGAAATCTTTAATCGTTAATCCGGGAACCCAGCTTCTCTCGGCTAACTTAGGTTTTTTCCGTTGTTTTGGCGGGGCGCCGATCGTGGTATGATAATCGTATTTTTTCCCCAATTCCTTCATTTTTCTTGCCCGGAATTCAATCGCCATTTTTTTCGCTTCGGCTTCGGTTCTGCCTTTTTCACTAAAATAGAACGCCTTGTCACGCCGTTTTCCATTCTCGTTCCAGGTTGCCACCCAGCATTTTACGGCATGATTTCGGGTAGGGCTCCAGTACTCGGTTTTATGAACACCCACTACACCGGATTTGTTATGCTTGCCCGGTTTCACCCAGAATGGCGGCGTTTTGGTATCCCGGTCCTTAAAATAGGGAAACATCTTTTCCACTTCTTTGGTCATTTTAGCTAAATGAGCAATGGCTAATTTCTTAGCCTTCTCTTTACCGCCATATTTCTTATCACTGAAATACTTGGAAAATGTCTTCCCGCCTCCATATACCCGTACATACCATCCATGCATCTTTTTCTTTTCCGAATCAATTCGAGATAGTCCTTTCATGTCATTCCTCATCGTTAATATTCATTATCAGGGGGTGTAAAGTGCCTGGCATCATCTCCGGGAATTTCTGAGTTATCGATATGAAATTGAAATGCGGAAATCACGATGGAACACCAACTCAGGTTTGCCGTCTCCCGCTTTTTGTAGAACTTATTCTGCTCTTCTCGAATATTTTTGCCTCTCATTATTTGTAACTGTTCAACCACAAATGAACACGAAAAAAAAGATGATCAGTTAATAGTTGGTTATCAACATAATCCGATAAAATGGGATTTATATTGTTGCAAGCGGCGGGTGCGCTTACCCGTTCTATATAAACGTATGTTTTTTCGTATTTGTACCGGCATTCGTGAATATTCCCCAACGGGGTACCCGGTGCACAAGCACGCGTGTGAATTCGTGTATACATACCTGAATAGTTACCATTATTCCTTATCTAATTTCTGAGCGTGGAAAGCAGTTTCTGCATCATTATTATTTAGGAGTTCCACAGCAAGGTTCCCGCTGAAAAGTATTTTCTCCGAAATTGTGTAAATCCGATTTTTTGGAAACTAAAATTGATCAATCTGACCAACTGCATGGGGAAGGAAAAAATACCGATTGATGGACTCAAGTGAGAATGCACGAACTACAAAAGGATCAGGTATCCTGGTAACAGGCTGGTTCATTTTTCTTAATTGATATTTTTATCCCGTTTTCCTCGATGAATGCGATTCAACTAAAGACAGTAAATATAGTTTATCGAAACAAAAATCACAGCAAAAAAGATAAATAATTTTTCTCCCTTCCGGGGATGCATTAAACCGTTTTTGATTTTTTCGACCTTATGGTAACCCGGGATAAATTTTACGGGAAGATTCGATTCGTGTTCCATCTAAGCTGTTTGTCATCACAGAATGTAAAAAAGATACTTTTCCCAAATTATTGTGGAAGGGGAGGAATAATTTGGTCGATAGATGAAAAAAATTTTGGTGAGGTGTGCTCTGATAAAATAAGCGAAGTTGTACAGCAAAAAAACGCTCCTGTATGGAAATAGAGTTAGATTGAAAATTTTTCTATACTTACCTACAAAAATGATACCGAAAGGCGGAAAAAATCATATTTTTGAAATTTTTTTTTCTAATCATTTGGCGCTGACACCGATTATAAATCAAAGAAAGTGGATGGAACAAGGAGGTTAAACGAGGAGAATTAAAATGGCAAGGATGTCATTCTTTTTAACCCGTCACTTATTTTTAAACCCAAATTCCTGGGAAGATTTTGTCATGAAGTACTTATTTCGTTTTGCAGTTATTATACTGGGGGTTCTACCGGTTTTTAAATTGTATGCCGGAAATACCTGGTTGGATGAGGAACGCACTGACAATGCTGCCGCTATCTTTGTCGAGAATTGGTCTGCCAGAAACACGGCCATTGAGAGGGGATATACGCTGTTGGCCATCGAAATTTCACCGGCTGATCTTGTTTTTACCCGGGAAACCCGGGAGTATGTTGCCCGATATACATTAGATGTGCTGATTTATGATAAAAAGAATGAGTTGGTTGAAGAAAAGTTCTTTAAAGATATCATTAAGACGCCTTCTTATGATCAAACGATCCAATATAAATGGAATCGTCTCTTTTCGATGCGTTTTCATCTGGATGACGGAGAGTACCAGGCGGAGCTGAGGTTAACTGATGAGCATACCCGGCAGGAGCATATCAAAAGGGTTTCGTTTGAAGTTCATACCACCAATTCTTTTAATCTGGATGTCAGCGACATTTTGTTAGCCCGGCGGAACGAGGTGGAACAGGACGACGGCGAAGTGGTTCGGAGTATTTTACCGTTTCCTCCCAGACTGTACGGAGCGGAAGAGCCGTGTTTGTATTGTTATTTTGAAATTTATAACCAGGAAATACAACAGGGTGATTCCATTGAGTATACCATCTCTTATGTTGATCCGGAGAATCGACAGCAGGTATTGACCCGGAAAAAGGTATGGTATAATACTCACAAATTACCGGTAATGTATTCATTTGATACGGCGGACCTGGCGCCGGGTACATATAGACTATTAGTAGAAATCCACACCGAATTCGGTGAATTTCAACTGGAACGGGAAAAAACATTCCTGGTGTATCAGAGCCCCATCGATTTAAGGTTTAAATCTTATCAGAAGATTTTAGAAGAGATCCGATTGATTGCCACGAAAGAGGAATGGAAGGCGTTACAGGATATTCCGGTACCATTACAGCAGGAGGCAATAAACAATTTCTGGAAGCAAAAAGACCCCACGCCCGAAACCCAGCGCAATGAGGTACTTACCGAGTTCTATCGTCGGATCAACCTGGCACGCCGTTTCTTCAGCCGGGTAAACCCGAAGGGGATGACACTGACGGATCAGGGAAAAGTTTATGTGATGCTGGGAGCGCCGGATAAAATTCTCCGTCAGGTGACCGATACATTCCATCGTCAGGTAGAGGTGTGGCTCTATCCACATCAAAAATTACAGGTGGTCTTTCAGGATGATTTTGGTTTCGGCGACTACCACCTTATTGCACCATATACCTTGTTGAGTGACCTATAAACGCCCAGGGGTTGGGGGGCATGTCCCGGTTCTCTCTGCGATAGAGGGTGCCGGGATTTTTTGTACCCCGAAGGAACGAAGGCGCCAATGAAGTGGATATCAGGGATTTCAGATTTTCGATTGATGCTTTACGATTGGGGAAGTTTTTTTACCTTACCCCTCGCACATCGCCAATTGTACATTGCTAATCGCCAATCAATTATCTCACGCTTGGATTTGCGTGCGACGATTAGTGGTTGACGATTCTCGAATTATTTTTGCATGTTTTAGATGTCACCCAATGCCCTAAAATTTCACCCTTTAATCTTTAATCTTTAGTCTTCCCATCCCTTACCTTCTCCCTTCTTTTATCCACTTTACCTTTTCCTGAAGAATTTCCAATGTTTTTTCGATGGTATCCAGATGGGTGCGAAATGCCAGCACCGCCAACCGCAGGGTAAATTTTCCGTTTAACATGGTGGAAGAGAGAAAGACCCTGCCGTCACGCTGTACGGCTTGCACCAGGGTATGGTTAAACTCATTGGCGTCGCCTTCTGGAGGGCGGTAGCGAAAGGTAACCACCGATAAATCAGGGTAAGGACCAACCTCAAAACCCGGAACGCTTCGGATTTTCTCATAAAAATAACGGGCTAACCACAGTTTTTCTTCCAGTGCCGCCCGGAAGGGTTTTACCCCCAGCAGCTTTAGGGGCAGCCATAACCGCAAGCCTCGGAAATGTTTGGTTAATTCCGGGGAAAGGTCTGCCGGCGCCAGTTCTTCCTGAGATGCCAGGGCATCCTGCATGTAATTTGCCTGATAGTAATGGGCATTGTGCAACGCCTGCCGGTCTTTTACCAGAACCGCACCGGAACCGTAGGGCAGGAACAAGCCCTTATGGGGGTCCATTACAATAGAGTGAGAGGTCTCCATTCCCTTCAACATGCGTCTGCCCTCTTCACACAGGGCAAAAAAGGCACCGTAAGCGCCATCGAGATGAAACCATAAATCGTGATGTGCTGCAATGTGACCGATTTCCGTCAGCGGGTCAACGGCACCGGTGTCGGTGGTGCCGGCAGAGGCAATCACCAGCCAGGGCAATAATCCGGCTTGCCGGTCCTGGCGAATGGTGGTATCCAGGGCAGCCGCATCCATCCGAAAATGATCGTCGATCGGGATGAAGCGTTTTACGGCATCCGTTAGCCCGGCAATGCGCAATGCTTTGTCCACTGAGTGGTGTGCCTGTTCGGTCAGGTATACCACCATGCGATGGAAATCTTTCGAGTTGCCGCCAAATGCATCCCGGGCGGTAACAATGCCAATCAGGTTGGCGATACTGCCGCCGGAGGTGAGGTTGCCGGCGCTTTCCGGCGGGTAGCCCACGACGTCTGCCATCCATTTCAGCAGCATATTTTCCATTCGCACTGCCCCGGGGGAAGCGAAAAACACCCCGGAGTAGCGGTTGGTGACATCTGCTAAAAAATCCGCTGGTGCAGAATGAAAAATCCCACCGCCGGGGATGTAACCGAGGTGTCCGCCGGAAGCTGGATTTAACCCGGGGCGATCCACCTGCTGTGCCAACAATTCCAGAACCTCTCCAATGGAAATTGGCTCTTCACCAATCGGGGAATCGTAAATCCCCTTACCTTTATCGTCAGTGGTGACGTATGCCGGCAGATCATAAATTTGTGACAGGAAATTATCTGCATAATCTGTCACCTGCCGCATTATGGATTGCCTCTGTTCCGCGCTCGGTTCCAGTTGGCGGGCAACTTTCTCCAGTTGTTGAATTTTTTCAAGCATTGCATCCCTCTTGTTGTTTTGAATTAAAGCCTACAAAGTGGGAATATAATGAAATGCTGACAAAACAGTATAAAGTAAAATGAACTCTGGAAAAATTGGTCAATGCAGGATGAGGGTGAGGTTGTGGTTACTCGATCAACATTGACTTTTTTGAGATTGGGCGCATGACAAATTGCACAAATCAAAAAAGATTAGGGGATTCCTGCCCCAATGACGACGTCACCACGTTGTGGCGGGGTCACTTCGTGGCATTCGGAGCAACGCCCCCCGTCGGGGCCGGAATGACAGCCAGGGTGCTGCTTTTTATGTCATTCCGGCTGTATCCCGCCGCGGCGGGAGGAATGCCGCAACGAAGTGGCTCCGTTGGAGGAATCTTTTAACATGCAATTTGTCA
>CAYYGL010000224.1:0-7023 GCA_964471235.1 uncultured Calditrichaceae bacterium
ATTCCCGGTCATCTAACTGCACCAGCACCTCCCCGGCTGCTACTGCCTCGCCATCCTGCACCAATACATGTTTCACCCTTCCGCTTAAAAGCGATTTTATCTCCGCTTCCTGCACTGCTTCGGTAAAACCGCTGGCAGTTACATATTGCACCAATTCCCCAATGAACGCCGGTTTGGCAACCACCGGTACCGGCTTTACCTGAACCTCTTCCTTCTTCACTTCTGGTACATCCGAGGGGTTTTCGCTTTCTCGGAAATACCGATGGTATAATATCCCCAAGCCGAGTAACACAATGAGAATTGTTAGACTTTTTCGCCAGTTCATTTTCTAAATACTTTTGGTTTGTTGATTTGTTTAAACATGTCACTCCTACGGAGTTTGGATAATCCTGAACCACTTAGCCTATTAACATTTCACCGCTCCGCGGTTTTTTGATCCGTATATAACCCCGGCAGGGGTGGAATGTTCATAGCCATTTCGGTTGCCCGATAAAGATGAAACCCCATTCGGGGTGACATGTTGATTCCCGCCCGAAATTCGGGTGATGAATCAATGCGCCATCCAATTACATCGCATGGGTTCCCACATGTCACTCCTGCGGAGTTTGGTCATTCGGAAACCATTTGCCCTATTAACATTTCACCGCTCCGCGGTTTTTTGATCCGCATATAACCCGGCAGGAGTGTTATGTTCATAGCCATTTCGGTTATCCGATAAAGATGAAACCCCATTCGGGGTGACATGTAAATTCCCGGATTAAACGCCGGTGTTCTATCATTCCCCCAGACTATTTCAACGCATGGTTTTTCACATGTCACTCCTACGGAGTTTGGATAGCCCTGAACTATTGAAGCTATTAACATCTCACCGCTCCGCGGTTTTTTTATCCAATAACACCGTTAAGGGGCTATGTGTTAATAGCAAATCCACTTATGGGCAACAAGTGGTTTAATGTTCATCTTCCCAATAGCAACATGATTCGGATGTTTATTTTTCAACTTTTGTCGTCATCATCTCATAAAGCACCGGAATAACAATTAAAGTTAACACCGTTGCCAGGGATAATCCACCGATAATGGCAATTGCCAATGGTTGACGGAGTTCCGCGCCGCTGCCGCCGGCAAGTGCCAGGGGGAGTAATCCGGCAACCGTGGTGATGGTGGTAATCAATATGGGGCGAAACCGTTTGGCGCCGGCTTCTAAAATTGCCGCCCGCAACGGCGTTCCGCGAGCGCGTGCCTGATTGATAAAATCCACTTTAATGATGGCGTCATTCACCACAACCCCGCTTAAGACAATCATACCAATTCCCGAAATAATATTCAAGCTGTTTCCGGTTACCAACAGCAACCATATCGCACCGATGATGCCGAAAGGAACCGCGAGCAGAATCAAAAACGGGTAACGGAAAGATTCAAATTGCGCCGCTAAAATCATGAATACCAGAATCACCGAGAGGAGCAGGGCATTGCGGATGGAGCGGAAGGCACGCTGTAATTCCGTCTCCTGCCCGGAAAGTGTTGCCTGAATTCCTTCCGGCAATTCGGTTTTTGCCAGTAATTGACGGATTTTGTTTATCGCTTGCCTGCGACTTGAGTGGGAGATGTCCGCCAGAATCCGGATGGTTTCCTGCTGGTCCTGCCGGAGGATTTCCTCCGTTGCCGGATGGTTCTGATAACGGATCACCTCTTTCAAGGGCAGTGGATTGCCATTGACGTTTAGCATGCCCCGGTACAGATCTTCCCAACTGTCCCGTTGGGAAACCGGGGCACGGATCATGACATCAATGGTACGATCAAACTGTTTCACCCGGGTGGCGGTAACCCCGCTGAGACGGCTTTGTAATGAGTTGGCAATCTGATCTACCGTTACGCCGTATAGTGCCGCTTTGTCCCGGTCCACTCGAATCCGGTATTGCTCTCCGCCGCTGCGATAGGAGAGGTGAACATCCCTTAATTCCTGCATTGATGCCAGCCGTTGCTGTAACTGTTCCGCTATCGGGAGCAATAACGGGTAGGGGGCTCCCCTGACATCCACCTGCACATCGCTGCCTTCCAACCCCAACCATTGTGCATACCCCCGGTTGCTGCTCTGGAAAACCTTTTGGTATTGATATTCCCGGGGCAATTGTTCCCCAATCCACTCCGGAAACTGCTCTGCCGGAATGGATGCGTTGGAACTGCGTTTGATCAGCAATATCGCCCGGTAAGGCGCTTCTTCTGCCAGCGCCTGAAGAACACTCCGTTGGGAACCGATGCGGCTGAAGACTGACTCTACTGTTGGGGTGCTTGTAAATACTTCTTCAATGGCGGCAACTACCTGGGCGGATTGGAACAATGTGGCATCCGGCGGCAGTTCGATGCGGAGTTCCACCTCATCCGGGTAAAGTGGCGGAAGTAAACGCCGGTCCAATAAAAAGAAAGCAACAACCGTCAGGAATAGCAGCCCCAACACTGTTCCCAGAACTGCTGGTTTATGGGATAGTGACCACTCCAATGACCGATGATAGGTTCGGAAAAGAAGATTCAACCCACGATCAAATATTCGGAAAAAAGGAGCGCTGAACCGTTGAGACAGGTGTTGCAGGAATTTGACGCCCTGGTATATGAATCGGAATATTGTTCTTAAAAGTAAACCAATCCGCCCGGGTTTGCGGGAAATTTTTTCCGCAACGGTTTCCATAGTTCCGGTTGCCCCTGTGGGAGCAAAGGGTGAAAGCCTCCCCCGGAAGCGGCTGGCAAGCGCCGGCAGCAGGGTGAGCGCTACGACCAGCGAGGCGAGCAGGGAAAAAGCCACCGTGAGGGATTGATCCCGAAAAAGCTGCCCGGCAATGCCTTCCACATAAATGATGGGAAGAAACACCGCGCAGGTGGTCAGGGTGGATGCCGTGACCGGCATGGCAACCTCCCGGGCGCCTTCGATAGAGGCAGCAATCCAGTCTTTACCTTCTTCCCGTATGCGAAAAATATTTTCCAACACCACAATGGAATTGTCCACTAACATCCCCACACCCAACGCCAGCCCGCCCAGGGAGATCATGTTCAGGCTAACCCCGGCAGCTTGCATGCAAATGAAAGTAGCGATGATGGAAACCGGCATGGCAATGGCGATATTAAGCGGATGACGGAAATTTCGCAGGAACAGAAACAGGGAAAGAAACGCCAGGATGCCCCCGCCAATCAACGCGCTGAACACATTGCGGATGCTTTCCTCGATAAACGCCGCCTGTTGTGAGACCATAAAAAAGTGAACTGTTTCCAGTTCGGCTTCCAACTGGCGCAGCACCCGGCGCACTTCCCGGGTAACCAGCACGGTGTTGCTGCCTGCTTCTTTGGTAATCAGCAGCCCCACGCTTTGTTGCCCGTTCAGGCGGGTGAGGGATTCCGGGTCTTTGGGAACATAGTGTATGCGCGCTATATCGCCCAAGAACACCGGGCGGTTTGCCGGGGTGTTGAGAACGGCAACCTGTTTCACATCCTCCGGGGTATGCAATTCCCCCTCAATGCGGATGGCAAAGCGGTAGCGCCCTTTTTTGATGGTGCCGCCGGCGGAGAGGTTGTTGGCTTTAAGCGCAGCAACAATTTGTTCGGTGTTAATGTTTTGCGTGAGCAGCTTATCGGGATCAATTTGCACCTCGATGAACGGTTCCACCCCGCCGACCACTTCCACCAGCGCCACCCCTGGTAGCTGTTCCAACCGGCGGCGCACCACCTGGCGGCAGACGTCGGTTAAGCGTTCCATCCCGGAACCGGTCACCGCCACCTGCATAATGGGGTGGGCGGAAGGGTCTAACCGCAGCACCCGAGGGCGTTGGGCGGCTTCCGGCAGCAACACCCGCATTTCGTCCAATTTTTCCCGCACGGAGAGCGCCGCATAATCCATATTCTCTCCCCAGTAAAATTCAATGGTCACCAGGGAAACCCCTTCCCGACTGCGGCTGACCACCCGTTTCACCCCGCTGACCGCGCTGACCACCTGCTCCACCGGTCGGGTCACCAATTCGGCAACCTCCTCCGGTGCGGCGTTGGGCAGGCGGGTTTGCACTAACAGGCGGGGGTAGTTTAAAACCGGCAATAAATCCACCGGCAGCCGCTGCAGGGAGAGCAAGCCCAACAGTACCACAGCTAAGAAAAACATTGCCGTGGCAATGGGGCGATGGACGGAGAGGCGGGGGAGGGACATGGGGTTAATTTGCTTTTAAATTTTTCACAAATGAGAAAAACTCTTTCTCAATTTTAAGACTAAGAAAAGCCGTTGTTATTGAAATTATATCATTTTTTTTATTTAATAATATTTTTATCGGTGATTCAGCAAAATCAATTTTATGTAAAAGCTTTTCTTCTATGTCAACAAAAACAGGAAATTGAATTCTCTCATTAAAAGAAAATAATTTTACCTGATGAATGTTGTAATAAGGAACTATTCCAATAACAGGAATAGAAATTTCATTGTATATCTTATTCCATAGTTTGATTTCTTTCAAACATGCAGGACAATCATTTGGAGTAAAAAAAATAATCAACTTAAAATCTTGCTGATTGAATAAGGTTTTAAAACTTTCTGATTCTTCATCGATGCTACGAAATTTAATTTTATTAAGGTCTTTCAAGACTTTAATGAGATTTTCCTTTTTATTTATTTCAAGAGTGTTCTCAAAGAGATTTTTTTCAGTTTTAATGATATTTAAATATAATAAAATAAGATTTCCTACTACAATACTTACAATAAAAATAGATGATTTTTTTATTTTCATAATTAATTCCCTATGAATTTATATTTTCCAATGGTGTAAAATGTATTTTCATCCGTAATTTCTTCATTATGCAAAAAATATAAATATCCATCAACTCCTTTTGTGATGAATGCAAACGATGTTTCAATGCTGCCATTTATGTGGTTTCCATTGGTATCATAAATCTCGAGCATATATTTTCGATCCTGAGGGAATTTCACATCTTTCACTAACGTGACAATAAAAATAAAGTTATCAATATTGAAAATATTAACAATTGGTGTAAAACTATTTTTATATTTATTAAAAATTTTATTTCTTTCTTTCATATTCATTTCAAGCAATTCGCTAAAAGAAGGTATCTTTGATGAAAGAGATATAAAATAGGAAGGGGGAGAACCAAAAAAAGTTATAATTTTTCCAAGAGTATCTAAAATAGCAATTCTAAATAAACCACTTTGAATGGCATAAATTTTCTCCTTAATCAAAACCATATCGGTTTTACTTGCTTCATATGCAAGGGCTGATTTAGCTATTTTTTCATCTCTAGGAAAAAAGCTAGAAATGAACTGCCCATTACGTTTGTATTTAACTATCAAGTCAGCATCACCGGGATTCTGAAAATCCTCAAAGGTAGCAGTACAATATAACGCATTCTTATGTGGTATAACTTTTCGTGGTTGAGTATGACTTGCAGAAATAAAAAAGGAGTTGAGAAAATTATACTTGGTATCAAAAAAATTGATTTTTCTTAATTCAGCATCCACTATTATAATCTCATTCTCTGTAGCTATTATACTTGAAGGAGAGATTATTTCACCGGGTCCCTTCCCTGTTTTGGCTACAATTTTTTTTAGTTCCCCTTTGGAAGAAAATAAATACACTTTCTTAGAATATGTATCACACGTAATAATATTACCCACTTTGTCAACAGCAATTCGATAAAATCCGGGGACAAAAAGTTTTCCAACTAATTCTGTCTTTGGATTTAACCGTATTTCAGATATTAATTGAAAATACTTAGAAAAATCTTTTCCAAATAAAATAAAAGACAGTAATAATAAAAAAAATAATAAATTAACCTTCATTATTAAAACTCCACTTTTAATGTTAAAACTTAAATTTCATACCCACGGTTCGTTCATTTTTGTTAGAGTAGCAATCTTAATGTTATAAAATCCCCCCTTTAATTACAGGGGGGATCGTTTAAATAGTTTGCCCGTCTATTGTTGTTATTGTGGTGGATTCCACTTACATACACAATTTCCAGCAGGGACTGGACATTCACATATATCTCCATTTTTATTACCTGCTGAATAAATCGGTTCCTTTTCAGCCCTAACTTCCGCTATACCCATTACAAACCATGCTATGTTTACAATTGTAAAACTAATCAAGATAAGCTTAAATATCTTAGTCATGATAATTCCCCTTTTTTATATTAAATTTTTCTAAGAGTTGATCATACAAATTAATAACATTACTCCCTTCACCCAAACCAATCCTCCCACCTGCAATAGCCGTTGTAACAGTAACACATCCGCCGCAGGAATTTCCTATTGCCCGGCGGCAAAATAAGGTTAATGAGAATATTGGTAAATTCGGTTATGCCAAAACTCGGGGGGGGCAGGAATTGGGGATTTATGATTGATGATTTTCGATTGCCGATTTGCGAGGGAGAAATTGGAGATAGCTGCCATTATGTGGCGGTAAGCAGCACGTATGAAAAACAAGGGCAGCAAACAGATGGAATGAATAGAGTGTATCATCGGCTCAGAGCATATTTGAGCGTTACCGTTTTGCCTTCCGGGCAATTATTGAGTTTCAATCCTTGTGTATGGGTTATGTATAAGATAACATTTTTTTGCAAAATGTCAAGGGGAAAATTAACCGCGTCCGACCGGCAACCCTGTGGCAACGCCACCCAGCACCAACGGTGCCACGTTGTGGTTGGGGTCGGACATATAGACGTGATAATGGCGCGATAGACGGAGAGGCGGGGGAGGGACGTCAACGGTAAACCATTATTCGGTTGTTAAATTTCGGATGTAATTATAATATTGTTCCTCAATATCAGCATCCAAAAACGTTGTTGTAAATGAAATCGGTCTACTATCTCTATCAAGTATCACTTTAATTGGAGTCTCTGCAAAATCAATTAATCCCATCAGTTTTTGTTGAGTATCAATCCAAAGAGGAAATTCGATTCCCTCATTTTTGGCAAATATGCTAACCTGAGATAATCCAATAGTTAGTTGAAATTGTTTGGAGAGGTTCAAGCTGCCTCCTC
>CAYYGL010000225.1:0-7012 GCA_964471235.1 uncultured Calditrichaceae bacterium
TGCGGTGAGAATATTTCTTTTAAACACGATTACATTGCAGATTATTTTAACTTACTTGAAGGAAATATGCAAGAGTTTTGTGTATTTCCCAATGAAGGGAATACCTGCGATACACTTTTAAAGAAAGCATTACTCAAAGAGAAAGGCAAAAAGCCATGGTCGGATGTATATGGAGCATCTGGATGAAAAGTCTTTTGAAGGAGGCATTTGTTGGCGGTTGGTAAAATCCCGAGCAGGAAGTCAGTTTAAATCGGTTCTTCTACCCTATCGAAAGTTTTTCCACATGCGGTTATTCCATACTCCATTGCTCCTATTCCCACTTCTCCCCTTTTCCCCATTTCCGGTTTTTTGCGGTTCTCCACACCCGATGTTAAATAGGAATCCCTCAGATGATTGGTTGATTAAGACGTTGCCATCAGGGTCTTGACATCCTCCGGTATGCCTTCGGGTAACAGGGATTTTTCTCTGATCTCTGTTAACAGAAATTCAATTTGCTTCTCCAGGGGAAATTTTTTATTGATAAAAAGAACTCTCTTCTCCCCTTCGATTACACAAGAACCGCCCCGGAAATTGCCTTTTTCCACCCGCACTTCCATGCCGGTTTCTTCCACCAGGCGGCATAATTCCTGAAATAGACGCAAGTCCCGGGGATTCTCCGTCGGTTTCTTTTTTTTCTTACGTAATTTCTTCATTTCTTGTCATTTCTTACGGTTCATTGATTCAAATCCAGCGTTTTAACCCTCTTTTTTTCAACTCTTCCACGGTTTCTTTCACCTTTTGGGCTTCCGATTTTTTACAAATCAGCAGGGCGTCGCCGGTATCCACAACCACCAGGTCATTTACTCCTACCAATGCCACCAATTTTTCCGGAGAATAAATATAGCAATTCCCGGCATCGAGACTGACCAACTCCTGGTATTCCCCGGCATGATTGTGTTTATCCTTTCGGCTGATCTCGTAAACCGTCTCCCAACTGCCCACATCACTCCACCCCATATCCGTAGGGATTACATATACATTTTCCGCCAGTTGCATCACTCCCACATCAATGGAGACATTCCGAAACGCCTGGTACGTTTCTTTCAGTTTTTCCGGGTACTCCGGGCTGCCCAGATACTCTTTCAATCGATTCAGTCCATGGTGAATCTCGGGAAGCTTCTCTTCGATTTCCTTTAAAATGGTGTTGGCTTTCCAGATGAATATCCCGCTGTTCCAATAAAAATCTCCACTTTCCAGAAATCGTTTAGCGGTATCGTAATTGGGCTTTTCGGCAAAGGTTTTTACTTTGTGGATAAGATGACCGTCAGTTTCAGACACCACCTCCCCGGCTTGAATATAGCCGTAGCCGGTAGCCGGTTTCGAGGGATTGATTCCCAGGGTAACCAGCCCATCATGGGAAGAAACAAAATCGGTTGCCAGGCGAATCACTCGTTTAAACTCGGCAGCGTTGGAAATGAGATGGTCTGCCGGCAATACCACCATCATCGCCTCCGGGTCTTCATATAGTAAATGAATCGCTGCCAGACCGATGCACGGCGCAGTATTCCTGCCCTCCGGCTCCAGGATGTAATTATCCTTGTTTAATTCCGGTAATTGTTCCTGAATGAGTTGCTGTTGCTGCGCCGTGGTTACAATTTTTATGTGAGAGTTCTCCACCACCCCTTGCAGGCGCTTGCGGGTTTTCTGAATCATGGTTTCATCATCTAAAATGTTCAGCACTTGTTTGGGCAGTTTTTCCCGGCTCCGGGGCCAAAAACGAGTACCCACGCCGCCTGCCATTAATACTGCATATATGCTCATGTCTGCCTCCTCAATTTAGGTAAAGGGTATCGGGTATAAGGGAGGGGGAACGGTTGAAAACAAGTGCGAAACAACCGGAAATCTAAGTTTGGTGTATGAGAGGCACCGGGCACTGAAATGAAAGTGTGAAAAGACAAGTGTTCCCTGGCATCTCTCATAGCTTTTTCCGTTTAACCCCACATCCACTCGATTGTTGATGTTATTTTTGTAGCCCACTAAAATAATTTCCATTTCGGAAGTTGCAAATAGTAAAATTGAAAAAAACAGAAACTCAGTTGAAAGCCTCCCGTTTCCAGGCAGATATTTTCCTAATCTGACCAATTCATCCCAACGGGATCTCTTTGGGATAAACCGCAGAGACGCGGCGGTCGCAGAGTTGTTCTTATTAACTCACGGTTCGGTTGATTTTTTGCCGGTTTGAAATTTTCCAGCGCGGTTTTCACCTGGGATACATCCGTTTAACCGTGATTGCGAGAAATTGCCCCCCTGCTAAAATGGTTTCGGAATATGCTCGTTCCCAAACTCCGGTTTGGGAACGAGTAGGTAAACCGTTTCCGCGGTGTTGAGTGGAAGCCGTTGCTTTCCATCGCCCATGCCAAACGCCGGGAAGCGAGCAACAGAAAATTTTGAACTGGAAAGAAAATGACCGAACCGTGGGTTCGTAAGGACAAGAAATCAACTTTCCCCTGGTATTTGCTCACCATTTTTTTACAGGATTGAAATCATAAATTCCCGGGACAAGGTTCCTTCATACACCGGTGTCACCGGTCCGTTTAAGAAGACTTCTGAAAAATCCGCCTTAAATTCCACGTGAAGAATTCCACCAGGATATTCCACTTTAACCGGCGAGTAAGCCCCCAATTGAAGAGCGGCATAGATACCGCAAGCTACTGCACCGGTACCGCAAGCCAGGGTCTCCTTTTCCACTCCCCGCTCATATACACGGGCCCGAAGGTAATCCTTCTCTTTCGGGTAAACGAAATTAACATTTGTGCCATCCGGCTGAAAAACCGGATGATGCCGCAGTGTTTCACCTTCCACGGCAACATCAATCGTTTCCGGCGGCTCATTCACCCGCACCACCAGGTGGGGTACCCCGGTATTTAACCAGAGCATTTCCGGAAATTTGTTGTTCAGGAGTTCCGTCAATCCATCCGGTTGGGTTAGAATTTGCGGTGGCGGCATCTTCAGTTTCACCATAAACTCCGAGAGAATTTCAGCCTCATAGAACTGCTGTTGAATTTCAAAACGGCAGTGCCTGGGTGCCATGTGGAGCCGGTAAGCCAGCCACACCGCACAGCGGGCACCGTTGCCGCACATCTCCGCCGGATACCCGTCGGCATTGAAGTAGAAGAGCCGAAAATCCGCCTGCGATGATTCCTCCAGCAGCATCAAACCATCTGCCCCGACTCCGCTGTGGCGGGTGCACAATTTGCGGATCAACTGATGAGCTCCCGGGGGAATCCGGTGATCCCGGTTGTCCAGCAGAATAAAATCGTTCCCGCCGCCGTGCATTTTGGTAAAACGTATCGGGTTCATTGGAATTTTTACCAGTCAAAGTGAAAGTCGATTCCTTCCGTGGTCCAACGCTTACGGACCTTCACGGTATCGGGAAAAATTCGATAGGGCTCCGCAAAACGAAATGGGATGGTGCTGCCGCCGTCTAATTTTCCGTTCTCATTCACGTCAATCGAGGCAGTCACCTGGTAAATTCCCCCTGGCACATACGGAATTTGATAAGCGTTTCCAATATCTCCGCTCACCGTGTAATGTTTTTGTTTCTCTGTGAAAGGAGTTGCCGTTACTATCATCCGTTTCCATTCCGGGTTATTACTGCGCACAGTTCCGGTGATCTCCCCCAGGTCTGCCCAATTCCAGGTACTGAAATGATGCACATGGAGCGAATCACCAAATCCCCTGCCATAAAGGTCCTTCACCCCGGATAAATCCAGCTTGAAAAAATACCCGGTTCCCTTTTCCAGCAATGTGTCCGGCTTAAAGTCGGGATGGCGTAAAGAGACCCAATGCCATCGCCCGCTTACCGGGGCACTGTCCTGCTTGAACAGGGTGAAGCTTTCCATCAAACTGCTGCTATCCACCGGCTGATTGAATGTGAAGGAAACCATGGTCCGGTACTCAACATTTTTCTCCTTATCTCCGGGGGAAAAGGCAATTAACCGGGGTGAAATGGTATCCGCTTCTGCCGACCCGGTCAGGGAAAACTCGACCAGGTGAGGGAGCTTGTTGCCGGTGGTGTCGCTTATCCCCTGCAGGGTTCCTTTATAAGTGGTTTCATTTTGATCGGCGGTAAAAATGAGGAGCCGGGAAAGTTCCCTGGCATCTACTTCCGCATAGTGGACTGGCAGAACGCTGCCTGTGGCGCTATCTACCAGGGAAATTTGAAACGAATCGGTAATTTGCACCGGCTCGTTGAAAGTAAGTTCGATGAGATGTTGATTATCCGCAGCAGCCCGGTAAAACACCGGAGCAGTGGTATCTTCCCGGGTCAGCACCAGGTTGAAATCGGTGAAAGAGGTTTTGGTGGAATCCAGGGTAATATCTCGGAATGGGATGCCGATCCGGTCGGTTTGCAGGGTATACCGCCGGTCATGGTCCTGGTCGTCCAGGGCAAAAATGCGATAGCGTCCCGGGGAGAGGTAGCGGAGATAGTATCCGCCTTTTTCGTTCACCTGCGTGGAGTAGCGGGGTGGGGTGCGAAAGATGGCGCTATCCGGCAAACTGTCGACAAACCGGTAAGCATAAACAAACACATTCTTGATGTTTTTCCCGAAGACTTCGCCGGAGATTTCCCCTTTGTCCAGGTGCGGTCCGGTGGAGAAGGGTAGCACGATGGGCGCTTTTAATTCATTACCGCGGATGTCCTTGACACCGGTGCCCACCGTTAGCAAATAGGTCTGGTTGGATTCCAGAGAATCACTTAGCATAATGCGCAGGGTTTTGCCGCCTTTCCATTTCAGGGTAAAACCGCCGGGAGGCTCCGGCAGCATCCACACCTGGTTGCGGAGAGAAGTGCGGTCAACTGTTTCATCGAAGCGGATTTCCATGTATGCCAGTTGTTTAACGTTGGTGGAGTCCGGCCGAGGAAACATACTGACCACCCGGGGAGGTGTTTTATCCGGTGGACCGCCGGAGGGAGGTCTGCGCACTGCACAGCGGCTTATCATAAAAACGATTGCCAAAACCAGTAGAATTCCTACTGAGCGCAATATGTTCAGCCGGGGTGTCATGATCTCACCGTATCCGATTGCAGCAAAGTTAACGTGTTTCGGAAGCGTTCCTCCAGGAACTGCCGCTGTTCATCCACCGGGTAGATGGGCAGCAGGCAAAACGGCGGCTGGAGGTGGAGGGCAATGATTGCCCGCCGGGGGAATTTTGCCCAGCGCGGGAGAAAATGAAAGGCATTATGAATGACCAGGGGGTAAATTGTTTCCCGGGATGCCATCAGCATCTTCACCAGATTTAGTTTGAAATGCTGCATTGCTCCATCCCAGCAGCGTTCCCCTTCCGGGAACACACCCACCCGAATGCCCCTGCGCAGCAGGGCGCGCACAGCAACAATCACCGCCGGGTCGGTTTGATAACGGGTGGTCGGGATAGCCATCGCCCATTTCAAAAAGGTTCGAGGCAGCCAGTGGGCAAAAGAAGTGCTTTTGGTCAGGAAGGCGATTCCCCGGTCGAGATACGCCCCGATGATAAACGGATCCAGCACACTTTGATGATTCACCAGCACAATTCCCCGTTTTCCCCGGTGCCAGTATTCGGTACCGGAAATTTGCACCCGAATCCATAGCCGCAAAATGGTTCGCAAAACAAAAGCGACAGCGCCCATCACCGTTTTTTCCGGGATGCGGGTGTGTTCGGCTGCTGCCGGTTCGGGAATATTCCAGAACTGCCGGGGAGGTTCCGGCGGCTTTACCCGCACCCGGGGCTGATATTCAATTATCTCTCCCCTCCCGGTTTGCCGGTAAAATTCCCCCAGCCATTTGCGAAGCAACAACTGGTATTTTAAAGGACTCTCTTCCTCGAAAAGAATCTGATAAAACGGTTGTCGGCGGATTTTAAATTCAAAATAATGCCCGTTCGTGGTCACGCAGGTGACATCACCGATATGCCAGGTGACCACTTCCCGGGAAGTGTGGAATGCCACCGAATCCGGATAGAGCAGTAATCGACCCTGTGCCATTTTGGTCGGCTTCTCCACTCTCATACCAAATAAACGATGATATCCCCGGAAGTAAAAAGACTGCCTGCCCTGCCGCAGATGAGCCGGGCCGCTGACCCTTAGCAAACTGTCGCGGGAAAATCCGGTTGTGTTATCGAGCCTCTTTTTTAAAGCGGAAGGCGCCTGGGAGAGGGAGAGTTTGTTCCGGAGCCACTGGTAATATTGTTCGGAATTCAATACCCTGCCATTAAAGGAAATCGTCTCTTCCCGGATTCGGATGGGAGTATGACATTGGGTACAGAGGGAACCTGTCAGGGTATCCTCAGCATAGCAATGAGGACAGAGGAAAAAGAAGGCATGTGCCATGCAATTATCACAATTTTGCTGGGTATTGGGGATTACCGATCATAAACACAAAGTGCGGCAACCGGGAGATTACCGCACTGTAAAATCGAGTTATCTGAGAGCGTTATCGCTGGCGTTTTTCTTTAATCCGCGCCGCCTTACCTTCCAGATTACGGAGGTAATACAATTTAGCGCGCCGCACCCGGCCTACTTTTTTCACCTCAATCTTTTCGATTCGCGGGGAATGGAGCGGAAAGATACGTTCTACTCCCACGCCATTGGAAATTTTGCGTACGGTAAAAGTGGCGTTAATACCGCTGCCGCGGCGCTGAATACAGACCCCGGTAAACACCTGAATCCGTTCCTTATCACCTTCAATTACCTTTACGTGTACGGCAATGGTGTCCCCCGCTTTAAACCGGGGTAAATCGGAAACCAGTTGATTGGCAGTTACTGCGTTTAAAATGTCCATCGGTCTATTCTCCTATCACTTTGTTTTTTCCGTGAGGTTTTGTTCCTTTAGATATTTTTGATACAAATCGGGGCGTCGTGCTTTGGTACGGGAAAGGCGCTGTTCCAGCCGCCAGCGTTCAATTTCGGCATGATTTCCGGACAGCAGCACCTCCGGCACCCGCATCCCCTTAAAATTTTCCGGTCGGGTATAATACGGGCAATCCAGCAGCC
>CAYYGL010000226.1:0-7002 GCA_964471235.1 uncultured Calditrichaceae bacterium
CGGCTGAGACGGATCGGTGCTGAGCTGAAGGGGAGCATCCCGGATAATCACACCCTGCCATGAATTGCCACCGTTCGGTGAGATAAAAAATCGGTTCTGAAGGGAACGGTTGATGGCGTAGATATGGGAGCTATCGGCATCGTAGTAGAATTGCACATGGTACCAGGAAGTGGAAGAATCCACCAGAACGTAGTTTCTGCCCCCGTCAACGGACTTCATCAGATGATACCCGCTGTCGTTTCCCCTCCCGAACAATACCTGGTCATTATACGGCGAGAGGGAGAAGGGAACTACATCCAGCGGAGCGAGGTTGTCAACTTCCCAGGTATACCCGGCGTCGGTGCTCTTTAGGAGTCCTGGTCCCCAATCATGAAATGCGTATAGCAAATCTGGATTTTGACGGGAGATTGCCAGAAAGGGCATCAACCCCAGATAAATATAGACATAACCGGTGTCATAGCGACTGATGTAAGCATCCGGGTCTACTATGGTGTATTCCCCACTGGAAATCCAGGTAGCGGGATCATTATTCCAGAATTCATAAACATTGGTACTCTGGGCTTCCCATTGAAAAGTGTTCTGGATGATGTAATCCCGTAAAAAGAGGGTGTCGACTTGTGCTGCCAAATTCAGGTGATAAATATCGTTGTATTCCACATGATAATCGACGCCCTGGTTCAGGCTGTGTTTCCGGTAGAATAAATGGGTATTCCCCTGGGCATCCTCCATTCCCCGCAGTTCGGTAAATGTGGTATCCACCTGGGAGAAAAGGAGAGTGCTGCACAGGAGGACGAAAATGAAGCCTGCCAACTTCATGATCTCTTCTCCTTATTATGGGAAGAAATAATTTGATTTGTTAAATAAAATTTAAGATAATTTTCAGGAAGGCACAAGAGAAATTCTTGCTGGGTTGAGTTTTACAACAGAATAGTCATTGTCATGAACACTGGTTTGTTATCTTTGAAAATTTACCGTGCTATTTGTTCGAGATAGGAATGGTAGCCGATCCGCCAAGAACCACAACCGGTGAAATCCGAGTTGGCATGGTTATTTAATCAAATTTCTTCAGCGCAGTGAATGTGCTTACGAAGTAATACTGTTACCTGCTCACCCCCAGCCGTTCCATCAGCGCATCGTGAATCACCGGGCGGATTTCCGACATACGATTCACCCTGGCATCCGGATAGGTGCGATTGCTCAACAATACAATCACCACTTCCCTTTCCATATCCACCCACATCGAGGTGCCGGTAAAGCCCAAATGCCCGATGCTGTGTTTCGAGAAATGTTTTCCCGCGTTGCCTCCTTCTTCCGGGGTGTCCCATCCCAGGGCACGGTTGGAGACCGCCGGGTTGACAATCCGGCTGAACAAGTCGATGGTGGCTCCCCGGAATAATCGCTTCCGGTTGTAAATGCCCTTCTGAATAAAAAGCTGCCCCATGGCAGCCACATCCGCTGCGGTACCAAACAGCCCGGCATGACCACTAATGCCGCCCAGGGCATAGCAGTTGGCATCATTCACTTCTCCCTGAATTGCATCCCGCAGGGCATCACTGCCGGTGGGGGGAATCTGTTGGCACAGCTTCTCCGGTGGATTAAAGCGCAGGGAAGACAGTCCCATTGGCTGGAAAAGGTTATTCCGACAGAATTCATCAAACGGTATCCCGCTCACCATCTCAATGATGTCCCACAGCAGGATAAATCCCAGGTCGCTGTACACTGCTTTGCTCCCGGTGGGATATTCCAGCGGCGTTTCCAAAATACGTTGCACCGCCAGTCGGCGACGCTCCCCCGCAGAGAGTTCGCTGCTGCCAATCTGCTCATACAATGGCAGCCATGCCGGCAATCCGCTCTGATGGCTTAGCAAATCGGCGATGGTGATGCTGTCTTTTCCCCGGGATTTCGCCAACGGATAAAAACGGCTTAAGGGTTCCTCAAGGGAAAGCACCCCTTCCTCCACCAGTCGCATTACTGTCGGCGTGGTGGCAAGCACTTTGGTCAGGGATGCCAGATCATAGGAGGTGTCTGTTTTTACGAGCGGGGAATCCGCTTCATAGGTGAATCGCCCGTAGGCACGGTGGAACAGAATGCTGCCCTGTTGTGCCGCCAGCAGCACGCACCCCGGGAAAATTCGCTCCGCAATGGCGTTTTCCACCAGTTCATCCACCTCCCGCCAGTCAGGCATTTCCCCGGCTGTGGTGAGTCGGTATTCTTTTGCTTCCAGGGGGATGGCGGAAGCGTAAGGTGGCGGCAGTTCGATGGGCAGGGTTCCTCGAATGGGAATAAAACTGCACAACGCCTTAACAGCCGCCCGCTGGGAGGGCTCTACATAGGAATAGGTGAGGAACAGGGCATCCATCGGTGCATCTTCCGCCAGGTGGCGGATTTGAAATGGGTTTCCAAACAGGAACAGCACTGTGGCGGCAGTTTTGTCTTCTATGAATTGCAAGGTTTTGTGGATATGGTTCCAATCCAGTTGCTGCACATGGCCGGCAAAGGTGCGGAAGTAAAGGGAGACCACGGTCAGGGTATGTTTATCCAATGGCAGGGATTGCAACTCCGGTGACGACGGATTATTCATCATCACCGCGTCATCAAAAAAATTCCGGAGTTCCTCACAAAAATGTTGTAGGGGTTGATCGGAAAAAGGGGTATCGGTGAAGATGAGATGCACTGCTTTCCGAATCGCCGGAAGTTGCACCGGAAAGCGCCCCGATTTTCGTAGCAGGGTGATGGCGCGTTCCGCTGCTGCTGTCGCCGCGCCCATGTGTGTGGGATGCGCCACCACCTTGTTTACCCGCAGGGGATGATCCTGCCCCGGCTTTTGAGCATGCAGCCATTTCTTAAGGGTGAAGATCCGTTCTACCGCCGCTTCCACCCGGCGGCGAAAGGCATCATCCTCCCGAATCCGCTGTTCCAAGAGCTGATGTGCGAGTGGCAGATTTGGCGGCATCAGCAGCACATCCACCCCGGCTTCGATGGGGAGATAGGCTTGTTCCCACGGTGCAAAATGATGCTGGATGGCGCCCATCTCCAGGGCATCGGTAAACAACACTCCCTGGTACCGCCATTGCCTGCGGATGATTTCCTCCACCAGAGCCGGCTCCATAGACGCGGGATGCGGTAATCCGGGCACTTTCAGATGCCCTATCATCAACGCTTTGACATTTTGTTGCACCGCATTGTGGAAGGGGAGTAACTCCGCTTGTTCCAATTCGTTGAGCGTTCTGGCGAGTTCCGGCAAATCGGTATGGGGGTCTATTGATGTGGCATCATCCCCGGGGAAATGCTTGCCCACGCAGGCGATGCCGTATTTTTGCACCGTTTTGATAAATACCCTGGCAAGTTCGCTCACCCTTCCCGGTAAGGCATGGAGCGCCCGGATGTTGGTGATGGGATTATCGGGGTCGGTTGCCAGGTCCAGCACCGGTGCAAAACAGACATTTATGCCCACACTGCGGGTTTCTTTTGCCAGCACCTCAGCAAACCGCTCCATTAAGGAAAGCTCCCCGGCAGCGCCAAATGCCAGGGCATGGGGAAACATGGTGCCCTGGGAAAATACACTATGGAAACCTCGTTCCAGGTCCGCGGCAATGAACAAGGGAAAACGACTCTCTCGTTGCAACCGAATGGTCCAGTAGCGTATATCCGCCGGATGCCCGCCAAAGAGAATCACCCCGCCGATGTGGTAGCGGTTTATCATTTGCAAAATTTTACGTGCAGCCGGTGATTCCCGATTGATAAAATCGAGATACACCGCCGGCATGAGCAACTGTCCGGCAAGTATGTCGGCAGGGAGATGGTGGGATCGGGGGAGTTTCATAAGTAAGGGCTTTCCAGTTGGTTGAACGGTTTTACAATTGGTTATGCATTTTCATTTCATATTCGCTCATACTGAGAACAGTCTACTGAGAGTCCTGCCCCAATGACAACGTCATCTGAACAGGAGTGAGAACATCTACCGTTATTTTTTCATACCCGCCCCGAAAAGGGGGAGGCTCCGCTTCGAATGCGGGTATCTCTCCAAATGCATTCGCGTTTGTTTACACATTCCTCAGTAAGAGCGTTCACATTAATTTAGAGCATAAGGCTATTAAGTGCAAATGGTTATGCGTAATTTGTCAGGGAATTGGGAGCGTCATGATTTTAATCAACCAAACCGATGAACCCCTTTCCGGTTGAGGTGTCTACTGATTTAATGAACATATCCCATAAATTGAATGAGGAGATTTGAGAATTTGCTCGCCACCTGTCGTCGAAATCATTTGAATTCTTTTTATTGGTGTCATATCTTAGGGTAGTAAAAACATCACATTGGATTAAAGCCATTTGGTATGGGCTATGAAGACCAAACATCTCTGTATTATCGGTGATTCCCGAAAGATGATAGAAGTGCCCGATGCGTCGGTTCACCTCGTTGTAACCTCACCGCCATATTGGCAACTGAAAGATTATGGTTCCCAGGAACAGATTGGCTTTGATCAGTCTTATGAAGAATACATCAACAATTTAAACCTGGTCTGGAAGGAATGCTACCGGGCACTGCACCCCGGATGCCGCATGATCATCAACATCGGTGATCAATTTGCCCGGGCAGTTTATTACGGTCGTTACAAGATTATTCCCATCAGAACTGAAATCATTAAGTTTTGCGAGACCATTGGTTTCGACTATATGGGAGCAATCATCTGGCAGAAAAAAACCACCATGAACACCACCGGGGGCGCCACAATTATGGGGTCTTATCCCTATCCACGAAACGGTATTGTGGAGATTGATTATGAGTTTATTCTGATTTTCAAGAAACCGGGAAAACCTCCGAAAGTCACTGCTGAACAGAAAAAACAGTCTCAAATCACAAAAGAAAAATGGAAAGAATACTTCTCCGGGCACTGGTGCTTTAACGGGGTTAAGCAGGAGCATCATATCGCCATGTTCCCGGTGGAATTACCCAAAAGAGCCATTGAAATGTTTACCTTTGTCGGTGAGACCGTGTTAGACCCTTTCTTAGGGAGCGGAACCACCTCTTTGGCGGCTATGATTACCAACCGAAATTCCATTGGATACGAGGTCAATAAAGATTTTTTACCAATCATCAAATCGAAAATAGAAGGGCATGAACCCTCTTTGTTTGAATATGATGTTCAATACCGGGAGCAAACGTTGCCGGAAATTGATTGGCAGGAAGAAATCAACGCTCTCCCCTACATTTTTTCGGACCCGGTTGGGCTCAACAAAAAAATCGATCCCAATAAATTGAAGTTCGGCTCAAAGATAAGTGTCGAGGATATTACAAATAATGTTAAACGGGAAGAATATTACACCGTTAAGGAAATTATCACGCCCAATCTGATAAGATTGCAAAATGATCTGCTTGTTAGATTGTTAGGCGTAAAACCCAAACCATCAACTGTTGAAGCGGCAAAACAGTTCTTGAAAATCAAAATTGGCAGGGGGCAAGTTTTCTTAAAATATGATGTTAAGAAATATGATAAAGAGAATCATCTATTAGCATACATTTATATGAAAAATAAGACCTTTATCAACGCCCATCTGATTAAGCATGGATATGCGGAAGTGGATTTCGAATATCCTTTTAAATACCGTTCGAAATTTGAAGAATTATCGAAGGAAGCTACATTTGATGAAAGATAAAATAAAGCTAACCAATAAAGAGATAAAAGAATTGTTGGGCGCTAAATCATTTGACTTTCCCAAATATTCAACCCAGCTCATGAATTTAGCTAATCAAAATGCACAAGGTACCAGACCCGCTGTTGTCGGTCAAATGAGTGAGTTGATTTCGGGAATTTTCCGGAAAATCAATCGAGGAGTGGGAAGAATGGTATCTCACCAAACATCCTGATGCAATTGGAAAAGCTACGGAAAAAATAGCCGACATGATTGAGAATTTCCGAAATGTGATGGACCAAATCAACCATGAACTGATTGAGAATTGGGTTCGGGATTTAGTAATCATCAAGACATTTATTGGTTTAAAGTTTCAGGAAGCGATTCTGAGCAAAGTTGCAAAGCTACTTGGTACCGATTATCGATTTGCAACTCCCGATGAAGAATCTCAGGGGATCGATGGCTACATCGGAACTATCCCTGTCAGCATCAAACCGGAAACCTATAAAACAAAGAAAAGCCTCCAGGAGAATATTATAGCGAAATTTATTTATTACCAGAAAGTGAAAGACGGGTTAAGAATTGATATCAAGGATATCATCTAAACAAAAGAAACAACAGATGCACTGGTTAGGCTGGGTTGTGCTGGCTTTGGCGTTCATTGAAGGCGGCTGGCTTTCGATGGTGGTCGATTTTCCTGAACGTGTTCGATGTACAATTAATCCCTGTCGTTTATGGATGATAGTAAACATTCCCATTCTTTCTCCCCCTCAATTTTCTCTTGCCTCAAAAAGTACTCTATACTAATTTGCTTAAAAAATATATATCTGCCGGAGATATGATGAAAACCATTCAAATCACTATCGATGAAGCTTTGTTAAAAGAACTGGATCAAATTATTAAGAAAACCAAGGAGAGCCGTTCCGCTATAATACGGAATGCGATTCTTTCTTACCTGAGACAGAGACGTATAACTAAGATGGAGGAAAAGCATAAAAAGGGATATGAAAAAAATCCAATAAGAGAAGATGAATTTTCTGTTTGGGAAGATGAACAGGTCTGGGGAAATTAATGGAGCGTGGAGAAATACGTTGGGATACATTTAAGCACCCGGATAAAAAGAGACCGGTTTTGATCTTAACCCGACCTCTGCTTTACAGTTTTTAGGGGAAGCCACCATAGCTCCAATAACCTCAACCATCACAGATATTCCATCGGAAGTAATCCTAACTGAAGAAGACGGGATGATGATTTGTGCAATCAATTTAGATCATATTCAAACGGTTTCAAAAAATAAATTAGGAGCATATATCACCAGGTTATCTCCTGAAAAGATGAGACAAGTAAAACATGCTATTATGTTTGCTTTGG